>NZ_JBVJJA010000051.1:25050-42331 GCF_055586005.1 Micromonospora sp. NPDC051924
GCGGCCGACTTCTCCGGCGACGGGAAGGCCGACGTACTCGGCGTCGACGCCGACGGCAACCTCTGGTACTACGCGAACAATGGTCTTGCCCTCTCAGCCCGGGTGCAGCTCGGCTACGGCTGGGGCACGTTCAAGCAGGTCATGGCGGCCGACTTCTCCGGTGACGGGCATGCGGACGTGTTGGGCGTCGACGCTTCGGGTTACCTCTGGTACTACCCGAACAATGGCCTCGCCATCCCGTCCCGGGTGCAGCTCGGCTACGGCTGGGGCACCTTCAAACACGTCTTCGCCTCGGACTTCTCCGGCGACGAACACGCTGACGTACTCGGCGTCGACGCTTCGGGCTACCTCTGGTATTACCCGAACAACGGCCTCGCCATCCCATCCCGAGTGCAGCTCGGCTACGGCTGGAGCACATTCCCGTTCGTCATGTGACCCCCGGTGTGGCGGCTCCCAGAAACCTGAAGAGCCGCCACACCCCTTCCGCAAAAGCTAGTGCGGTGTCCACTAACGTTCGCCGGGTTGGTGGCTCGGCGATTTTGTCGTACGGGTGGTGTTGGGTCGGGTTGTGGCTCGTCGTCGGAATCCTTGTGCGCCTCGTGTGGTGTATCGCACGGGGCGGGTGGCGTTGCGGGTGACGTCGGGGCAGCGGCGGCGGTGTTTCGGGTTGCTGCGTTCGGCTGGTGACGTGTGGGCGTGCGTGTTGGAGGTCAACGCGTGGCGGCGGCGCCGTCAGGCGGCGCCGTTGGTGGGCTATCAGGAGTTGTGTCGGGAGTTGGCGGCTTCGGGGTCGGGCACGTTCGGCGAGTTGGACTCGGTGGGTGCCCGGTCGGTGTTGCGCCGGTTCTCCGACGCGTGGTTCGCGGCGGCGAAGCGCCGTAAGGACGGGGACGTGTCGGCCCGCTTCCCGCGTCGGCGGCGCGGGTTGATGCCGGTGCGCTGGTATCACGGCACCTTCACCCTCGACGGGCGTCGGGTGCGGATCCCGGTGGCGAAAGGCTCGTCGCCGTTGTGGCTGCGCCTGGCCAGGGACGTGCCGTATCCGGTGGAGCAGGTCCGGTCGGTCACTCTGCTGTGTGAGGGTGGCCGGTTGTTCCTGGACGTGACCGCCGAAGTCCCGGTCGCGACCTACCTGCCCGGCCAGGGCCCGGACCAGGACCGGGTTGCCGGGGTGGATCTGGGGATCATCCACCCGTACGCGGTGGCCGGCCCGGACGGTGCCGGGTTGTTGGTGTCGGGGCGGGCGATCCGCGCCGAGCATCGGATGCATCTGGCGGATACGAAGGCTCGCCGCCGGGCGACGGCGGGGTGTGCGCCGAAGCCGGGGCAGCGGGGGTCGCGCCGGTGGCGGAAGTACCGGCGGCGGGCCCGGCTGGTGGAGGGCCGGCACCGGCGTCGGGTCCGGCAGGCCCAGCACGAAGCCGCCCGCACGGTGGTGTCCTGGGCGGTGGCGCAGCGGGTCGGTGTGCTGCACGTCGGTGACCCGCGCGGAGTGCTCGGCATTGATGCGGGGCGGCGGCACAACCTGCGGCTGCGGCAGTGGCAGATCGGCCGGCTCCTGCAGATCCTGATCGACAAGGCTGTCCTGGCCGGCATCACCGTCCACCTGGTCGACGAGCGTGGCACCTCCTCCACCTGCCCCGCCTGCCGGCGGCGCATCCCGAAACCGCGTGGGCGGACCATGTCCTGCCCCCACTGTCAGTTTTCCGGGCACCGTGACCTGGTCGCGGCCGCCACCATCGCCACCCGCATCCCGGGCGGCGGACCCACCACCCCCACACCACCCGTCGTGGTGGTGCCCGGGGTGGTCACGCACCGTCGAGCCGGCCGACACCTGCCCGGTGCCGGCCAGTCCCGACGTGACCCCCGCCGCCCCCAACAAGCGGCGCGAGGATCAGGTGGCCCGCGGAGGCCCGCCCCACCAACCGGTGGGGAGTCGCTCGCCACACGGCGAGGATCCACAACGCTGCACCGGAAACCCGGTGAACGTCAGTGGACACCGCACTAGCGCAGAATTGCGTTTGATCATGGGCGGCGGTTGGGGCGGGTGTTCCAGCAGTAGAGGTCCATGACCGCCGGATGAGGCTACGTACGGTGATGATCGCGTCGGCGAGGTCGAAGAACGCGTTGATGACGTCTTCGGTTCGTTCGTAGCAGCGTTGTAGCCGGTCGGCGGCCGAGGCGTGTGACGGATCGCCAGCGCGTTCGGCGAGGGCCGGTCGAGCGTGTTGACGTGGGACGGTGCAGCCGCCACCCACGGCGGTGGCTGCGCCGACATCGAAGAACTCGACCGCGATCACGGTTCAGCAGTGGGACATCAACCTCGGAACAGGGCAAGGGCCAAGCGGCGACATCGACGGAGTGATCATCTCGTGGGTCCGTACGTCAGAAGCCGAAGCCCGCTACGAGACGCAGAAGCACTGAGGCTGTACAGCCATCGGTACAGCCAAGCTGACCGACGCAGACCCGGGGGAGAGCGACGCCGGCTGACAGCTCACGCAGGTCAGCGGCGCCAACCGACGCCGGCAGACACCCCTTCGACCGTTAGCAGCGCCACCGCGCCGATGAGCAGCACGACGTGCAGCCCGACAAAGAGCGCGAGCAGCACCCACGGGCCGCTGGTGGTCCCTCTCAGAAGCAGGGCGGCCGCCGCACCGACCACGACCATCTGCCCCACCGCCAGGCGGTTTGGATTCGCCAGGGGCGGCGTGGTCAAAGCCGACCGTGATGGGGCCAGGTGCTCGGCCATGCTCTAGTCCGCTGTTGCGCGTCAGTCCGTCCCACACGGAGCAGCACGGCTGGTCAGTGGTCAGCGTGGCAGATCCGGCCTTCCACTGCTGTCCCGAACCCCTCTCTTCGCTGGCGGGCCGCACGGTGTCGACGCCGGCCTTCGTGATCTGGCTGCTCATCCACACGGCAAAGGCCGTCTTCCCACGGGATGACGGCCCCTGCGATGTACATGCGGCTCAACCGGGGATCTCTCGGGGGTCGCGGCTGCGCGGGTAGGTGTTCTTCTCCCCGATCGTGCCGTCCTGCTTCTTGATCACGTGCTCGGCGTCGCGCTGCTTGGCCATCTCCCGGCCGGCGGCTTCCGCTTCCTCCTTCGTGTCGTGAACGGTGCTCGCCCGCTGGTTGCCCTCCGGACGGTTCTTCCACTGCCCGTCCTGCGGATACGTCTCGATGTCGCCCTTAGCCATGGTCGTGGCCTCCCTGGTCTTCATGGTCGGTCACGAATATCTGCCCCGCCTGAGTTCCCTGAAACGTTCAGCGCGTCAGTCAGGCGGCGGTGAGGGAGGATGCGGCGAGAAGAAGACCTAACCCTGCACGGGCTTCAGCGCAGGTGAGCGGCTTGGTGGGCGGTGCCATGTACCGTCGCCGTACCAAGCAAAGACCACTACTGCTTGCGATGACGACTAAGAACTCCTAACAGAATGATCTAGGCGGATGCTCGGGTCTATCCCTCATGGACGATCAACTACAGTGATCGGCCGTGAGGCGAGGTGAGGAACCGCCGTGGATCGTCTCGGACGACCTGTGGGCCGAGATCGAGCCGTTGCTGCCGCCCCGACCGCCTCGTCGGCGTCGCTATCCCGGTCGCAAGCCGCTCGATGACCGGAAGGTGCTGTGCGGGGTCTTGTTCGTGCTCTATACCGGGATCCCGTGGGAGTACCTGCCTCAGGAACTCGGATTCGGGTCAGGCATGACCTGCTGGCGCAGGTTGCGGGACTGGAACGACGCCGGGGTGTGGCAACGGCTGCACGAGGTGCTGCTGGGGCGACTACGCGGCACCGGGCAGCTGGACATGTCCCGGGCGGTGATCGACGGCTCCCACGTTCGGGCGCTCAAGGGCGGCCCAAAACCGGTCCGAGCCCGGTCGACCGCCGCCGACCGGGCTCGAAACACCACGTCATCACCGACGCCGGCGGCATCCCCCTCGCCGCAAGCCTGACCGGCGGCAACCGACACGACGTCACCCAACTCCTGCCCGTGGTCGACAAGGTTCCACCGATCCGAGGCATCCGTGGTCGTCCGCGGCAACGACCGACGCGGCTCTACGCCGATCGCGGCTACGACTACGACTGCTACCGCCGCCAACTCCGAGACAGGGGCATCACCCCGGTCATCGCCCGACGCGGCGTCAGCCACGGCTCGGGCCTGGGCACCCGACGGTGGGTCGTCGAGCAGACCATCGCCCTGCTGCACTGGTTCCGCCGCCTACGCATCCGCTGGGAGATCCGCGACGACATCCACGAAGCCTTCCTCACCCTCGCCTGCGCCATCATCTGCTGGCGCCGACTCCAACGCTCAAAGAGTTAGGGGCTCTAAGTAGACGTGCCGGCGGCGGTCCGACGACGATTGCGTTAAGGCGCCCGCCGACGGCTGCCCTGCTGTTCGCCCGGGCCGGGTGACAGCGGATCAGCCGGTCGAGATTTGGATGGTCCTACACGAGGGCGGGCAAAGGCCACCGCCCTGGTCGATCCGTAGCCAGCTTCGATCGCGCCGGCGGGGCAGTTGGCGGTGCGACGTCCCTGACGCGGTGTGCGAGGGCGCCAACCGGCAGTCGACTCGGCGACGCGGATATACCGGATGCACGATCGCGTCTCGTGTTTCGTTGCCGCCCGCCTTGGTGGTCGGCGCCCAGCCGGGCCTCGGATGATTGCGGACGCGTTCGCCTGTTGTGTCCGTACGGCCACCCGGCGGCCATCTTGGTCCCAAGAATCGGTGGTGATCTCTTGTCACCCCTGAAGGGACAGTCGCATGCCCTCACTTCACCGGCGCACATTCCTCGGGCTCACGGGTGCGACCGGCGCAGGAGTCGCCGCCGCCATCGCCGGCTTCTCCGCGGCACCGGCCTGGGCCGACCCCAGTTTCGCCGACAACCCGTTCACTCTGGGCGTCGCCTCCGGTGACCCGTACCCCGACGGGGTCGTCCTGTGGACCCGGCTGGCGCCGGACCCGCTGGCTGTTGACGGGTCGGGTGGGATGCCGGCCCGGGTCGTCCCGGTGCTCTGGCAGGTGGCCGAGGACGAGCAGTTCCGGCAGGTGGTCCGCGCGGGCGAGGAACTCGCCGCACCAGAGCTCGGCCACTCGGTGCACGCGGAGGTCACCGGGCTGCGCCCCGACCGCGAGTGCTTCTACCGGTTCCGGGTGGGCACGCAGCTCAGCCCGGTCGGGCGAACCCGCACGGCCCCGGCGTACGACGCGGACCGGCGGCGGCTCGCCTTCGGCTTTGTGTCCTGCCAGAACCTGCCGGCCGGGCACTTCACCGCCTACCGGCACCTGGCTGAGGAGGACCTGGACCTGGTCCTGCACCTTGGCGACTACATCTACGAGGGCCCGGGAGTCAGCGCGATCGGCCGGCCGCACCTGCCCGCCACTGAGATCTTCTCGCTCAGCGACTACCGGATCCGGCACGCCCAGTACAAGACCGACCCGGATCTGCAGCTCGCGCATGCCCGGTTCCCGTGGGCGGTCACCTGGGACGACCACGAGGTGGAGAACAACTACGCCGACGGGACGTCCGAGGATCCGAAGCAGTCGCAGGAGAGCTTCCGGCAGCGCCGGGCGCTCGCCTATCAGGCGTACTACGAGCACATGCCGCTGCGCCGGGTGAGCATCCCGCAGGGAGCGGACATGCGGCTGTACCGGCGGCTGCGCTACGCGAACCTCGCCGAGTTCAACATCCTCGACGGCCGGCAGTACCGGTCCGACCAGGTGCCCGCCGGGATGGACAACCCGTCCCGGACCATGCTCGGCAGCGCCCAGGAGCGGTGGCTGCTCGACGGTCTGGCCGCCTCGACGGCGCGGTGGAACGTGCTGGGTAACCAGACTGTGATCGCCGAAGCCGACCGGGACCCGGGTCCCGGCAAGCGGCTGTCGGACGACAACTGGAACGGTTACGCGGCGGCCCGGCAGCGCCTCTTCGACGGTGTGGTCGAGCGTGGCGTACAGAACATGGTGGTGGTCACCGGCGACGCGCACTGCAGCATGGTCGCCGACCTGAAGCAGAACTTCGACGACCAGTCGTCCCGCACCGTCGGGGTCGAATTTCTCGGCACCTCCATCACCTCGGGTGGCAACGGCTCCGACATGGACACCCGGGGCACCGAGTGGCTGGCCAGCAACCCGCACATGCGGTTCTACAACGGTCGGCGGGGATACGTTCGCTGCCAGCTCGACCAGCAGATGTGGCGCACCGACTACCGCGTCGTGCCGTATGTCACCGAGCTGGGCGTCCCGGTGTCGACCAGGGCCAGCTTTGTGGTGGAGAACGGCCGGCCAGGCGTCCAGGTGGATGTGAGCTGACGGCAAGCATGTCAGTAGGTCCCGTACCGGTCGGTGCTGACCCTTCGCGTGATTCGCCACGGGTTTCAAGCGGATTGCCGGTGGTGCCGGTACGGGCTCACGTAGCTCAGGGTTTGCAGCGTGTGTGGGCATCGCCCTCGCATCTCCGCCCAACGAGCAGGTCGTCCCGACGGGAATGTTGTGCGGTCGGGTGTCCCAGCCTGAGCCAGGTGACGCCCCTCTCGATCGTCAGTGACGAGCGGGGCGGTGCCGGATGAACAGCATCGTCGGGATCACCATGACCAGTAGAACGACGCCGCCGACGAGCCAGCCGAGGTGAAGGGCGTCGGTGAAGGCTCGCGGCACGGCGAGGGAGAGCGTGTGTGCCAGCGGGGCCGGGAGCTGAGCGGTGCTGCCGCCGCGCGTGGCTCCCGCGACGATCGCTTCGGCCGTGTCGGACGGCACTCCGGCCGTCGCGAGTTGCTCGTGCAGGTACTTCGGGAAGCGTGTCGTCGCGAGGGTGCCGAGGATGCTCGGGCCTAGCACGCTGCCCAACTGGCGGAACATGTTGACCGAGCCGGCGGCCATGCCGGCCTGCAGCGGTGGCACGCTGTTGACGGCGGCGGCGGTCGAGGGCGCCACCAGCAGCGCCGAGCCGACGCCGGCGACGAACAGCGCCGGCCACATCGCTGCGTATCCGCTGAACGGGCCGACCATCAGCAGCGCGAGGGCCCCGGCGCCCATGAGAACGAGCCCCGCGGCGAGCATGGGGGCTATGCCGACCCGGCGGGCCAGGCGTCCGGCGAGTGCGCTGACGACGATGTAGGGGACGAACATGGGGAGCAGCTTCACGCCGGTCTCCAGGGCGCTTGCGTGGGCGATCCGTTCCAGGTAGAGGACGGTGAGCAGCGAGATGCCGACGAAGCCGAACATGGTGACGGCGGCGATGGTCATCACGGTCGCGAACGAGGCGCTCTTGAACAGCCGCAGGTCCAACATGGGGTCGTGGTGGCGGAGTTCGAGCCGGACGAAGGCCGCCAGCGAGGCGGCGAAGACCGCGTAGGCCACGATGATCGGGGGCCGGCCGTAGCCGCTGGCGCCGCCCTGGATGATGGCGTAGGTCGCTGACGCGGCGGCGATGGTGCCCAGCAGCACGCCGGCGGGATCGAGTCGCCGGGTCGGGTGCTTGCTCTCTGTCACGAACGGCCGGGCGAGCACGAGGGCGAGCGCCCCGAGGGCGAGGTTGGTGAGGTAGACCGCGTGCCAGGAGGCCCGGTCCAGGAGCGCGCCCGCCACCAGCGGTCCGATCGCCAGCCCGAGGCCGGCGCAGCTGGCCCAGACGCTGATGGCGCCGGTCCGCTCGTGGTGGTCGGTGAAGGCGTGACTCACGATCGACAGGCTCGACGGCAACACGGCCGCCGCGCCGATGCCCATCACGGCCTGGGCCGTGATGAGCAAACCCGTGTTCGGCGCGGCGAAGGCGAGCGCGCTGCCGAGGGTGAAGAGAGCGACGCCGTAGGAGAAGACCCGCCGCCGCCCGAGCAGGTCGCTGAGGGTGCCGGCGGAGAGGACCAGGCTAACCACGGCGAGGCTGAAGGCGCTGCTTACCCAGACCAGCGTGCTGGCGGACATGTGTAGGTCGTCCTGGATCGGCGGCAGCGCCGAGATGGTCGATGACACGTTGACGAAGCTCATCATCACGCCCAGGCAGACGACGAAGAGCGCGAACCATCGTCGGCGTGCCTCGGTCGTCGGGGCCGGGCGGGGCTCTGAGGCGGTGTTAGGCTGGCTAGTGGAAACCATAGCCAGAACGGTAACACCCCTGGCTATGCAATCGCCTAGCCAGATGGGTGTGGTAGCCATGACACAGCCAGCCGGGCCGGCCAAGCCGGACACCGACGCCGTCATCACCTTGTCCGGCCGCTTCGCCGATCGCGACGAGTGGCAGGCGGAGGGCTGGTGCCGCATGGAGCACGCGCTGGAGCTGATCGGCACCCGGTCGGCGATGATCCTGATGCGCGAGATCTACTACGGTGGCCGGCGCTTCGACGAACTGGCCCGGCGTACCGGCCTGACCGAGGCGGTGGCCGCCAAACGGCTCAAACAGCTGGTCACCGACGGCCTGCTGCAGCGGCAGCCGTACCAGGAGCCGGGCAAGCGGACCAGGTACGAGTACGTCCTCACCGAACTGGGCCGGGAGCTGTTCCCCGTGCTCGTCGCGCTGCTGCAGTGGGGGGAGCGGCTCGGCCGGGAGGGTGGCGTCGAACTCGTGCATGCCGGCTGCGGGAGTCCGCTTGGCGTCGTGGTGAAGTGCGCAAAGGGCCACGAGGTGGCGCTACCGGACACGGCCGCCCGGTTGGTGACGGACGGAAACGGCACCGACATCCCGTAAATCGGCCGGCTACCTCTCCCGACGACGAGCTGCGAGGGTTCAGCGGCGAAGACCAGGACACCGTCGAGTGCGCCCGCTGCCGGTACTCGCGCTGCGCAGGTGACCGTGGGACTGGCGGCGGCGGTGCACCGGCCGCGGGTGTCTACCGAAGGGTTCTGGAGCGTGCTGATCGGCTCCGATCGTCGCGTGCCGGTTGGGTTCCTTTGGCGTTGGGCACTTTGTCGATAGCCGCGATCGCCTCACCGCCGTCGGCGATCATCACCGTCAGGTCGACCAGCCACCCTGCCCCGGTCCCGACCCGGAACGAACCCGCGCCGGGCCACCGCCGTCGACAACGCCGGTCAGCCCGCTGCGATCAGCCAGCAGCCGCAGCAGCGCCGCCCCGACGTGCGAGACCGCGCGACGGCCACCGGCCTCGACGGACAAGCCCCTGGACCAATCGGTAATTCTGTGAGGTTCCACCCCGGGAGGGGCAACGCGCCTCCCGGGGCTCCCTGTCGCCTGACCGAAAGCGGCGTTGTTTCAGATGCTGCTTCCGGCTGGGATAAGGCCTTGACCTGCGCCGACGGCAGGACGACGCTGACCTGCATCCGGACATTCAGCCCGACCTCGGGCAGACCGGTCAGCCCGTTGCGGCAGGCAATAAGCATATCTCTTTTTAACCGTTTTCGGGTAAACATGACGGTACGCGCCCTACGCGTTAGCTGCCCACGGTAGGCAGCACCACGGATTGCGGCAAATTAGCTACCGGCCATCGATAAAGGCAATCGTGATTCCTATGCATATGCGTAATTCAATCCGTTTCGCCGGGGCGTTGCTGGTCTGCATAATCGGCCTGTCGGTCGCCACACCGGCTCGGGCGCAGCTGAGCGCTCAGATCCCCCTCTGGGGAGAGCAGGTGGGCCGCACCGCGGAAGGCTTCCCACAGAACTGCCAAGTGCTCGGAAATGGTCCCTTTGTCGGCCTGGATGTCTGGACCTTCGACCTGCCACTCCCCGAGCAGGGCGAGTTCACGGCGCTGACCCTGTCCTTCTGGACGCCGGAAGGCCAACAACTCCCCCCGATCAGCGTTCCCGGTCCCGACGGTGACATCATCAGTGGCACTTCGCTGGCGCGGGTCAGGGTGCCGGCCGGGTCGCAGATCATCAGCGGCAGCGCCGAGGTCACGGGCAACCCAATAGGCGACTTCACCGTGTCCCAGACCTGTTTGGCGATTCCGCTCACGCCCGACGTCAATCTCGCGTGGAACAAGCCCGCGACCGCGGACAGCCAGTGCGCGCCGACCGAGGGCCCGGAGAAGGCCGTCAACGGTGGCTGGTACGGCGCGTCGGACAAGTGGTGCTCCAAGGGGGCCAGCAAGTGGCTGCGCGTCGATCTCGGATCCACTGCGACCATCAGGCAGTTCGTGGTGCGTCATGCGGGCGCCGGCGGGGAACCGACGTCGTACAACACCCGCGCCTTCAACATCCAGGTCAGCGCTGACGGCACAACGTGGACGACGGCCGTCACCGTGACCGCGAACACAGCGAACGTCACCACCAGCGACGTGGCGGCAACCGGCCGCTACGTCCGCCTCAACGTCACCACCCCGACACAGACCACTGATCCCTCGGCCCGCATCTACGAGCTGGAGGTCTACGGCGGGGTCAATCTCGCGCTGAACAAGCCCGCGACCGCGGACAGCCAGTGCGCTTCGACCGAAGGCCCGGAGAAGGCCGTCAACGGTAGCTGGAGCGGCGCGTCGAACAAGTGGTGCTCCAAGGGGGCCAGCAAGTGGCTGCGCGTCGATCTCGGATCCACTGCGACCATCAGGCGGTTCGTGGTGCGGCATGCTGGCGCCGGTGGAGAACCGACGTCGTACAACACCCGCGCCTTCAACATCCAGGTGAGCGCTGACGGCACAACGTGGACGACGGTCGTCACCGTGACCGCGAATACGGCGAACGTCACTACCCACGACGTGAGGGCAACCAGCCGCTACGTCCGCCTCAACGTCACCACCCCGACACAGACCACCGATCCCGCAGCCCGCATCTACGAGCTGGAGGCCTACGGCCAGGCCGGGTCGCTGCCGCCGGAAGTCAATCTCGCGCTGAACAAGCCCGCGACCGCGGACAGCCAGTGCTCTGCGACCGAAGGCCCGGAGAAGGCGGTCAACGGTAGCTCGGGCGGCGCGTCGAACAAGTGGTGCTCCAACGGGATCGACAAGTGGCTGCGCGTCGATCTCGGGACCCCCGGAGGCCCGCTTGTGAACATCCGGAAGTTTGTGCTGCGCCATGCTGGCGCCGGCGGCGAGCCGGCGTCGTACAACACCCGCGCCTTCAACATTGAGATGAGCGCTGACGGCATACAGTGGTGGACGGTCGTCACCGTGACCGCGAATACGGCGAACGTCAGTACCCACTACGTGGACGCATTTGGCCGCTACGTCCGCCTCAACGTCACCACCCCGACACAGACCACTGACCCCTCGGCCCGCATCTACGAGCTGGAGGCTTACCCGCCATCGTGATTTGCGATGTGCGCGTATCACCCAAAAGGAGCAACTGGGGCTTAACTCTCGAGTCGGGATGGTGCCGGTGGCCGCTGGCTGGTTCGGTGTGTTGACGCTACGTGGAGCGGCCCCCGCCTGATCATCGGGATCGGCCAAGACCTTCGATGTGGGGCCCGACCAGGTGACGGGTGCCGTTGTCCGCGAAGAACTCGCGGAGTTCTGCCCGCGGCGCGTCGGACGCCGGCGGTTCACCCTGCAGGAGGCCGCCGACCCGACAGGCTCATTTCGAGTTCGGTATGCGGCCGGATCCTGTGCGCGTCAGCAGCACTACCCGCACGCCCTGAAACTGCTGAGGAGACGAAGCGGCGAACTGGCCGCGCAGTAGTGCCTTGCGTGGGTCGCTCAGTCCGTCGAACGGGTCACGGGAGGTCGTGGTGCTGACCAGCCAGAGCCGCTGTGTGTCGCCGAGGCAGGCCGACCAATCGTCGCACTCGCGGCCGGAGAACGACCCGCGCTCGGCCGCTGACACCTCCAGGAACACGTCGCGGGGCGCGTCGTCGTGGCGTAGCTCGTACCGGGTCGCCTTGCGGCCGAGGCCGGACAGTTCGCCGAACACGTCGTTGTAGGCGATACCGTCGCCAGGCTGCGCCTGGTCCCGGATCGCGAGGATCGCGCCCCGGTAGTCCGGCTGGCCGACCACCGGCGACCGGCGGACCTCGCGTTGGTCGGGGAGCCCGACGTAGGCGACCGTCGCCACTGCGGTAATGCCGATGATGACGGAGGCGACGGCCGTCGTGCGCCGAGCCGGCAACGCGATGACGAGGGCGTTGACGGCGACTGCGGCGAGCAGCGCCCATGCGGGCAGGGTGAACTGCAGGTAGCGGGCCAGGAGTAGGTGCAGCATGTCGAATGTCGCGTAGCAGAACGCTGGCGGCAGTACGGTCCAGGCCAGCAGGACGGCGAGGTTGAAGCGGTGTGCCCGGTGGAGCACGAGCGCGCCGACCGCGGCTGCGGCGAGCACGATGACGGCGATGGTCTGCGATGCGAACAGCGACTGCGGAAGGTCGAGAAGAGGCTTGGCCTTGACCCAGTTGATCTGCCCGGACTGCTGCGACGCTCTCGACAGTAGCGGCAGCGCCGCCACGACCAGGACGGTCACGGCGGCGAGGCCGCGCCACACCCGCAGGTTCTGGGCGCGGTGGGCGGCGCGCCAGAACAGCAGCCCGTGGGGCGCGAGGACCAGCAGCGCCACGAAGTTAAGCCATGCGAGCGCGGCCACGGTCACGCCGTACAGGAACCACCTCCGCCACCTCGGGCATTCCAGGGCGCGGAGCAGCAGGACGGTGGCGACGACAGCGACGGCGGTGACCGCGGCGTACGACCGGGCCTCCTGGGCATAGCGGGACACCGATGGGATGAACGCGAACAGCAGCCCGGCGGTGAGGCCGACCGGGGCGCTGAACAGCCGCCGGCCGAGCAGGGTGAGCGCGCCGGCCGTGATGGCGGTGGCGGCGATGGAAGGGCCGCGCAGCGCGAGCGGAGAATCCCCGAACGCGACGATCCACGCGTGCATGAACACGTAGTAGAGCGCGTGGACAATGTCCACCTTCTGCAGCAGCCTGACGAAGTCGTCGATCCCCAGAGTGCTCGCGTGCCAGGTGGCGTACTCATCGTTCCACATCTGCCGGCCGGCGGCGCCGACGACGCCCAGGGCGGTCGCGGTGATACCCGCGGGCGTGGCGAGCAGCATGGTCCGCACCACGCCGAGGCGGCGGAGCGTGCTGGCCTCGGGCCCGTCGAGCCCGTCGGCCCGGATGCGGTCGATCAGGACGGTGGCGTCATCGCGTACCACGGGCCTGTCGAAGACGACGGTGGCGTCGTTGGGCGGCCCGGGCCTATCGAACATGACGGTGGCGTCGTCGGGCGCGCTGTTCCTCATTGGTGGGCCTCTCACGGTTGGCACGGCACGCGGCCGGCCGGAAGGGTGGCCTTGAACGCGGCGAGGTTGGCCGGATCGTCGTCAAATCGCCAGTCAGCGGTGCCGCCCTGGCCGCGCTTCCGCTGGCTCCACACGAAGCCGGCGACGTCGGGGTTGGCGCGCAGCCACGGCCCGAAGGCGCGAATCCACGACAGCTTGGTGGGGCCGTGCTGGGCGCCGGTCTCGGTGAGGATGATCGGCTTGTCGGTGATGGCGCGGATCTGGGCGAAGGTCTTGGCGTAGGTCACCTCGGGGCTGCGTTCGCGGACGCCGTAGCCGGTGACGCCGACGAAGTCAACCCACTCGTTTCCCGGGTAGTAGGCGTTGACGGGGGTGTCGACAGCGCCGCGGAGGATGTTCGGCGACCACACCCACAGCACGTTGGTGGCGCCGGCGTCGCGGAACAGGGCGACGACACGTCGCCACGCCTGTATGTATTCGGCGGGGGTGTTGCCGGCCACCGGGCCCCACGGGTACCACCGGCCGTTCATCTCGTGCGCGAACCGCAGCATGATGACGTCGCGGTACTGAACGACGGCGCGGGCGATCTTAAGGTACTCCCGGTCCCATTTGCCGTCGATCGTCGCGCGTAACGTGAAGTCCGGCTGGTTGGGGCCTGCGCCGGCCCGCCATGGCTCTAACGACATCAGCGGCGTGCCCGGGTTCTTCCGGATGTCCTCCACCGTCACTCCTGCCGCGACCGAGACGAAGAACTGCACCCACGTCGGCCGACACCCGGTAGCGGCGTGGACCACGTCGAGTGCATGTTCGGTGCGGTCTGCCATGTTGATCCCGAACACGGGCCCCGTGCCCAGCACGTCGCTGGTCTTGGCTACAACGGGTACTGGGGCGGCAGGTGCGGGCGACGCTGTTCTGGTGTCGACGCTCCGAGCCTGGTCGCCCCGACGTGCATCATTCAAGTCAGGCGGGGTGCAGCTGGCGACGACAGTCATGGCGGCTGCCGCGGCGACGGCTGCTAGGAGGGTCCGCCTCATGCTTTCGCTCACAAGGGCGTCACGGGCTGCGGCTGACGGGTCGGCTTGTTCCGATCAAGCGCCACTGCCGAACGGGCTGGGGCGCGGCGAGGCCGCCGTCGGCGCAGCCCCGCGTTGCCGAGGAGCAGCGGTACGGTGAAGTACATTGATGGCAGAGTGAACAGTATCGACGCCCAGTACCGGTCGATGCCGTAGGTGGCGGCGCCGAGTGCGAGCCCTAGCCATAGCAGCAGGTGCACGGTCACCAGCCATGCCCGGAGCAGGCGGAACACGCGCTTGGCGACTGGCGCGCCCTTCGCCGCCCCGGTCGGAACCCAGGCGGCCGTGCGTTCACGCAGGAAGTCGAAGAGAGCCACGGCGTGGCAGAACCCGATGAGCAGCTGGATGCGTACGACCGCCGGTGTCCACCGGCCGTGCGTGACCACGGGCATCATCAATGCCCACACCATCACCGCGCCGACCAACGGCAGGTAGTTGGCCGGCTTGATGTACTGGGGGAAGGACCAAGCCATGAGCAGACCGGGGATCGGCACCGTGAACACCGCGAGTGACGTGGTGATGTAGTAGAGGAATCCCGTCCAGAAGCACAGCTTTTGCCTTACCGTCAGCGGCGAGCGGTGGAACCTGGGGTCGCCGAGCAGGCTCATCGATCCGGTGCACCAGCGGTACTGCTGCGGGGCGAACCCGTCGAAGTCGTCGGGGCACAGGCCCTTCGCGAGATTCACCGGCACGTAACGGGTGACGTAGCCGGCCTTGGCCATGTTCACTCCGGTGTGGACGTCCTCGCTGTGCCCGATCTGCGCGAAGCCGCCCCCGGCCATCAGCGCGGCGCGCCGGTAAATCGCGTTGGTGCCGACGCAGATCGCCGCGTCGACCGCGTCTCGGGCGGGCTGGACCCACCGGTAAAACAGCTCCTGGGTGGCCCCGGCCGCGCGCTGCAGCCAGTTGAAGCCCGGGTGCTTCACGTCGAAGTACTGCGGTGTCTGGACTATGCCGACCTTCGGGTCCTCGAAATAGGGGGCGATTTCCAGAGTCATGTCCTCTCGCGGCGCGAAGTCGGCGTCGAAGACGTGAATCAGATCCCCGTTGGAGTACGCGAACCCGTAGGCCAGGTTCCCGGCCTTCCTCATGATGGGCCGATTGGGGCGTACCAGGTAGCGGAACCCGTGCCCCTCTGCAAGCTCCCGCACGGCGAGCCGGTCAGAGTCATCGAGGACGTACACCGTCATGACCCCAGGCCACCGGAGCCGCGAGACGTGCTCGTAGGTGTTGGCGAGGATCTGTAGGTCCTCGCCGGCCGTGGGTAGGAACACGTCGATCGACGGGTACCGGGCGGGCCGGTAGGCCGCGATACGGGCCCTGTGCTCGGCGAGGTTACTGCGGCGCTTGCGGGTGCTGGACAGCAGGCTGATCGCGACCCCGCCGATCTGCACCGCGATGATCACGAATAGCGGGCTCGTCCACCACGTTTGGATGGCCATCCGAGTCATGCCGTACATCACGGCGGCGAACGCGAGGAACAGCACCGCAAAGATCCATCGCGACTGTGCGCCGTAGTACTGGCACTTTTCGGCGTCGGTGGGCGGCTGAGGGGCGTAGACCGCAGCCTGCTCGGCCTGCGGCTGCTCATGTGAACGACGCGGGGGGCGCGCGGCCCTTCCACGCGCCCGATGCCGAGTCCGTGGGGGCGAAGCCGGGCGCGACCTCCCAGCGACTGTCGATGCGGGCCCCTCAGGAACGCCGGGGCGCTCGGGCTCCACCATGCCGTCCACGCGTGGCCAAGTGTCCGTCCGCTCCCGGACTTCATCAAGAGAGAACGGCACGTTCGTCAGCTCTCCTCAAGCCTCACGGCGTTGAATGGTCAGCAGTCCTGCCGCCCCGCCCGAAGTACAACCGATGCCGCGTGTACTGCGTTACCGGCTCCTCACCAATCTCTTTCATCAGACCGCCTCACCTCATGTTGCGAAGGTGGATGCCGGCGGGAGCGAAACAGGGACAGGGTTAACAACTGTTGGCGTGTCGGTGGTCGTTAGCGATATCTAGCGCCCCTATGGTTGCCGGCGTGACTAGGACCTTGTGCGTGACGTGGCCGAGATCCTGACCTCGCTGGGCGCCCGCCTGCACGGCCGCGGCGCCGCCGGGAACCGGGCCCGCCGTGCCATCGAAGCTGTCACCGCGGACCCGGCGTGAAGACAATCCAGGCGTACCGGTTCGCTCTGGACCTCAACCCGGGCCAGGAACGCGACGTCCTCGCGCATGCCGGGGCCGCCCGGGTCGCGCACAACTGGGCGCTGGCCCGGGTCAAAGCTGTCATGGATCAGAGGGCCGCTGAACGCACGTACGGTGTTCCGGATGGGCAGCTCACCCGGGGATCTCGTGGTCGCTGCCCGCGCTGCGCAAGGCGTGGAACGCCGTCAAGCAGGACGTGGCGCCGTGGTGGGCCGAGTGTTCGAAGGAGGCGTTCAACACCGGCCTTGACGCGCTGGCTCGGGCGTTGAGGAACTGGTCGGACTCCCGGACGGGTAAGCGGGCCGGCCGGCCGGTCGGGTTCCCTCGGTTCAAGTCCCGCCGCCGCACCACGCCCAGCGTGCGGTTCACCACCGGAACGATCCGCGTGGAGCCGGACCGCACGCATGTGGTGCTGCCGCGGCTGGGACGGTTGAAGCTGCACGAGTCGGCCGGCAAGCTGGCCCGCCGCCTCGACAACGGCACCGCCCGGATCATGTCCGCGACCGTCCGGCGCGACGGCAGCCGGTGGCACGTCGCGTTCACCGTCGAGGTCGAGCGAGCCCAACGCCGACCGACGCGGCCCGACTCGACGATCGGAGTCGACGTCGGCATCACGAACCTTGCCGTGCTGTTCGCAACAGCCTGACCGAGGCGTGAGCACGATCAGCCCCGGCGCAGCCAGGTACGTGCCGGCGCCCAAATCGAAGGCGTAGGCATCTTGGGCGGGGCCGACCGACCACCATCTGATCGGCGGTGGCCTCCTCAGCAGGGACGGCAACTCGCCGTCGCGCGCCTTCGCCGGGTTGGCGCGGTGCTTAGGGGGTGTCTCAGTTGGTGAGGTTGTGGCCTCGGGCATGATCTTCTATTTGTGGCGGATGTTGTCGAGGACATGATCCAGACCTGGGCGC
>NZ_JBVJJA010000052.1:0-41670 GCF_055586005.1 Micromonospora sp. NPDC051924
CCCCCCCCCCCCCCCCCCCCCCCCCCCCCCCCCCCCCCCCCCCCCCCCCCCCCCCCCCCCCCCCCCCCCCCCCCCCCCCCCCCCCCCCCCCCCGGCAGCGGCCGGCGTGGCAGTTCCGCCGGGCCGGCATAGACTGGCCGCATGAGGCAGACCAGGTGACCAATGGGATCGCGCCGTCCACGGCGTATGGTCACGTCTGCCTGGCGTACGACGATCCCGCCGGGCTCGAATCCCGGGCGGTGCCGTTCCTGGCCGCCGGGCTCGCGGCCGGCGAGCGGGTCGCCCTGATCGCCGCGGGCAGCCAGGACGAGTTGGCCGGCCGCCTGGACCGGCTGCCCGGCCGCGACGCCGCGCTGCGCCGGGGTGCGCTGCGCCTCCTCTCCGTCGAGCAGATGTACCGCTCCGACGAGGTCATCGACCCGCAGGCCCAGGTCCGGGCGTACGACGCCGCCACGACGGAGGCCCTCGCCGCCGGCCACACCGGGCTGCGGGTGGTGGCCGACGCGACCACGCTGGTCCGCACGCCCGCCCAGCGGGACGCGTTCGCCCGCTACGAGCACCTCATCGACCGCTACATGCGGCGCCGGCCGATGTCGGCGGTCTGCGCGTACGACCGGCGCGAGCTGGGCGACGCGGCGATCGCGGAGCTGGCCTGCCTGCACCCGGAGACCAACGCGGCCGTGCTGTTCCGGCTGCACGCTACGGTCGGCGAGGCGGTCGTAGCGCTCGGCGGCGAGCTGGACCCGTCCAACCACCGGCTCTTCGCCGACGCGCTGGACCGGGCCGATCCACGACCGGCGGACGGCCGGCTGGTGGTCGACGCGACCGCGCTGCGCTTCGTCGACCACCGCAGCCTGCTGCACCTGCGCGACCACGCCCGGCGGCACGACGCCACCGCCGTGCTGCGCACCGGCCAGTCCACCGCCGGCCGCCTGGTCGAGCTGCTGGACCTCGCCGAGGTCCGGGTGGAGGTCGCGAGATGAGAACGGGTGCCGCGGCCGGCCACGTCGGCTACTACCACGAGGCGATCTTCTTCGACTCCGACGAGCACCTGCTCGCCGTGGTGGTGCCGTTCCTGCTCGGCGGGGTCGAGGCGGGCGAACCGGCGGTGGTGGGCTTCGGCGCGCGCAACGCCGAACTGGTCCGCCGCGCCCTGCCCGCCGACTCCGGCGTGACCTTCCTGCCCGGCGGCGACGTCTACGCCCGACCGACCGCCGCGATCCGGGCCTACCGGAAGCTGCTGGCCGGGTACGTCGCCGACGGCGCGGCGCAGATCCGGATCGTCGGCGAGCTGCCCCCGCAGACCCTCGGCGCGACCTGGGACTGGTGGGCGCGCTACGAGTCGGCGATCAACCACGCGTACGACGACTTCCCACTCTGGAGCATGTGCGCGTATGACACCCGGATCGCCTCGCCGGAGGTGCTGGCGGACGTGGCGCGCACGCACCCGCGCGAGGCCCGGCGGGACGGCGGTCACCTGCCCATCGGCGTCTACACCGAGCCGGTCCGCTTCCTGACCGAGCCGCGATCGATGCTGCTCGACCCGGTGCAGCGGACGGCCCCGCTGGTCGAGCTGACCGACCCGACCCCGGCCGAGGCCCGCGCCGCCGTCCAGGCCGCCGACCGGGGCCAGGTCCCGGCCGACGACGTCGAGGACCTGATGGTGGCGGTCAGCGAGATGGTCACCAACGCGCAGCGGCACGGCCTGCCCCCGACCCGGGTACGCCTGTGGAGCGGACCGGACCGGATCGTGGTGACCGTGCAGGACCGCGGCGACGGCGCAAAGGACCCGTACGCCGGTCTGTTGCCCGCGGGCGACGGCGCGGCCGGCGGGCTCGGGCTGTGGATCAGCCACCAGTCCTGCAACCATGTGGTGCTGCACCGGGACGACGAGGGCTTCACCGTCCGGCTCACCGCTGGGAACCCTTACTTCCCGGTCTGACCCGCTGTGCAGCCCTCCCGGGCCGGTCCGGATCCGCCGAGGACCGGGGTGGGGCTGGGACCCGCGCGCCGACGGCGGTACCGTTGCGCCTCATCATGCCCTGCGGGGCGGTCATCCGCCGGCCTGGCGCTGGCGAACCGACGGAGGATGGCGAATGTCCAACGGCGAGGAACCGTTCGCACCCCACGACGACGGGGGACGGCCGAGGTTCGAGACGGCGTTGCGTGGCTACGAGAAGCGCCAGGTCGACCGGTACGTCGAACAGCTGGACCGGGACCTGTCCGCGATGGCGGCCGACCGGGACCGGGCGTACGCGCAGGCGCGGGAGCTGACCGCGCAGCTGCAGCGGGTCCAGGCCGAGACGGCCGAGCTGCGGCAGCGGCCGTCGGCGGTGGACCGGGCGTCCTTCCGCGACCTCGGTCCGATGGTCGACCAGATCCTCGACCTGGCCGAGCGGCAGGCGGGGCAGATCACCGAGGCCGCCGGCAAGCGCGCCGCCGACGTCCAGGCCCAGGCCGAGAAGGTGCTGGCCACGGCCGAGGAGGAGGCCGCCCGGGAGCGCCGGGAGCTGGACGAGGAGCTGTCCACCCGCCGCGCCGAGGCGGAGCGGGCGGACGAGGAGCGGCGCACCGCCGCGCAGGCGGAGCTGACCGCGATCCGGGAGCTGGCGGAGAAGCTGCGCGCGGAGGGGCAGGCCACCCACGACCGGGCGCAGCAGGAGGCGAAGCGGATCGCCGAGCAGAGCACCCAGCAGGTCGAGCAGGCCCGCTCGGCGTCGGAGGCGCTGGTGAAGGCCGCCCGCACCCAGATCCAGCAGGAGGTGCAGGCGAACCGGAGCAAGGCCCAGCAGGAGCTGGCCCAGTGGCAGGCCACCATGGCCCGCGAGCTGGACGAGCGGCGGGCCGCCGCCGAGCAGGAGCTGGCCGACCGGGCCAGCGCCGCCGAGCGGGACATCGCCGCCCTGGTCGCCGAGGCCCAGGAGTACGCCACCGAGGTCCGCGAGCGGGCCGACGAGGAGACCGCGGCCCACCAGGAGCAACTGTCCACAGTGCAGCAGGAGATCCAGCAGCGGCAGGAGACCCTCGCGCAGCTCCAGGCCGAGCTGGACACCGTCGCCGAGGAGCTGGAGCGGGCCCGGCAGGAGATCGGGACGATCGAGCAGGCCGGCGCCGCGCTGGAGGAACGCCTCGTCGAGGTACGCCGGGACCTGACCGCCGAGACGAGGCGGCTGGAGGACGCGCGGCGGGCGGCGGACCTGGCCGAGCAGCACGCCAAGGAGACCCGGGCCCGGGTGCAGCGCGAGGCGAAGCGGGTTGCCGATCTCGCCGCCGCGGCGGTCATGGCAGCGGCCGCCGGCGGCGGGGAGACCGCCGAGTACCCGACGGTGGCGGCGCGGGCGCTGGACGAGCCGGTGGTCGCCGCGCCCGTGGAGCGGCCCGCCGTCCCCGCGCCGGCGGAGCGGCACGCCGTCCCCGCGCGGGCGGAGCGGCACGCCGTCCCCGCCGCTGCGGAGCGGCCCGCTCTGCAGCCGGTCCCCGAGCGGCCGGCGCTGGACGGCCCGAGCTTCAACGCGTTCGCGGTGCGGACGCCGGCGCCGCGCACCGCCTCCGAGGCGGAGACCACCGGCGAGCCGACCGGCGGCCCGGACGGCGGGGTCCCGGCCAACGCCTGACGGCACGACTCCTGGCCGGCGTTAGACGAGCGCCGGTCAGGAGCCGGCCGGCACCCCGGCGTCGAGCTGCCCGATCAACGGTGCGAGCAACGCGTCCAGCTCACGGGCGAGCACCATGACGGCCCGGCGGGCGGCGGCGGGCACCCCGTCGCCGGGTCCGTCCGGCGCCGGCGGCAGGTCGTCCAGCGGGAGCGGCGCCTCCACCTGGAGGGTGGCCCGCAGGTGCGGGGTACGGGTCAGGTCGCGTTCGGCCGGCGTGACGAACTGGCCGAACACCTCCGGCCAGTCCCGCCAGCCCCGGTCCCGCTGCCACTGCCGGCTCCAGGTCAGCTCGGCCGGCCAGCGGGAGACCAGGGTGACCGCGCAGGTGAGGCTGCCGTCCCAGGGGCTGCGGGCGCAGGTCGCGGAGACGACCCGTCGGTGCCAGCGCACGTAGGGCGAGTCGAGGGTGGCGGCCAGCCGCCAGGCGGTCACCGCGAAGGTCACCGGGGCGATGTCGCCCCACGTCTCGGCGAAGTCGGCCAGCCGGCCGGACACCTCGGCCTCGTACCGACCGTGCCCGGCGGCGCCCCGTTCCCGGTCGCCCTGCTCGTCGACCCAGAACGCCCGCACCGTGCTCATCGTGGTCTCCGCTCCGCCGTCCGCCCCGTCATCATCCCGCTCCGGCGGGTCTCCGGGTGACCGGACGGGCACTGCCGCCGTCACACCCTCCCGGCGACCAGCTCCGGCTCCGTCCGGCGGGCCGGCCCGACCCGCTCCGCCCAGCGCACCACGGCGGGCATCGCCAGTCCCACCGCGAGGAAGACGCCACCGAGCAGCAGCCATCCCGGTACGCCCCAGGTGACGCAGCACAGTGCCAGGACCGAGGGCGACGGATACCGCCGCGAATCACCCACGGGTAAAATTGCTTCCGCAGGGCCGCACCAGGTCTTCAGCCGTGGCGCAACACGGCGGCCAGGTCACCGAGGTACCGGGCGACCGGGCCGGCGGTGAGCACGCCGCTGCCGGCGCCGGCCAGCTCGTCGGCGGCGGGCAGCAGCTCGCCGTGCAGCCGGGCCATCGTGGCGCGGTCGTCCAGGGCGAGCGCCGCGCGGGCGGCGACGCAGAGCCGCGCCTCGCGCAGCAGGTCGTGCGGTGACCCCGGAAGCGACCGCAGCGCCTCGGCCGCCTCGTCCCGGCGGCCGCCGGCTAACGCCCCCAGGGGGCGCACCCACGGCTCGTACGGGCCCCAGTCGGTGCCCTCGGTCAACGCCGGCCGGGGGTCGTCGTCGCTGGACAGTCGCAGGCAGAGCAGCGCGAACGGCAGCAGTCCCGCCGCCATGCCGGGCATCTCGCCGCCGTCCAGCCGCACGGCTGCCGCCCGGTACGCGACCTCGGCCTCCGCCCGGCGTCCCTCGACGGCGAGGCGCAGCGCGCCGTACCAGGCGGTGAAGACGCCGACGAGAGGCAACTCGTACCGCTCGGCGAGCCGGTCGGCGGCGGCCGCGTGCGCGTCGGCGGTGACCAGGTCCGCACGGGCGCAGTGCGCCTGGAGCACGATGAGGTGCCCCAGCACCTCGAAGGTCACCAGGTGGTGCCGGGCGGCCAGGTCGACCAGTTCCGCGCCGATTCCGGCCCGTTCGAGGGCCAGACCGGCCCGACCGAAGGCGTGCATGAACCGCGCGTTGAGGGCGAAGGCCAGCAGCGCCGGCTCGCCGACGCGTCGGGCGATCGTCTCCGCCTCGGCCGCCGCCCGCCGGCCCCGGCCGGTGGGGTCGCCGCGCAGTTCGAGGGCGAGGGTGCTGAGCAGCCGACTGCGGCGTTCCGCCTGGTCGGCCGGGAGCGCGACGAGGGCCCGTTCGGCCGCGTCGACGATCCGCCGGGACAGCTCCTCGTCGTCGTTGCGGGTCCACACGGCCGGCACGTCGAAGGCGGCCAGCACGTCGGCGGTCAGCGCGCGGTCGGCGAGCCGCTCGGCCGTGGCGAGGGCGTCGGCCCGCAGCCGCCGGGTCCGGTCCAGGTGGCCGGTGACGGCGAGGTTCCGGCCCCAGCCGACGAGCGCGGCCAGCCGTCCGCGTACGTCGTCCCCGCCGGCCCGGTCCAGGGCGGTGGCGGTCTGCTGCCAGAGCCTCGCCGCCTCGTGCGGGCGGTGCCGGCGCTCGGCCCGTTCGGCGGCCTGGCGGGCGTAGCGGGCCGTCGCGGTCGTGGCGGGCCGGCCGGCGGCCTGCCCGAAGTGGTGGGCGAGGGCGGTGACGTCGTCCGGCCGGAGCCGTTCGAGCGCCGCCGCGACGGCGGCGTGCCAGCGGGCCCGGCGCGGCGCCGACACGTCGGCGTAGAGGGTGTCACGGACCAGGATGTGGCTGAACCGGGTGCCGTCCGGGGTGAGGAAGCCGGCCTGCGCGGCCCGGTCCACGGCATCGAGCATGGCGTCCTCGCCGACCAGGGCGGCCAGCACGTCGGCATCGACGTCCCGGCCGATCACGGCGGCCTGCCGCAGCACGGCCCGGGTGGCTTCGGGCAGTTGCGCCAGGCGGTGCCGGATGACGTCCCGCACGCCGGCCGGGACGGTGTCCAGCGCGGCGTCGCCCGCGACGGCGAGCAGGCGGGCCAGTTCCCGGACGAAGAACGGGTTGCCGCCGCTGCGCCGGTGCAGCGACCGCACGGTGGCCGGGTCCGCGTCGACGACGGCCCGGACCAGTTCGGCGGTCTCGGCCTCGGACAGCCCGCTCAGGTAGACCCGCAGGGGTTCGGTGCCGGCGAGCCGGGCGAGGGCCGAGGTCAGCTCCGGGGTGATCCCGGTGGCCCGGTACGTGCCGACCGCCAGCACCGGCCCGGTGACCGGCTCCGGGCCGGTGAACAGGGCGGTCAGCAGGTCGAGCGTGTCCTCGTCGGCCCGGTGCAGGTCGTCGACGACCACCAGCACCGGCGACCGCCGGGCCGCCGTGGCCAGCAGGGTCGCGGCGGCCCGGTGCAGCCGGTACCGCGCCGCGGCCGGGTCCTCGGCGGCCTCGGTGGGCGGCACGCCGTGCGGTCCGGGCAGGGCGGCGCTGATCTGCGTCCACGGCCAGGCGGCGGGAGCGCCCTCGTACTCGGGAACCCGCCCCCACGCGCCGGTCCAGCCCGCCTCGACGAGCCGGTCGCTGAACGCCTCGACGAACGCGGTCTTACCGGCGCCGGCGTCCCCGGAGACCAGGGCGAGGGCCGGCCGGCCGCGCCGGGCCACCTCCTCGGCGACCCCGGCCAGCGCGGCCAGTTCGGCGTCCCGCCCGACGAAGGGACGCCGCCCGTTCCCGGTCGGCGCGGCCACGCCGGCCGGCTCGGCGGGTGCCGGCTCGAGGCGCGGGGCCTGGGCGAGGATGTCGGCCTCCAGCCGGCGCAGCCCGGGGCCGGGGTCCACCCCCAACTCCTCCACCAGGGCCGCCCGGGCCCGCCGTAACGCGGCCAGGGCGTCGCCCTGCCGGCCGGAGCGGTAGAGGGCGACGGCGAGCAGCTGCCAGGCCTCCTCCCGGAACGGGTGGGCGGCGGTGTGGGCGCGCAGGTCGGAGGCGACCTCGGCGGCCCGCCCCAGGGCCAGCAGCGCCCCGGCCCGCCGCTCGACGGCCAGCATCCGCAGCTCGTCCAGGCGGTCGATCTCCGCCCGCGCCCAGGGCTCGTCGACGAACTCCGCGTACGCGGGGCCCCGCCACAGGGCGAGCGCGTCGTCCAGGGCGGCGAGCGCGGACCCGGCCCGGCCGGCCGAGCTCAGCTCGCCCGCCTCACCGACCGCCGCCTCGAACCGGCCGGCGTCGACCGCCTCCGGGGCGGCGTGCAGCGCGTACCCGGGTGGAGCGGTGACCAGCAGGCGGGCCGGTTGCCGGGGCGGCCGGTCGGGTTCCAGGGCGCGGCGCAGGTCGGCCACGAACGTCCGGACGGCCGCGACCGCGCCCTTGGGCGGCTCCGCCCAGAGATCGCCGATGAGCCGGTCGACCGGCACCACCCGGCCGCGGGCGACCAGCAGACGCGCCAGCACCGCGCGCTGCCGGGCGCCCCGCAGCGGTACGGGGCCCCGGTCGTCGGCCGCCACCACCGGCCCGAGCACGCCGAAGATCACCCTGATTGTGCTCGGCCGGCTGGTCACCTCGCCCACTCTAGGCAGCGCCCGGCCGGCGGTCCGGCGCTCCGGTCGGGGCACTCATCCGACACTCATCGGCTGCTCATCCGCACCGGGCAGGGTCGACACCGACCCGACCACACCCGGAAAGGACTCCCGTGGCACCGATGATCAGTGGATTCGACCAGCTCCGCGTCACCGTCGCCGACGGCGTCGCCCTGCACGCCGCGGTGGGCGGCACCGGCAGCCCGATCGTGCTGCTGCACGGCTTCCCGCAGACCCACCTGATGTGGCGGCACGTCGCCGCGGACCTGGCCGCCGACCACACCGTGATCTGCCCCGACCTGCGCGGCTACGGGGCCAGCGACAAGCCCGCCGACACCGACGGCACCACGTACGCGAAGCGGACCATGGCCGCCGACGTGGTGGCCCTCGCCCGCGAGCTGGGGCATGACCGGTTCGCCCTGGCCGGGCACGACCGGGGGGCCCTGGTGGCGATCCGCGCCGGCCTCGACCACCCGGACTCGGTCACCCACCTGGCCTCGCTCGACGTGCTGCCCACCCTCGACATGTGGGAGGTCATGCACGGGCTCACCGCCGCCGTCGGGTTCCACCTCTACCTGATGGCCCAGCCGCCCGGCCTGCCCGAGCGCCTGATCGGGGCCGCCCCGGACGCCTTCTTCGGCCACTTCCTGGACGTCTGGGCCAGCGACCCGGACGCGATCCCCACCGACGTCCGGGCCGCCTACCTGCGCGCCTGCCGGCAGGCCGTCCCCTCGATCGTCGCCGACTACCGGGCGTCGGCCGGCGTCGACGTCGACCACGACCGGGCCGACCGGGCGGCGGGGAACCGGCTGCGCATGCCGGTGACCGTGCTCCAGCAGGACTGGGGATCCGCGCTGGGCTTCGACGCCGCGGCGAGGTGGCGGGCGTGGGCGCCGGACCTGCGGCACGTGCCCGTGTCGTACGGCCACTTCATGGCGGAGGAGGCCCCGGCCGCGGTGGTGAAGGAGCTGCGGGCGCTGCTCGCCCGGTGAGCAATCGCGTTGACGGGTGCCGGGGCGGTCACCATGCTGACCGCATGACAGCGACGCGCAGCCTTCCCTCCCCCGGTGCCGTACGTCCCCGTCAGGGCCGCTGACCTTCCAGGAACGGGTCGCACCTCCGGCACCGGGACAGCTCTGACCGTCCCGGGAGTCCACGCGTGTCCGCGTACCGTCTCTTTCTTCTCCTCAGCGGCGTCGGCGCCTTCGCCGGCAACGCCGCCTTCACCCTCAACCTGGTCTACCAGAGCCAGGTGGTCGGCCTGGGACCGTGGCAGCTGGTCCTGGTCGGCACGCTGATGGAGCTCGTGTGCTTCACCGCCCAGGTGCCCACCGGCGTGATCGCCGACCGCTACGGCCGGCGCCTGTCGGTGGTCGCCGGCCACCTGCTGATGGGCCTCGGGCTGCTGCTCTGGGGCCTGGTGCCCACCTACGTCGCGCTGCTGGCCGCCAACATGGTGTGGGCGGTCGGGGCGGTCTGCGTCGACGGCGCGGTGGAGGCCTGGGCCGCCGACGAGATCGGCGTGACCCGGGTGGGCCGCGCCTTCGTCCGGGCCGGGCAGCTCGCCCAGGTGGGCACCGTGCTCGGCATCGCGGTGGCGGTCGCGCTGGCCGGGGTGGACCTGGCGGCGCCGATCCTGGTCGGCGCCGCCACCACGCTGGCGCTCGCGGTGGCGCTGGCGGTGGCGATGCCGGAGCGCGGCTGGTCGCCGCCGCCGGCCGGCGCGCGGGCCACCCCCGGCTCGATGCGGGCCCACCTGGCCGCGGGCGTCGGCGTGGTCCGCCGCCGGCGGGTCCTCGGGTACCTCCTGGCCGGGACGCTCTTCCTCGGTCTGGGCAGCGAGGGGTTCGACCGGCTGGCGCAGCCCCGCTTCGTCACCGAGCTGACCCTGCCGGGGGCGCTGGCCCCGCCGGTGTGGCTGGGCGCGTTCGCGATGGTCGCGGCGTTCGGCTCGATCCCACTGACCGGGCTGCTGGGCCGGCAGGTGGACGCCACCCGCCCGCGCCGGGTCGCGCTGCTGCTGGTGGCCGTGCAGGCGGCCGCGGCGGCCGCGGTGATCTGCTTCGGGTTGGCCGAGGCGATCGGGCTGGCCGTCGCGGCGTACCTGGCGGCGGAGGTGCTGCGGCACGCCGCCGCGCCGGTGCTCAACGCCTGGCTGGTGGCGAACACCTCGTCGGGTACGCGGGCGACCGTCTTCTCGATCTGGTCCCAGGTGGACGCGGCGGGCCAGATCGCGGGCGGACCGCCGGCCGGCTGGGTCGGGCAGCGGGTCTCGCTCGGCGCCGGGGTGGTGACCGCCGGCGCCTGCCTGGTCCCGGCGGTGTTCTGGTTCGCCCTCGCCGCCCGGCGCTCACCGGCGAATGCCGAGGTGGGACCGCCTGGCCGCACATGCGCCGTGCAACCGGCAGCCTGAGGGCCTTGCCAAGCACCTCGAGGCATGTCAATATTTTGCTCACTTTGCGTGTGTCTCCGACTTCGGGGGGTTGATCGACGTGCGGAAGGTTTCTTCGATCGCAGCGGCCGTCACGCTGACCGCCGGCTGCACAGGTGTCGCGGTGATCAGTGCGGCGGGACCGGCGAGTGCGACCTGCAACCACTACCACACCAACATCGACACCAAGTACGGCCAGCTCTTCAACGGCAGCAACGTCAACATCCGCACCGGTCCGCACACCAGCTGCGGCTCGCAGGGCTACGGGCAGCTCAGCCACAGCGTCGACTTCCACTGCTTCACCAGCGGCGACCGGGTCACCGCCAACGGCTACACCACCTACAGCTGGACCTACCTGAAGGACACCACGACCGGGGTGTCCGGCTGGGTCGCCGACGCCCTGCTGGACGGCCTCGGCAGCAGCATCGCCTGCTGATTCTCAGGCGTCCCCGGTCGACAGCGCCGCGTCCACCGCCGCCGCCCAACGCCGCAGGTCGGGCTCCGGCCAGCGGTGGCCACGGGGGCAGGTCCAGTGGGCCGGCGTCGCGGGGACCCGGCAACCGAAGTTCACGACCCGTCCGGCCCGGGCGGCCTCCCGGGCCGCCGGGCCGGGCCGGCCGTACAGCAGCGGCACGCCGCCCCGCCCGCAGCGCGGGCAGCTCGGCGTCGCTCGATCCGCCTCCCGCCCCGCGCCGGTCACGCCGGGAACCTAACCCGGCAGCGGCATCACCTGCTGCCCCGCGTCGGCGGCGCCGAGCGGGCAGGATGGCTCGGCATGAGCAGCATCGAGCAGATTTTGTACCCGCCGGTCGAGCCGTACGCCACCCACCGGGTCGCCGTCGGGGACGGCCACGAGCTGTACGTGGAGGAGGTGGGCCGGCCGGACGGCGTGCCGGCGGTCTTCCTGCACGGCGGTCCGGGTGGCGGTCTCGTGCCGGCGGCCCGGCGGTTCTTCGACCCGGACCGCTACCGGGTGGTGCTGTTCGACCAGCGGGGCGCGGGGCAGAGCACCCCGCCGGGCGGCCTGCGCGGCAACACCACCTGGCACCTGGTCGACGACCTGGAGGTGATCCGCGAGCGGCTCGGGATCGACTCCTGGCTGGTGTTCGGCGGGTCGTGGGGCGTCACCCTCGGCCTGGCGTACGCGCAGACCCACCCCGACCGGGTCACCGGGCTGATCCTGCGCGGCGTGCTGCTGATGCGGCGGGCCGAGCGGGACTGGTTCTACCAGGGCGGCCTGCGCCACCTCCAGCCCGAGGAGTGGGACCGGTTCGTCGCCCCGATCCCGGCGGCGGAACGGGACGACGTGCTGGCCGCGTACCATCGGCGGCTGCACGGGCCGGACGAGGCCGAGGCGCGGGCCTGCGCGGCGGCGTGGGGCCGGTGGGAGGCGGTGAACTCGTCGCTGGTGCCGGACGCCGGCCTGCTCGAACACTTCACCGCCGACGCGCACGCTCTGCCGATCGCCCGGATCCTCTCGCACTACGCCTGGCACGGCGGCTTCCTCCGCAGCGAGACGCAGCTCCTCGACGAGGTCGACCGCATCCGCCACCTGCCCGCCGTCATCATCAACGGCCGCTACGACCTCTGCTGCCCGCCGGCGTCCGCGTACGACCTGGCGCGGCGCTGGCCGGAGGCGGAGCTGCGGATCGTGCCGGACGCCGGGCACTCGGCGGCGGAGCCGGGCATCGCCCGGGAGCTGCTGCGCGCCGCCGACGGATTCGCCGCGCGGCTCGCCGGCTGAGTGGGATGCCGACGTGGGCAGCTTGTTCGCGGCGCTGTGGCGGGGCTCCTGCTGGCCGGATGGCTGCTCGTGGGCATCATCCGCCGGGAGCGGCACGACCGGCGGGCGGCGCTGAGCGCGGTGGCGGCCGGCCTCGCACCGCTTCTCGCCGTCCTCGGGATCGGTCTCGTCTGGGTCAGCTTCCTGCCCTCGGGCTGCCCGGTGTAGCGGCCGCCGGGCGGAGGCTGCGCGAGTAGGTTGCCGGGGTGCGTCGCGAGGAACTCGCCCAGCTGCTTCCGCCGACCGTCGCGGCCTGCCGTCGGGCCCGCTCACCGGGAGTGAGCGTCGGTAGCCAGCAGCGCCCGGATCGCGTCGCCGATCACCGGGTCCACCGGGAACCGCGCCGCCAGCCAGTCGAGCGTCGCACGGGCCGCCTCCCGGTTGTGCTCGTAACCGGGGACCATCCGGGCCAGCGGCAGCATCTCCGGCGGGTACGCCCGCTCCACCCGCCGGCTCGGGTCGAACGGGTCCCGCCGGTGCGCCGCCGCCTCCGAAGCGGTCAGCCGCAGCAGCGCGAGCACCCGGTCCACCGCGTACGACTGGATGAACCGGGACGCGGTGAGCCGCTCCCCGCGCAGCTCGCGGTGCAGGCCCACGTACAGGTTGGTCAGCGCCTCGCCGAGGTGGAACTCGACGGTGTCGTACGGCGTGGCGGGCCGGGGCGGCGGCCCGCACTCGGCCAGCCCGGCCGGGGCGTCGGGGCGCTGCCACACCACCCGGGCACCGGTGAACGGCAGCCGGGCCAACTCGTCCACGGTGAAGACCGCGTACTCGACGAAGATCCCGTCGGCGTAGAGCGCCTTCCGCCCGTTCCGCTCGTTGCGGAAGCTGTACGCCACCGGGCAGGGCGCCGCCAGCCAGTCGACCGAGTCGGCGTAGCGGGCCACCGCCCCGTCTGCGACGACGAGGAAGAAGTCCAGGTCGGAGTGGGCGTCGAGGCGGTCGTGCTCGGCGCCGGCCGACCCGAGGCCGAGCAGCGCGAGGGTGTCCGGGCGGGTGGCGAGATGGGCGGCGAGGTCGTCGAGTCGACGCAGCATCGGGTGCATCCGTCGTCCCTTTCGTGAAGAGTCGACGTTTCAGCCCGTACGGCCCTGCACCGCCGCCGGGGTCGCGACACCGATGCCGCCCATTCTGGCCCCCGCGCCACCGGCCCTTCAAGCGTCCCTAGAGTCGCTGGTTCACCCCCTGCCCGGACCCGTAGCGGTCGGGTTTCCGTCGCCCGGGCGGCCCCTCGTGATCTACCCAGGCACCGACCGCCGGTGGCAGGATCGACCGGGTGACGGGTGCGCTGTTCGCGGTCAGTGATCTCCACGTGTCGTACGAGGAGAACCGCAAGGTGGTCGACCGCCTGCACCCGGAGTCGCTGGACGACTGGCTGATCGTGGCCGGCGACGTGGCCGAGTTGTTCGGCGCAATCGAGGAGACGTTGCGGCTGCTCCGCGACCGGTTCGCGCAGGTGATCTGGGCGCCCGGCAACCACGAGTTGTGGACGCACCCGTCCGACCCGGTGACCCTGCGCGGGCAGGAACGCTATGCGGCGCTGGTCGCGATGTGCCGTGACCTCGGCGTGCTGACCCCGGAGGACGAGTACCCGGTCTGGCAGTCCGAGGACGGGCCGGTGGTGGTGGCCCCGCTGTTCCAGCTCTACGACTACTCCTTCCGCACCCCCGGCACCAGCACGAAGGAGGAGTCGCTGCGCCGGGCGTACGACGCCGGGGTGGTCTGCACCGACGAGGTGCTGCTGCACCCGGACCCGTACCCGGACCGGGAGTCCTGGTGCTGGGCCCGGCTGGCCGAGACCGAGCGCCGGCTCGCGGCCGTCGACCCGGCCCTGCCGACGGTCCTGGTCAGTCACTGGCCGCTGGTCCGCCAGCCCACCGAGATCCTCTGGTACCCGGAGTTCGCCCAGTGGTGCGGCACCGAGCGCACCGCCGACTGGCACGTCCGGCACCGCGCGGTCGCCGCCGTGTACGGGCACCTGCACATCCCCCGCACCACCGAGTACGACGGGGTGCGCTTCGAGGAGGTGTCGCTGGGCTACCCGCGCGAGTGGCGCCGCCGGGGCGGGGAACCGCGGCCGATGCGCCGGATCCTGGAGGGCAAGCAATGATCGAGACCCTGCTGCCGCCGGCGGTCGTGACCGTCCACGCGTTCTCCGACATTCCCGGTGAGGCTCCGTACCCGGGCGAGCAGGACCTGGTCGCGAAGGCGGTGGAAACCCGCCGCCGGGAGTTCGTGACCGCCCGTCGCTGTGCCCGGGAGGCGCTGGGCAAGCTCGACCACGCCCCGGGGCCGATCCGCTCCGGCCCGCGCCGGGAGCCGGTGTGGCCGGCGGGGGTCGTCGGCAGCATCACGCACTGCGCCGGCTACCGGGCGGCGGCGGTCGCCCGGGGCACCGACCTGGCCGGCCTCGGCATCGACGCGGAACCGCACGACGTGCTGCCCGAGGGCGTGGGCGGGACGGTGACCGTCGGCGGCGAGCCGGAGCTGCTGCGCCGCCTCGACCGGGGCAACCCGACCGTCCACTGGGGTCGGCTGCTGTTCAGCGCCAAGGAGTCGGTCTACAAGGCGTGGTACCCGCTGACCGGGCGCTGGCTCGGCTTCGAGGACGCCGAGCTGTCCATCGACCCCGCCGCCGGCGGCTTCACCGCCCGGATTTTGGTCGACGGCGCCCGGACCGACGGCGGCCGGCCGCTGACCGAGCTGCACGGCCGCTGGCTGGTCGCCCGGGGCCTGATAGTCACGGCCGTGACCGTGCCCCGCTGAGGCGCCGGGCCCGCCGCGGCCATCCCCAGTGGATCCAGGACGCCGAGCACGCCGACTGCGCGCACTGCGGGCAGCCGATGGACCACGTCGGCCTCGTCGGCGGCGCCGACCTCGACTTCGGCGAGGGCGCCTACTACCTCCACGTGCACGCCCCGTGCGGCCTCGCCGCCGTCAACTACCAGCAGAGCTGACGAATCGCCGCAGGTCACGCACCATGGGTCACGCCCGCGCCCACACTCGGTGACGAGTGGGCGGCCGACCTGGCCCGGGTATTGACTGTGACCTGATGCACACCATTCAATTCGACTGATCGGGTCCCACCGGAGCGGTCGTCGGGGTGGCGGTGAGTGCGGTGGTGAGCGGGGTACGCGAGCGCCGCCGCAGGACGGTGCTCAGCGCCGCGCTGCACGCCGTCTCGCACGGGGTCGCCGTCGTCTACTGCCTGCTCACGATCGACCAGGCCAACCGTGGCCTGATGCTCGCGGCGTACGGCTGCGGTCTGCTGTCCGGGGTCGTCGGTTCCTGGGCGGCCACGCGGGTGACCACGAAGGCGTCCGGTTACCGCGTCTCGTTCACCCTGCTGATGATCACGCTGATCGTCGCGGCGTTCGGCGCCTACTGGGACGGCGGCGTGACGTCGCCGGCCGCGCTGGGCTTCGTGACCACGGCCGTCTTCGTCGCCGGCTACACCCCCGAACTGCGCCTCATGCTGGGGCTGGAGGTGCTCACCGTCGGGGCATACCTCGCCGTCGCCACCGGCCGGCCGGCTCCGCCCGGGTACGTCTTCGTCTACGTCTCCGGCATGCTGGTCCTCGTCTCCGTCTTCGCCACGCAGACCCGGGCGCTGGCCCGCCAGCGGTCCCAGTTGCGGGCCCTCGCCTCGCTGGACCCGCTCACCGGCGCGTTGAACCGACGCGGGCTGGCGGAGTTCGCCCGGCACCTGTTTCGCAACGGTTGCCGTCCCGGGCCCTCCCTGCTCTGCCTGGACCTCGACGACTTCAAGCTGGTCAACGACCGGTACGGGCACGCCGCCGGGGACGACCTGCTGCGCCGGGTGGTGGCCGCGACGCGGGAGGTGCTGCGGGCCGGGGACACGATCGCCCGGGTCGGCGGCGACGAGTTCGTCGTCGTCCTGGCGGACGCGGACCAGAGCACCGCGCGGGCGGTCGCCGCGCGGCTCGACGCGGCGGTCCGGCAGGTCGCCGGCATCAGCATCGGCGCCGCCACCGCCCCGGGCGACGGGGACACCCTCGACGCCCTGGTCCGGGTGGCCGACCAGCACCTCTACCGGGCCAAGCAGGCGCGCCGCCGGGCCGCCGAGGGCCGCCCCCTGCTGTCCGGCCACTCCGACGTGCCCGGTTAGCCCACGCCGCTCTCCACCGCCCCGGCCAGGGCCACGGGCTCGGCGGCCATGGCCGACATGGCCCGCAGCAGCTCCGCCGTGGCGGCGTCCGCCGGGAAGAACGTCTCGATGGAGATCTCGTCGAGTGTCACGTCCCGGGGCGAGCCGAACATCGTCATCGTGTACAGCAGCGCCAGCTCGCCGTACTCGGTGGCCAGGCGCAGCGGGACGACCAGGTCCTCGGCCGGCGCGGCGACGCCGGCCGGCTCCGGCGCGGGGTAGCTCTCCAGCTCCGCCAGCAGCTCCGCCAGGCCCTCGGCCGCGGTACGGGCCAGCTGCCGGCGGACCCGGCGCAGCACGTGCGCCCGCCACTGTCCGAGGTTGACGATCCGCCGGGACAGCCCGTCCGGGTGCAGCGTCGCCCGCAGCACGTTCACCCGCGGCGTCCGCAGCTCCGCCGGCACCCCCTGCAGGAACGCCGTCATGGCCCGGTTCGCGGCCAGCAGTTCCCACCGTACGTTGACGGCCAGGGCCGGATTCGGTTCGTGGCCGGCGAGGACGGCCTCGACGGCGGCCCGGGCGGCGCCGAGATCCGTGAACGGCCGCTCGGGGTGCACCGGCGCGAACCCGGCGGCCAGGTAGAGGGCGTTCCGCTCGCGCAGCGGCACGTCCAGCTCCTCGCAGAGCCGCTCGATCATGCCGCGGCTCGGGTTGGCCCGTCCGGTCTCGACGAAGCTCAGGTGCCGGGCGGACAGCTCGGCCGACACGGACACGTCGAGCTGCGATCGGCCCCGCCGCTCCCGCCAGCGCCGGATCAACACGCCCACCGGTTCGGTCCTGGTCATGGCACCAGCCTCGCCCGCCCGGGGACGCAGGGCAATGACCTCGGAGGTAATCGACACCGCCCAGGGGCGGGGCGCACCGTTCCCGGTGTGGCAGCCGCCGCAGCAGACCGTCGACAGGAAGAGGAAGCACCATGACGTCCACGAACCACGCCACCGTCGAGCGCTACCTCCGGTTCTGGAACACCGGCAAGCCCGACGAGCAGCAGGAACTGGCCACCGAGACGTTCACCGACGACGTCACGTACCACGCCGTGATCGGGGTGTTCAGCGGCCGGCAGGCCCTGATCGACTTCCACGACCAGTTCACCGGGCACATGACCGACGCGGTGCTCCGGCACCGTGGCGAGCCGCAACTCCACCACGACCGGGGTCGGGTCCGGTGGGAGATCGAGGTGGGTGACGGGAAGTCCTTCGCCACCGGCACCGACGTGCTGGTGTTCGACGCGGACGGCCGGATCAGCGAGATCACCGCGTTCCTGGACCGGGCGCCCGAGGGCTTCGACCCGCGCGCCCACCACTGACCCGGACCGGTGCCCGGCGGGGCGGTGGTCCCGCCCCGCCGGGCAGGCCGGTCTCAGTGGCCGCGGGTGGCCCGGCAGATCTCCACCGGCAGGGCCGGCGCGCCGTCGATGGGCGCCGGGTCCTCCGGGGTGGCGGCGATCCCGCCGGCCGCGATCCGGTCCAGGGTGGCCAGCCCGGCCGCGTCGACCGTACCGAAGACGGTGTAGTTGGGGCGCAACGCCGAGTCGGACTGGACCAGGAAGAACTGGCTGCCGTTGGTGTCCGGGCCGGCGTTGGCCATGGCCAGCGTGCCCCGGGCGTAGAGCCGGCGAACCCCGGTCGGGTCGGTCGGCGCCGGCGGCAGGTCGGTGGGCAGCTCGTCGGCGTACCGGTAGCCCGGGCCGCCCTCGCCGGTGCCGGACGGGTCACCGCACTGGAGCACCTTCAGCGTCGGGTACGCGGTGAGCCGGTGGCAGGGCGTCCGGTCGTAGAACCGGTGCCGGGCCAGGTGCAGGAAGCTCTGCACGGTGCACGGCGCCTGTTCCCGGTCCAGGGTCAGCCCGATCGGGCCCTGGTTGGTGTGCAGCGTGACCCGGACGGTGCCGCGGTCGGGCGTCCGCCGGGGGTCCGGCGGCAGCGGCACCGGCCGGGCCGCGGGCTCGTCCGGCGTCGGCGTGTACGCGCACGGCCCCTTCGTGGGCTGCTGCGGGGCGGCCGGGGCCGCGTTCGCGGCGGCCCCGCCGGTGGCGATCAGCGCGGCGGAGATCACCGCCACGCCGGCGAGGCGGGTCAGCAGCGGCGGGGCGGCGTGCGGTCGGGTTTCGCTCGACACGTGGGTCCTCCCTGGACTCGTGGTACCAGAAAGACCGGAGTCTATGGACCCGTCGACCTGATGTCGACGACCGTCGACCTGTCCTGGTCCGGCGCCGGCCACCGCCGGACCGGCGGTGGCATGATCGCGGACATGCCCGCTGAGCTGAGTACGCCGTATCTCGTCGTGGACGTGGACGTGCTGGACCGCAACCTGACGGCGATGGCGGCGACCGCCGCGGCGCGCGGGATCGCGCTGCGGCCCCATGCCAAGACCCACAAGTGCCTGCAGATCGCCCGCCGGCAGCGGGAAGCCGGCGCGGCGGGGCTGACCGTCGCCACGATCGGCGAGGCCGAGGTGTTCGCCGAGGCCGGTTTCACGGACCTCTTCATCGCGTACCCGCTCTGGGCGTCGCCGGCCCGCGCCCGGCGGCTGCGCGCGCTCGCCGAGCGGGCGTCGCTGCGGGTCGGGGTGGACTCGCCGGAGGGCGCGGCCCTGCTCGCCGACGCCGTGCGGGGCACCGGTGTCGAACTGCTCGTCGAGGTCGACAGCGGGCATCACCGCAGCGGGGTGCGGCCGGAGTCGGCGGGCGAGGTGGCGCTGGCGGCGGCCCGGCACGGCGCGCGGGTCGCCGGCGTGTTCACCTTCCCCGGCCACGGCTACGCGCCGGGCCGGCGGGACGAGGCGGCGGCCGACGAGGCCGCCGCGCTGGAGCGGGCCGCCGCGGCGCTCACCGCCGTCGCGATCGATCCGACGGTACGCAGCGGCGGCTCGACGCCCACCGCGGCCATGGCGGACCCCCGGGGGCTGACCGAGATGCGCCCCGGGGTCTACGTCTTCAACGACGCGCAGCAGGTCGAGCTCGGCGGCTGCGGCTGGCCGGACGTCGCCCTCACCATCGCCGCGACGGTGGTGAGCAGGTCCGGGTCACGGGTCATCCTCGATGCCGGCAGCAAGGTCCTCGGCGCGGACCAGCCGGCCTGGGCGACCGGGGGTGGGCGGCTGCCCGATCATCCCGACGCCCGCATCACCGCGCTGTCCGAGCACCACGCCACGGTCACCTTCGCCGAGGGCCAGCCGGTCCCGCGGCACGGGGACGTGGTCCGGGTGGCCCCCAACCACGTCTGCGCCGCGGTCAACCTGGCCGACGAGTTCGTCGTCGTGTCCGGCGGCCGGGAGGTCGACCGCTGGGCCGTCGCCGCACGCGGCGCCAACACCTGAGGCGGGACTCACGTGGTCGACCGCGACCGGGCGAACGGGCAACCTGCGGGTCGTCCCGACCCCCGACGCGACCCGGACCGCCGGGCCGGCGAGGGAGGGCTCTCCCGACGGCGCACCACAGCGGCAGGACCATGGCCGACCCGGACGTGGTGCTGCAGATTCCCCACGTCCAGGTCGACGAGATCCACCTCGAGGCCGACGACCTGGACGCCCACGTGTCCCTCCGTGCCCGGCTGGGCAGCCTGCTGCACCTGGACGTGGGCGTGCAGGGCCGCCTGGGCACTGTGACGGCCGACATCCGGGGGGTGCGGACGGAGGCCATGCTCGAGGTCCGGCTCGACGGGCTGCGCGGCATCCTCGACCGCGCCCTGACCACCATCGAACGGAATCCCCAAATCATCGAGCCGGTGATGCGCACCGTCGACACCGACCAGGTCGGCGGGACCGCGCGGCGGGTGGAGGGGCTGCCGTCCCCGCCTCGGCGGCCGGCCGCACAGGACGACGGCGGCGAGAGTGCGGGTTCCTCGGCGCGCACGGCGTGGCGTCGGATGAAGAAGCTCGCCGGCGGGGGCCGGCGGTTGCGCCGCGCCGCCGCGCGCCTGGTGCCGCCCACGGAGCAGCGACGACAACGCCGGGGTGGCTGAGTCGTCCGGCGCGCGGATCGGCGGCGAGCCCCCGGGCCCGGTTTCGCCGGCACCGGCACGGTCCTAGGCTGGGGTGAGCACAGGGTCGTGACAAGGGAGGGAACGCCATGAGCCAGACCGAGCGGACGGATGTCGCGGACGAGTGGAACGTGGCCGAGGACGACGGCGTACTGGACGCCTCGGACACCCTCGACGACGACCTCGTGGGTGATCCCCTCGACACCGGCATCGTCGCCGCGGACCGCTGGACCGCCGCGCACCGGTTCGGCACCACGCGGGCGGAGGAGCGGGCCGGCGAGTCTCTCGCGCAACTGCTCGCCCAGGAGGAACCGGACATCGATCCGTACGCCGAGCCGGTCGACGACGAGGACGAGCTGGCCCGCCGGGGGTACGAGCGGGAGGCGCGGACGGGACGCCTGGTCGCCCCCGACGGCGGCTTCGGCGAGGACGAGGAGGCGGAGTCGGTCGCCTGGGACGCCGGGATCGACGGGGGCGGGGCCAGCGCGGAGGAAGCCGCGATCCACCTGGTCGAGGACCCGGACGGCCCGGGCGAGGGCCCGCTGCGGTAGCGCCGCCGTCGCCCTCTACCTGCTCCTGCTGGCCGCGTGGGGCACCGTCGCCGCCCGGACCGCCCGCGGCGCCTGGCACGGCCACCTCTTCCTGCCGCCCCCGTCGCCGGCCCGAGCGGCAGCGAGCTGACGCCGCGTCGGGCCGCGTACCCCGGGCGGGTGGACGCCCTGGCGGCGCGCGAGATCCGGACGGGCCGGGCCGCCGACGGACCTCACGACGCGGGGATCTCCGGCGGCGGCGGTCCGGACGGGTCGTCGGGGCCGGCGTCGGGGAGGGTGGGGGCGTCGGTGGGATAGAGGCCGGCGGCGAAGCCGTACACCTGGTCGCCGGCCCGCGGGATCTGGGTGAAGCGACGGGCGAGCGCCTGGACCTCCGCCCAGAAGTTCCGCACCTCCTCGATCGGGATGCGGGCGTGCACCAGCGCACACCGCAGCTCGTCGGCCGCGTGCGCCGCGGCGGACTCGGCGGCCGCCTCCGCGAGCCCGTTGATGGCGGCCACGACCTGCTTGTCCTCCGGCCGGTTGAGCACGCCGACGTAGTACGTGCGGGCGACCCGGCCGTAGTAGCGCTCCTCGATGGCCCGCACCCGCCGGGTCCGCACCACCTTGAGCAGGCCGGCGGCGACGAGCAGGTTCACGTGGTAGGCGACGCTGCTCTTGGGCCGGTCGACCGCCTGCGCCATCTCGCCGACCGTGGCGGCCCGTTCGAGCAGCAGCTCCAGGAGGGTGGAGCGCAGCGGGTCGGCCAGCGCCCGCAGCCGGTCGGGCGCGGTGACCACCAGCAGGTCGTCGAGGTCGTAGTCCGGGATCCGCTCATTGACCGACATTTCTCGACCGTTCTAGAATCTTGGATCATTCGATCACTGTCGTCCGATGACAGGAGTGTAGAGATGACCGAGGTCGTCCTGTTCCACCACGTACAGGGGCTCACCGACGGAGTCCGCGCCTTCGCCGAGGAACTGCGCGCCGGCGGGCACACCGTGCACACGCCCGACCTGTTCGACGGCGAGCGACCGGCCACCGTCGAGGAAGGCCTCGCGCTCACCCGGCGGATCGGCGACGAGGTGCTGACCCGACGCGCCGACCAGGCCGTGGCCGGCCTGCCCGAGGGCCTGGTGTACGCCGGCTTCTCCTCGGGTGCCGCCACGGCGCAGCGGTTCGCGCAGACCCGGGCCGGCGCTCGCGGCGCCCTGCTCTACCAGGCCTGCATTCCGGTCACCGGCGAGTGGGCCTTCGGGCCGTGGCCCGACGGGGTGCCGGTGCAGATCCACGGCATGGACAAGGATCCGTTCTTCGCGCTGGAGGGCGACCTCGACGCCGCGCGCGAGCTGGTCGAGATCGTCGGGCCGGAGCGGGGCGAGCTGTACGTCTACCCGGGCGACCAGCACCTGTTCACCGACAGCTCGCTGCCGTCGTACGACACGGACGCGACGGCACTGGTCGTACGCCGCTCACGGGACTTCCTCGACCGGGTCGGCTGATCAGCGGCTGCGGCCCGTGCGCGCCGTCAGCCGGCGAACCGCTCCCAGGCGAAGCCCGGCTCGCGCAGCGGGCGCAGCGCCGACCGCTGCCGGCTGCCGGCGTACACCTCGATCCAGCCGTCCGCGTGGGCGGCGGTCGTGACCACCAGGCCGTCGGCGACGTGGTGCCGGGTGGGGTCGCCCGGCCAGCTCAAGGGTTGCAGCGGCACCGGGTGCAGCGGTTCCACCAGCCGCCGCGCCTGCTCCGCGGTGACGATCCCGAAGCCGGTGAACGGGCTGGAGTACGACGCCTCGCAGAGGAGGAACTGCAACAGGAACGCGCTCAGCGGCTCCCGCTCCCGTGCCACGTCGAGTCCGCCGTACTGGACGACCGGGTCGGCCTCGGTCGGATCCAGCAGCATCACGAAGACCCCCTGGTTCTCCGACCCGAACAGCAGCCGCCCGTCGTCCTCGTCCTCCACTTCGTCGGGCGGGCAGATCTCGTTGTGCAGCCCGAACACCTCCCGGCGTCCGGCCGCGGCCCGGTAGAAGGCGAGCAGCGGTTCGGGGAGAACACGGTCCTGGTCGCCGAGTCCGTCGTCGCCGGGTGGAACGTCGGCGAACCAACCGGCCACGAAGTCGCGTACGGCGGCGACCGGGTCGTGCGGCAGAAGTCGGAGCCAGTCGAGGCCGGGCAGCGGCTTCCGCGATGTCGGCCGCACGCGGTCGAGGACGTCGAACGGCAGGCGATCGGCCAACTCCAGCCGGCACCACGTGATCGCGCCGGCACCGCCGTACGGCCACGTGCCGCCGTCGATGCTGATCGGCTTGTGCTGGCTCACCGCGTTCCGCAGCCGTCCCAGCGGCACATGGCCGTCGGGCACGCGGACGAACCCGAGCAGTGGGGGTTCGGCTGCACCCAGCCGCTCGTCGACGGCGCCGGGGAAGGGCTCCTTCAGCTCCACGCTGTCGACGCTCTGCACCGCGTTGCCGCCGGGCCGGTCACCGGCCTCCAGGATGACCAGCGTCGCCGACGGGCCGACCACGTAGGTGACGTCCTCCGCCGGCAGGGCCTGTGCGGGCGTCCCGGCACAGGCCAGCACGTCGGACTCCGTCAGCACCGACCATCGATCAGTCACGAACCAAGGCTAGTGGATCTTTGCCGGCGACCGGGGGCGGTGCTTCCAGGCAAGGAGGGCTGATCGGACGAGCGGGCGTGTAGCTGTTTCGCCAGCCACTCCAACTCACCGTAGACCTGTGGGCTGGACGCCCGAAGGTGATCGACCCAGGGTCGGTAGCGATCCAGGATCAGTGCGGCCGCATCGCCGGTGAGACTCACCAGGACGTCAAGGTCGAAGACGCCCAGGCGAACGCCGGCGGCGATCTGCTCAAAGTTGTCGAAGTGCCGGGTCGTCAATTTCCACAGTTCGTTGTCGTCGCCGCCGATGAGTCGGCTCAGCGCTTCTGCCAACTGCTCATCAGTCTGATGGACCAGGGTCTCCAGGTTGCCGGGCACGTTCGGATCGGTGGTGGCGGAGAGATATTCGAACGTCGCCTGCCGACGCCGCCGGTCATGATCCCTGTCGGTGGCCTCCTGCGCGGAGCGAATCTGCACGGCGAGCATGCGGAGTTGCATGAGGAGCGCGCCGAAGACGACGAGGTCGATGATGATCCCGGCGCCAGAAAGAATGACGGACCACGTCTCGAACCGGCTCATCCTTCAAAGAAATCATCACCTGTCAATGTTTCGCGGTCGGCGGCCACCCGGAACCCGCCGAGGGGCCGCCGGCCGCTGCGGGTCAGGAGACCGTGACGGTACGGGTGCCGCTGTACCCGGCCAGGTGATCGGTGTCGGCGGGCTTGTGGACCCGGTAGTAGTAGGTGCCCCGGGACGACGGCGTGATCGTGAACGCGTACGTGCTGACCGACGTCAGCGTCCGGCTGGCGACGTTGGTCCAGGAGCCGTTGACCAGCCGCTGCAGATCCACCACCTGCCCGGGATGGCTCGGCATCACCGCCCCGGACAGGGTCACCGACCCGCCGAGGGCGACCGAGGCGCGCGACAGGGTCGCGTCCACCGCCGTACGCACCCCGACGGCGCGCGGTGCGCTCGCGCTACCCAGGTACGTCGCCGAGCCCCGGTAGTTCCACCGGTAGTCCAGGCTCCAGCTCGGCCGGTGGGTCAGCGTCACCGCCCCGGTGCTGGTGCTGGTGGCGCCGCCCAGCAGCACCCAGCTCGTGGTGCCCTTATGGCGGGCGTACAGCTGCACCGGCACCCCGGCGATGCCGGCGCCGGTGTCCGAGCGGGTCAGCCGTCCGGACACCGTGACGGTGCCGCCGTAGGTCACCGTGGTGGCACTGGTGGCGCCGCTCAGCGCGGTACCGGCCCGGTAGATGTTGCGCAGCACGACCAGGTTGCTGCTCTGGTCGGCGAGCACCGCGTCGATCCGCTTGTCACCGTTGATGTCCCCGAGCGCGAGGCCCTGGCTGAGGTAGTGGCTGTTCCACGTGACGGGGTAGGAGACCGGGGAGCCGAGCGTGCCGCCGGACGTTTGCAGCAGCACGCTGACCTGCAGCCAGCCGCCGTGCGCGAGGACCAGATCCTGGCGCCCGTCCGCATTCAGGTCGGCCGCCTTGACGGGCTCCGGGATGTCCGGCGTCTGGTAGACGACGGGGGCGGCCAGGCCACCGGTCGAGGTCTGCAGGAACACGTTGAGCAGCGCCCCGGGGACGTTGCCGCTGACCGTGACGGCCACGTCCGCGCGCCGGTCTCCGTTGAGGTCGGCGATCTCGATTCCTTCCTGTACGTCCCAGTAGCCGAACTCGGGGATGTGGGCGGTGCGGGTCCATCCCGTGGTCGCATGGTGGTAGATGAGCACCTCGCGGCGCTGGCCGCAGACGGCAATGTCCGGCCAGCCGTCGGAGTCCACGTCGCCGACCGCGATGGCATATCCCCACTCCGGCCCCACGGGGGACACCCCGAAGACGCCGAGAGGTTCCTGGCGCAGCAGCTGCGTGCCCGCCTCGCCGTTGACCACCAGATCCGCATCACCGTCGCGATCCATGTCGGCCGCGGCGATGAACTCGGCGCCCACGGTGCCCGCGATGAGCCGACCCATCGCCAGCCTGCCCTCCGTCGTCTGCGTCAGCAGCTGCACGCCCGCCCGGGTGGACAACGCCACGTCCCGCCGCCCGTCACCGTTGGCGTCCAGCACCGCGACGCCCATACCTGCCCGGTCGCCGAGGCTGAGCCCCGTCTGATACCGCACCGGCGGGGCGAGCGAGCCGTCCGCCTGCTGCGCGAAGACGAGCAGGTCGTAGACGTCGGACGGTTCGGCGTCGACCATCATGCCGAGCAGCACGTCGGCCCGACCGTCGCCGGTCACGTCACCGATCGCGGTGGCCTCCGGGGTCGACCCCACCGGGATGGCCTGGGCCGGCCCGAAGATCGGCTCGGAGGCGGTGCTGACGGCGACCGTCGACAGTGAACGCGGCGGTGGTGCGGCGGTGGCGACCGGCCCGACCGGGGCCAGGAGAGCCAGTACGAGCGTGGTCACTGCGACACGACGAAGCGCCATGACGTCCCCCATGTCCGGGTGGAGCCGGATCGATGAGCTGAGTGTTCCACGCGCGTGACAACTCCGCTCGTTGTGACCAGGCCATGGCCGACCAAGGGCTCCTGTGACGAAAGTCGTGTTTGTGGGTATCCCGAGGGCATGGACATGGATCAGGAGCAGTGGCAGGCGTTGGTCGTCCGGCACCGACAGCGTGACGACGACCGCCGCCGATGCCGGGACTGCCAGGCATATTGGCCGTGTTCGTACCGCCTGCGAGCCGAACACCAGCTACTCGGGATGGTGAACGGCGCCGCCGCGGGGGCGCGGAGTCCGCTCGTCACCGCCTAGGTGTTCTGCCCGCTCAGGCGGCACGATGTAACGGGCACCCGGGTTCGCCGCGCCTGTAGTGAGGTGAAGTCCAGCCTGAATGAGGGGCGCGGCCGTGCCTGATCTCTCCGTGATCGCACGCGAACGGGCAGCGCTCACCACCATCGCCGACGCCGTGGTGGCGGCGTCGGTCGGCAAGGGCCTGCGGGTGGCCGTGACCTGCCCCGTCTCCCGCCTGGCCCTGGTCGGTCACCTGGCGCAGGCGTTGCACGCCCGTGGCCGCGCCTGCCGCTGCCTGCCGGCGGAACCAGACCCGGGGGGCGCACAGCAGGAAGGCGCTTCGACCCTCGTCGTCATCGTGAGCGGATCCGACACGGAGACGGACCGTGCCGTGCAGCGCGTGACCATCCGGGTCACCCCCGCCGTCCCCACCGCACGCGGCGGCGAGGTCGACCGCCAGGAGACAGGTGCGCCGAACTCGTCGGCGGACGACGATCCGGACATCATCCTCGACTACGGTGATCCGAGCGGCCCCTTGATCCGCTACCTGGCACCGCACCTGTCCAGCGGCGGTCAACCATAGGCACCGCTCGACGGCTCCTGACCCCTACCGGTCGTCGCCGATTTCCACCAGGCCGCATTCGTAGCCGAGAATGACCGCCTGCACCCGATCCCGCAGCCCCAGCTTCGCCAGGATCCGGCCGAGGTGTGTCTTGACCGTGCTCTCGGAGACGAAGAGGGCCGCCGCGATCTCCGCGTTCGACAGCCCTCGCGCGACCAGGGTCAGCACCTCACGCTCGCGCTCGGTCAGCACCGCCAGCCGCGCATTCGTCTCCGGCCGCGGCGGGGCCTTGCCGAGGTAGTGCGCGAAGAGCCGGCGGGTGACAGTGGGCGCGGCCACCGCCTCGCCGGCGGCCACCACACGTACGGCGGCGACCAGGTCGGCGGCGAGCGCGTCCTTGAGCAGGAAGCCACTGGCTCCGGCCCGAAGCCCGGCCAGCACGTACTCGTCCAGGTCGAAGGTGGTCAGGATGATCACGCGGGCCGCGTGGGGGCCGAAGCGGATCCGGCGGGTGGCCTCGATGCCGTCCAGGCCCGGCATCCGCACGTCCATCAGGACCACGTCGGGCCGGCTACGGGCCACCACGTGCAAGGCCTGCGACCCGTCGGCGGCCTCCCCGACCACCTCGATGTCGCCGGTCTCCTCCAGCACCAGCCGGAACCCGGTGCGCACCAGCGTCTGATCGTCGACCAGCACCACCCGTACGCTCATCGCGGTACCGACGTGATCTCGCGCGCCTGCAGCGGCAGCGTCGCGCACAGCCGGAACCCGCCGCTGTCGGCCCGGCCGGCCTCCAGGTCGCCCCCCAGCATGGCGACGCGCTCGGCGATGCCACGCAACCCGTTGCCGCGCCCGTCCGCCCCGTCCGCCAGGCCCGCGCCGTCGTCGGTCACCTCCACCCGGAGCCGTCCCGGCTCGAAGGCCAGCCGCAGCACCGCGCCGGCGCCCGGGCCCGCGTGCTTCAACGTGTTCGTCAGGGCCTCCTGCACGATCCGGTACGCGGACAGGTCGACCGCCGCGGGCACCGCGGCGGGCACCCCGTCGACGTGCAGCTCGATCCGCATTCCGGTGGACCGCAACTGGTCGATCAGCGCGGGCACCGCGCCGAGGCCCGGCAGCGGGGTGAGTGGCGCGTCCTCGGCCGGATCGGTGCGCCCGGCGGCGAGCAGCCGGCGCATCTCGGCCAGCGAGGCCCGTCCGGTGGTGATCACGTGCTGCAGGGCGGTGGCGGCACGGTCGGGGTGCCGGTCCAGCGCGGCGGACGCGCCTTGCGCCTGCACCACCATCACCGAGATCCCGTGCGCCACGACGTCGTGCAGCTCGCGGCTGATCCGGGCGCGCTCCGCCGCGACCGCCAGCACCGCCCGTTGCCGCTCCTCCCGGGCCAGATCGGCGGTCCGCTGCTCGACCGCGGCCAGGTGCGCGCGCCGGCTGCGCATCGCGTCACCGACCGCGAACGCCGCGACCAGCAGCAGCCACAGCTCCATGACTCCCTGGCCCACATTGACCAGTCTGTCGACCGAGAACACCGAAGCCGGTGGCGGTACCGGCCTGACCACCTTCGTTCCCGAACCTCGCTCGACCTGCTCCTGCACGCCCTGCTTGCTGGCGAACTCCTGCCATTCGGCATAGATTTGGCCGCCCACCATCGTCGCGTAGGTCAGGAGCATGGCGAGCGCCAGCACGGCGAGCGAGAGCCGCCGGTTCCGGGCCATCGCGGCCACGGTGTACAGGACCAGCGGGAGCGCCAGATCGAGCAGCTGGAACTTGGCGTCGATGAACAGGTGGCCGAACGTCCCGGCCCCGGCGAAAACCAGGGCCAGCGGCGGATGGTGTTGTCTGATCAGCAGGCCGACAACGATCAGCGCGGCGAACATCCACCACAGTTGGTCCGCCGGGAGAACGTTCTTCTTCATGTACTCTGCCGCGGCATCCGGGTTCGTCCTGGCCAGGAATTCCATCACCAGCCCGGGACCCACGGTCAGCACGACCAGCACCAGCGCCAGGGCGGCGTCGGTCAGAAAGTGGCGCGGCACGAACCGGGGCACCCTCCCATGGTAGGGAGCGGAGGCCCCGGCAGCGTCCGACTCAGGTGCTACGTCCGCGGTACCGGCGGCGGCCGAAGGACCGACTCCGGTCCGATGAGTTCCATCGCTGCGGCGGCCACCGTGTAGCCATGACCAGAACAACGTCCACAGTGTTCCTCGCCGCACTGCTCGCGGTCGGGGCCGGGGTCGCCGGATGCGACCGCGGCGGCTCTGCCTCTGGGGCGCCAGGCCCGTCGGCGTCCGCGTCGGTGAGCCGGCAGCAGCTCCTCGCCCTCGGCCAGGAGTGGGTCCAGTGCATGCGCGGCCACGGCATGACCCGGATGCCGGACGCGGAGCTCACCTCGGATGGATACCTCTCGTTCCCACCTCAGGGCGGGTACGAATGGAAGTCGGACCTACGGAACCATCCGGGAATCATCGAGGCGTGCAAGTCGATCGAGGACCGGTACCCCCCGACGGCCTTCCGCCCAAAGGACAAGCTCTCGGCCGACGACCTGCGCAAGCTCGCCGAGTACGCCAAGTGCATCCGCGAGCACGGCATCCCCGAGTTCCCCGACCCGGATGCCGCTGGCGTATTCGACCTCAGCGGAACTTCGCTGGCCAACGGAGTCCCGCCCCAGCAGATGAACCCAGCGGCCCAGGCGTGCCGGCACATCTGGAGCGAGGGCGTCCGCATCCAGGACAACAGCGGAGGCAAGAAGTGACCCGCCGCCGCGGGGCTGGCACCGTGCTCGCGGTCGCGGTGGCCGCCCCGCTCGCCGCCGGCGTCGCCTACGCCGCCCGCTCCGCGCCGAGCGGCCCCGAGACCCCCGCCGCCTCGGTGGCCGTCGGAACCGCGAAGGTCACCCAAGGCACGCTCACCGAGCGCGTCCAGGTCAGCGGCATCCTCGGGTACGCCGGCTCCTACACTCTCGACCATCAGGGCGCGCCCGGCGTGCTGACCGCGGCGCCCGACTCGGGCGACACGATCGGCCGCGGCGGCGTCCTCTACCGGGTGGCCGACGCGCCGGTCCGCCTCCTGCTGGGCGGCGTTCCTGCCTACCGCGACTTCCGCTACGGGATGAGCGACGGCCCCGACGTGCGCCAACTCGAACGCAACCTGGTCGCCATGGGCTTCGACCCGTACCACCGGATCACCGTGGACCGGCACTTCAGCGCCGCCACGGCCACGGCCATCCGGCGCTGGGAGGCGTCCTGGGGGCGGCCGGCGTACCAGCGCTCCGGACGACTCACCCAGGGCCAGGTCGTCTTCCTGCCCACCCCGCTGCGCGTCACCCAGCTCCAGGTCCGGGTCGGCGGCACCGTCGGGCCCGGCACGACAGTGCTCACCGGAACGTCGACGAGCCGGGCGGTGACCGCCCAACTGGACACCGCGCAGCGCATTACCGTACACACCGGCGACCAGGTCGAGGTCAGCCTGCCGGACGCCGACCCGATCCCCGGTCGGGTCACCGCCGTCGGCCAGGTCGCGACGACGCCCTCGGGTAACGAGAGCAACGGCCCGCAGCAGCCGGCGAACCCGGACACGGCGACGATCCCGCTCACCATCGCGGTCCGCCTGCCCCGCGGCTCCAACCTGGACCAGGCGCCGGTGACCGTCGACATCGTCACCGGCGCCCGCCGCAATGTCCTGCTGATCCCGATCGCCGCACTGCTCGCCCGCCCAGGCGGCGGCTACCAGGTCCGTCTGGCCGGCGGGGCGGCGGTCCAGGTGGAACCGGGCAGCTTCGACGAGAGCACCGGCCAGGTGGAGATCGTCCGCGGCCTCACCGCCGGCCAGACCGTGGAGGTGCCGGCGACATGACCGCCGTCCTGGAGCTGATCGACACGCGCAAGGTCTACCCGGGCACGCCGCCCGTCGAATCGCTGCGCGGGGTCACCCTCACCGTGCACAGCGGGGAGCTGGTGGCCGTGGCGGGCCCGTCCGGTTCCGGCAAGACCACGTTGCTCAACCTCGCCGCCGGCCTGGACCGCCCGTCCAGCGGCTCGGTACGCATCGCCGGCCACCCGGTCGAGAAGCTGCGCGACGGGCAGCTCTCCGGCGTGCGTGCACACCTCCTCGGGGTCGTCTTCCAGCAGTTCTTCCTGCTGGAGCGGCTGAGTGCGGCAGAGAACGTGGCGAACGGCCTGCTCTACCGCGGCGTGCCGGCCGCCGAACGCCGGCGCGCCGCCCGCACCGCATGCGAGCGGGTCGGCCTGGCCCACCGCGCCGACTTCCCGGCCGCGCATCTGTCCGGCGGCGAGCGGCAACGGGTGGCGATCGCCCGCGCGCTGGTCGGCCGCCCGGCCGTGGTGCTGGCCGACGAGCCCACCGGCAACCTCGACTCCGTCACCGGCGCCGGGATCGTCGAACTGCTGCGCGAGCTCAACGATGACGGCGTCACCATCGTGGTGATCACGCACGACGAGCGGGTCGCCGCGGCGATGCGGCGCCGCATCCAGTTGCGGGACGGCCTGGTGGTCGCAGACAACGGGGGTGCGTCGTGAGGTCCCGCCTGCGCGTCGCCGACCTGCTGCCGGTGAGCACCGTGGGCCTGCGGTCGCGGCCCGGACGGGCGGCGCTGTCCATCCTCGGGGTGGCGATCGGGATCGCCGCCATGGTGGCCGTGCTCGGCGTCACCCGATCCAGCCAGGCCGACGTGCTCGCCCGCATCGACCGGGTCGGCACCAACCTGCTCACCGTGGCCAACGGCAAGACCATCCGCGGGGACGAGGCCGAGTTGCCGGTGACCGCGGGCACGGCGGTGGCGCGTACCGATGGGGTGCTCACCTCGGCGGCCACCGCGACCCTCGACGTGCGGATCTATCGCAACGACCGGATACCGCCCGGGCGCACCGGCGGGCTGTCCGTGCGGGTCACCGACCCGGCGCTGCTCGCCACGCTGGACGGCACCCTGGTGGACGGCCGCTTCCTGGACGCGGCGCTGGCCCGCTATCCGGCGGTGGTGCTCGGCAACTACGCCGCCACGTCGCTGGGCATCCGCGACGTCACCGGCCACCCGCAGGTCTACCTCGGCCACCGCTGGTACACCGTGGTCGGCATCATGGCGCCGGTCGAGCTGGCGCCCGAGCTGGACGCGTCGGCGCTGATCGGCGCGCCGGTGGCGGCCGCCCAATTCGGGTACGACGGCAACCCGACCCGGATCTTCGTGCGGGCGCAGACCGAGCGCACCGACGAGGTGGCCGGCCTGCTGGGACGGGCGGCCAACCCGGCCCACCCCGAGGAGGTCGCCGTGAGCCGGCCCTCGGAAGCGCTCACCGCCCGGCTCGCGGTCACCGGCGGAGCCACCGTTCTGCTGCTGGGTCTCGGCGCGGTGGCGTTGCTGGTGGGCGGCATCGGCATCGCCAACGTGCTGGTGATCTCGGTCCTCGAGCGGCGCGGCGAGATCGGGCTGCGTCGGGCGCTGGGCGCCACCCGGCGGCACGTCGCGGCCCAGTTCCTGGTCGAGTCGTTGCTGCTGGGCGTGGGGGGCGGCATGGCGGGGGTGTTGCTGGGCACCGCGGTCACGTACGCGATGGCCACCGTCCGCGGCTGGCAGACCCTCGTGCCGGCTGCCGCGATCGGCGCGGGACTGGCCGCTGCCATCCTCATCGGCGGGCTGGCGGGCGTCTACCCGGCTATGCGGGCCGCCCGTCTCTCCCCGGCCACGGCGCTGCGCACGGCATGATGCCGGCACGCCGGCCGGACGGGGCAGCACGGATCCGGGCCGCAGTGCCCGAGAGACACGCGACGGTCCGGATCCGCGACCCGAAGTTCTCCTCGTGCGTAAGCCGCCCGGGGCTGCCTGGCGAAGGAATAACTGATCTCATCCCGGGGCGGTCACGGGCAGAATGATCGCCGTGCTCGCCGCCACCCGTGCCCTGCTGACCTCGCTCGATCCGCTGCCTTACGGCAGACGGATGAACCGCCTCGCGGAGTGGGCGCGTACCGCGCCCGACCGTGCCCGGGTCTGCGCCGACCTGCGCGAGCGGTGCCCCCACGAGCGGCGTCTCGCCCTGGTCGCCGCGATGGTGGCCCGGGACGCGGACGGCATCGCCGCCGCGACGCGCGACCCGCAGCCGTCGATCAGGGGTGCCGCGCTCAGCGCGGCGCTGCGTGTCGGCGTCCTGGCTGGCGACCTTGTCGACCGGCCGGCGATGGAGCGGCGGCGGGTCTATCGGACCCTGCGCCGTCGGCATGCGCCCGCTGTCGCTGACGCGTTGATCATCGGCGTTCGGGCCCAGTTCGGCGACGAGGAGGCAGCCGCGCTGCTGCCCGCCTGCGGCGCCGACACGGTACGGGCGCTGCTGCCCGACCTGGAGCACGTGCTCAACCTTGAACGGCTGGTCCGGTGGCACCCCGGCCCGCTGCTGGACCGGATCCGCGAGCGGCTGGCCGCGGCCCCGCCCGAGCTGCGCGGGAGGATCTGGGGCGGTGCCGCCGGTGCGGTGCTGCGGAGTGACCCGGCTCAGGCGCTCGACCTGCTCGAACGGTACGCACCCGAGGAGTCGCTGCCCGGCCCGCTGGTCTCGTACGGAAGGCTCGCGGCACACGACGCGAGTCGCGTCGCCCGCCTGCTCACCACGCCGGGCCGCGCGGCCTGGCTGACGCGGACCGTGCCGCCGCCGGCCCTGCTGCGCCGCCTCGCGGCGCTGCCCACCGACGAGTTGGTGCCGCTCGCCGGCCGGTTCCGTGATCAGAGCCGGGCGCTGGCGGCGCTGCTCGACGCCGTGGCGCCGAGCCGGCGCGGCGAACTGTACGGCCGGGCCCTCGCCGACGCCGACACCGCAGTGCTGATTCCGGCGGCCGAGGTCATGGAGGTGCTGCCGGCCGCGGTGCGGATCCGCGAGGCGACCCGGGTGCTGGGCCTGCCGAGGATCCGCGAGCGGGAGGCCGAGGTGCGCACCTGGAGTGCGTACCTGTCCTGGCCGGACGCGTCCGCGGCGCTGGATCTCGCGTTGCGCTCCGGAGACGCCGACGAGCGGGCGCACGGCTACGCGCTGTTGGTGGAGGCCGCCCGCCGCTCCCGCGACCCGCGGGCGGTGGCCGAGGTGATCGTCCGGCTCGGCCGGCTGCGCAACGAGCAGGATCCGGTGCGCGCGGCCGCGCTCACCGCGTTGGGAAAGGTGGCACCGCTGCTCACCGCGGGGACGGCGGCCGGGCTCACGCAGCTGACCACCGACGCGGTCGACGCGCGCGACTCCTCCGCCGCCACCATGACCGCGCTGAGCTCGCTCGCGGTCGACGTCCTGCAACACCACGTCGCCGTGCCGGAGCTGCGCGAGTGGGCGCTGCTCACGATCGACCTGGTCAGCGCGGGCGCGACCGTACCGGTGCTGCGCCGCTTCGACCCGGTGCTGCGCGACGGGCAGGAGACGATGGTCTTCGAGCGGCTGCGCGGCTGGGTCGAGGCCGGCATGACGCGCGGCCGGTACGGTCCGCTCTTCGCGCTCACCCACGCGTTCGGCAAGCGCGCCTGGCGGCTGCCGCAGCTGCAGGAGTTGCTGCGTCGGGCGATCGGCCCGCACACGCTGCCCTCGGTGGGCCGGACGGCGATCGGGCTGTGGCTCGACGATCCGCGTACGCGCTCGGCGCGAGTGGTTGAGGTGCTCGATGTCGATGCGTCGGCGGTGACGATCCACGAGGTGTGGGCGACGATCTGCACCTCCCGCACCGACCTGCTCGACCGGGTGCTGAAGCGCCGCCCGCGCGGCCGGTTCGTGGAACCGGGGACGCGATGGGTGCCCGCGTGGGCGTTGCACGCCGAGCGCTGGCTGCCCCGCCAGCAGGAACGTTTCGTGGACCTGCAGGAGCTGGTCGTCGCCGACACCGGGCAGGGGGTGTGGCAGCGCGTGGCGGCGATCCGGGCCGCCGCCGGCGTCGGCGACGCGGGCCGCGAACTGGTGCTGCGTCATCTCGACGCCCCGGAGGTACCGATCGCCGAGGCGGCGCTGGGCGCGCTGGTCTGGACCGACCGGCCGGACGAGGCGTTGCCGGTGCTGCTCCGGTACGCCGACGGCGAACGGGCCCGGGTCGCGCTGTACGCGGCCGGCCGGGCTGCCCGGCACGTCCCCCCGTCCCGGCTCGCCGACCTGCTCGCCGAGGTGGTGACCGGTCCCGCGAAGATCACGAGCCGGAAGGAGGCGGGCCGGCTGCTGGCCCGCTACGGGCCGCCGCGGGTGATGGCGACGCTGCTCGACGCGTACACGAACCCGGACACGCACCGTGACGTGCGCGCGGCGATCGTCTCCGCCGCCCGGCAGCGGCTGCAGACCGAGGCGAGCTGGACCATCCTGCGGACCGCGGTCGACGGCAGCCGGGAGGAGCGGCGCGCGGTCCTGAGCGCCTACCCGTACACGATCCCGGAGCGGCACCGCCGGCGCTACGGCGCGCTCATCGTCGAGGCGTGCCGCGCCGCCGACCGGGAGGTCCGGCGCGCCGCGTTCGGACAGCTCGGGGAATGGTCGCCGTGGCTGGTCGGGGTCACCGACCTGGTCGTGGACCGGCTCACCGACCTCGACGAGACGATCGCGCACATCGAGGTCCCCAACCTGCTGAAGGCCGGCGGCGACACGCTGCTCGGCGCCGCGCTGGCCCGGCTCGTGGACCTCGACGCGGACGACGACCATCCGGGCGACCCGGCATCGGACCGCCCCGCTCGACGCCGCATCGAACTCCTCGTACGCGGCGCGGCCGTCCGGTCCGGGAGCCGGCCCGCCAGTGCCGACCGGACCGCGCTGATCGAATCGGCGCGGTGGCTCGCCGGCCGGCCCACCTACGCCGGCACGGCCACCGGGCTGCTGGTCGACCTCGGCCGGCTGGACAATCTGGACGAGATCGCCGGACTGTGCGCGGGCCGGCCCGTCCTCGGGACCCGCACCGCCGAACGCGTCGGCGCCCGCCTGCGAAGCCTCCGCGAATGGCCCGACCCGGCGACCCTCACCGACACCGTCGCGCGGCTGGCCGGTCGCGGCGACCTCGCCGGCGGGCTGTTCGCGGTGGCGCTGGTCCGGCATGGGGCCGGCTTCGGTTGGAAGGCCCCGTGGCGCGATCTGCTGGTCGGCCTGCGCCGGCATCCGGACGCCGACGTGCGCGAGGAGGCGTACGCCGTCGCCATGAGCTGACCAGTTGGCCCGAGCGGGTCTGGCCCTCGCTGTCGCCCGATCCACCCTCCGCCCGCCCGGCGGGCTGCGGTGGCCGTGTCCCGCTTGACCGTCAGGTCGGTAGGGCGTCACCGATCGGATCGCGCAGTGAGGTCGGGGAGAGCAACGGCTGGAGTGGGCCGTCGTCGACGATCCCCGGCAGCCGCCGGGCCACCCCGGCGAGCACGTCGGCGACCTGGACCCGCGGATCGTCCCGGGAGTCGACCATCACCAGCCCGGCCAGCGGCGACAGTCCGGCGCTGTCGGTCAGTACCCGCTGGAGGCGCCGCAACCGGTCGGCGGTGAGGGCGCTCTGCTCGTCGTGGACCACCAGCACCCGCCGCCGCCCGCCGCTCCAGAACAGGACGGTCTCGGCCAACGCCGGCAGCATCGGCTCCAGCGGTGGCGGAATCGACCGGTCGTCGTCGCTCAGCCTGGCCAGGATGGCGCCCACCCGGGTCCGGCTGAGTCCGTGGAGGACCGCCTCGGCCTGCGCGTCCAGCCCGTGCCGTACCAGCGCATCCCGTGCCTCGAAGAACCGTTCCACGGTCCGGTGATCCGGCCGGACTCGCCGCTTGATCCGGAGCATCTCGACGAAGGCCGCGACGAAGACCGCCCAGTCGGAACCGGCCGAGCGCCCGGCCCGGTACAGGGCGAGGGCGGCCGATCGGTGTTCCTGGGTCAGACGGGTACCGGCCGCGTACGACGGCTCGGTCAGCAGCAGATCGACGATGCGGGTGACGAGGAAGTACTGCTTGTCGACCAGGTGGACGTGTGCCCGGCCGCGCAACGCCGCCAGGAACCACTCCAGCACCTCACCCGCTTCGGGGCGGCGGAGGAACTGTCGGGACTTGAACTCGTTCGGCGAGAAGCGGAAACCGGACCGCAGCGTCGCGATCAGCCCAGCCGCCTCCTTCTCGCGCAGGTCGACGCTCGCGTGTGTGATCACCGGGGTGGCTGGATCGAGCAGATTGGTGCCGGAGAACCCTGATTCGTCACAGGCGATCTCCACGACTGTGCCGGCCACCGCATCCACCGGCGGCAGCCCGCCCTGAAGTGGCAACCTCATGCCCGGTCCCTCGCCATGTCGCCTATGGTCACCGATCCATCCCGATCGGACCACCCAGTTAGGCTCCACGGCCTTGCGCAGGCTGCCGCGTCGACCGCGCCGCGCTGTGGTCAGTTCCCCTTCACGCAGAACTCGTTGCCATCGGGATCGGCCAGCACGACGGCGCCGTCCTCAGCGACCTCGAGCCGGGTGGCCCCGAGGGAGACCAACCGGTCGACCTCCGCCTGCTGGTCGCCGCCGGCCGGGGCGAGGTCGAAGCGCTGCCGGTTCCGCTCGTGTTTCGGGGCCACGGGCGGGCCTCCCCACGCGACCTTCGTACCGCCGTGCGGCGACTGGACCGCGGTCTCCTGGTCCTGGTCCCACACCAGCGGCCAGCCCAGCGCCTCGCTCCAGAAGAGGCCGACCTCCCGGGTGCCGTCGCAGGCGATCTCCCCGAGCAAGCCGCACCCGGCGAGGAAGGCGTTGCCCGGCTCGATCACGCAGAACTCGTTGCCCTCGGGGTCGGCCAGGACGACGTGCCCCTTCTCGGGGCGCTGCCCGACGTCGAGGTGGCTGGCGCCGAGCCCCAGCGCCGTCTTCACCATGTGCTGCTGGTCGGCGTGGCTGGCGCTGGTCAGGTGAAGGTGCAGGCGGTTCGGCCCCACCTTCTCCGCGCGGCTCGGGACGAACCGGAGGCTGGGCTGGGTGTCGTCGCCAGGCAGGAGCGCACCACCGGCGTCCTCGACGACCTCCCGGCCGAGCACGCCGGCCCAGAACTGCGCCAGGCGAGGCGGGTCGTGCGCATCGCAGGTCACCGTCAGCGTTCGCGAGAGCATCACCGCACAGTAGGCACGGGTCAGCGAGACAACAAGGCGGTTTTGGAGAAGTCGGTGCGAGTGGCGGCGCCGCCCGTCGGCCCGCAGTTCCACCACGGGTGGCACGTAGGTCGCAAACTGTGGGTCATGGCGTGGTGGCGACGTGTCGAATGCCCGGTGCGACCCGAGGAGCAGCGCTGGATCGAGCGGTCGTTGGACTGGTTCGTGACCGAGTTCGGCGAGGATCGGCTGCACGGCGAGGTGGTCCTTCCCACGGACGACTACTTTCCGGGCGTCTACCGGGCCAGTCGCGACGACGTCCGCACCGTTCTCGGTCAACTCTGCCGGCAGATGGACATCGACCCGGCCCGGGTGAAGCTGGAATACGTCGCGGACGACGACGACCCGGACCTGGCCGGACACGTACCGTTGCAGACCCGGTGGTCGGGCGCTGCCGGCGATCACCGTAGCCACTCGGGCGGGTCCGTCATCGGTATCCGCGACGCCCAGGCCCACCAGCCGATGGCTCTGGTCGCGACCCTCGCCCACGAACTGGGCCACGTCCTGCTGCTCGGCGACGGCCGGATCAACGCCGACCGGGCCGACCACGAACCCCTCACCGATCTGCTGACCGTCTTCTTCGGGCTCGGCATCTTCACCGCCAACGCCGCCTTTGAGTACACCCGACAGGCCCGCGGCCGCTTCACCTACACCCACACCAGCCGACTCGGCTACCTCACCGAACCCATGTACGGATACGCCCTGGCCCGGTATGCCTGGCTGCGCGGCGAGGCGGACCCATCCTGGGCCCGGTATCTCGACACCAACCCCCGGACCTTCCTCACCCGCGGCCTGCGGTACCTCGCTTCGGACCCCGACCGTGCACGGTGACCGCCCCTGAGGTCGCGGCGGGCAACGCGATCAGGCGGGCGCTATCGTCCGAGTCATCACGCAGTTCTTCTGACCCTTGGACCGCTCGTACGTGAAGCCGGCGTCCTCGTACATCCTGCGCGTGCCGTTGTAGAGGAAGGAGGACGACATCTTCTTCCCCATCGGCTGCTTCGACATGTCGTGCGGGTACCCCTCGACCACCCCGCCGCCAGCCTTGGCGATGAGGTCGAGAGCTCCTCGTAGGGCCAGCATCGCGACCCCGCGTCGGCGGTAGCGTCGGTCCACGAAGATGCAGGTGACACGGTAGTCGGGCGGCCCCCTCCTCGACCAAGCGACACTTGAGGTCGCGGTTGCCCTCGTAGGTTCGCTCCTTGTCGCGGGACAGTGTGTGGAACCAGGTGCACCAGCACCCGCCGAACACGCCGTTGTGCCGCGCGACCAGGTCGGCGAAAGCGGGCCAGGTGTCGGGCACCAGAGGCCGGATCGCGAGGTGATCCACGTCCATCGAGGTCTCGGCAGGCATGCGGACAGGCTAGAGCCAATCCCGGACAATCACCGCCCGGACCTGCGTCCAAGGCTGAAGGAGCCGCACGAACCTGCCCGCCGCTTGCGAGGCGGGCAGGTTCATTGCGCGACGCTATTACTTCCGGCCCACAACTGAACAGCGATACACCTCGTCCGTCACGTGGAGAGTGATTTCCCCTGCCTCCGCAGCGTCCAGGACCTCCTCGTCGGATTGGAACTGGTGAGGAGTGGATCCCGCATTGAACTCGATGAGGACTTGCTGCCACAGGGGGTTGAACCCGTCGCCCTGGATCGCATCGATCACAGGAAAGAAGTCCTGCTCCTCGTCCAGGTCGTTCGTTGCATAGATCGTGTTGATGCTTGAATTGTGCAAGATCAGTGCGGCTGAAGCAGCGTCCGGCATTTCCTTCATATTGACGGTGATCGTGTTGCCATCGTACTTGGCCGGCATCTGACCAGCAGCACCATTCATGCTCGCTGCGTGCGCCACCCCTGTGCCCAAAGTGACGGACAGCAACGCAAGCGGGATGGAGATGAACGCACGAGCCGATGTCCTACGGATGTTCATGTGGGTCCTCTTCGATCGCTGTGGTGGGAAAGTGCAGATGGAGTTCGTAGAGCTTTCTGCGCGCACTCACGGACGATAGGCACTGCCGGTGGAGCGCGTCCCGGCCTTCGCGGAAGTCAAGGTGGCGGTCCCCCACCTGGGTGAACCACCCGGGTTCCATGGAGACTCGACTGTGAGGATGAGTCATGCCACAGAACTGCACTATCCGGGTGGGTTGCGGGATCGGGCGGTTCGGTTGGTCGCCGGAGATCCCATGGCCGTTACGCTTGATCGCGCCCCGTTCCCGGGGTGCCCAGCTGAAGTCCGTGCCGCTTCAAGCGGCGCACGGGCAGCCCGTTGACCGCTTCGGCGATGCATCGTCCCTGGGTAAGCCCTCGCTCGATTGCCGGGCGGAAATGAATGCCGCCGTACAACCGGGATAACGCCGCCTCCTCGGCGGCCGCACTGAACGAGTCGAAACGCCGCGGCGCGAGCCCCCGGTTGTCGTGCGTGTGGTCGTCGAACGAGTACGAGTCACCGAACAGGTCCGCGAGCACACCGAACGCGGCGGCGGACTGTACCGAGTGGCCCGACGTGTACTCCGGGAAGGGCGGCGTGTTCAGCAGCGGCAACCAGGTCGGGTCGATGAGCCGCTGGATGTACGTGACCGGGCGGAGCAGGTGGTAGATGTACTTCGTCTTCCAGCAGGCGATGAATGCGTCGCACACGGCCATGCCGACCTTGGCACAAGTCTCGGCGGCGAGCATCAGCGACGCGTCCTCGAGGCGCAGCACCTGCGTCGCTACCGAGATCGAGTGACCTGGGGGACTGGCCGTCACGCCCGGGTCGTCGGACCAGAAGAGCGCGATCGCCTCCTGCTCCGGCGTGCGGTTGTTGACCGCGTCGTACACCTCCCGCGCCTCTCTGAAGAAGGCAGACTGTCCCTGCTCGGAGTAGCGGGTGGGATCGTCGGGTGCGCAACTGGGGCAGGCGCGCAACACCAGAGGACGGTTGTCGCCCCATCCCGGCTGCAGCGCAGGCTGGAACGCCGGTGGGGTGGGGACCCAAAGCCCAGGGCCGGAGGGCGGCACGTAGTCCGGCGGGAAGTTGCGCAGATAGCCCTCGTGGCCGCCGTCCCCGCGAGACCAGTCGAACACCGCGCGCGCCACCTGCGCACCACGCCGCGCCGACGCGGCGACCTCAGAATGGGAGGAGTTGCGGCGTACACGCTCGCTGAGCTCGGCCTCCAATGCGTCGATCGCGGCCAGGTTGGCCGCACTCGTGTTTGCATACAGCGAGCGCAGGATGCCGGCGAGCGCGGCATTGGCCACGACCGGCCAGTTGTCGCTCCGCTCGCCATGAGGCAGCCCGCGTAGACCAGGCCACTGCCGGGCGAGCGATCGGTACTGCTGGGATCCCGGAACGACGGCCTCGTACAGCGTCACACCCGCGTAGCCCAACGCGCGCGCCGACACCGGCGGCGTGAAGCCAGGTGTCGTCCGCGTCAGCGCCAGCGCAAGGTCGAACCAGGCGAGCGGAACGGACGCATCGAAGTCCTCAGGATGCCGATCGCGGGTCGCCGCTACGGCACGAGGGGCTCGTCCCGCGACGGCGGCGGCTCCAATGCCCGCCAGGACAACGCGGCGGGAGATGAGCTTGGCAGACGGCAGTTGGTGGCTCATGGCGTACACCTCTACCCGTAGTTCATGGCCATCGGCCGCTCGAATTGAGGTCAGCCAATGTGAATCGTCTTGGTCGTCAGGCCGCGCCGCGCCGGTGTCGGTGTCGGTGTCGGTGGGCATCAACACGCCTGTCACCTGCGGGAACTGAACGAAGCCTAGCTAGAGTAGGGCGGCGCGAGCGGAAGAACAGAACACCCAATCCCATTTCACCTGCGCCAGTTGCCCGGCCGCCAATACGGCCTGACCCGACCAGCTACGAGTCGGCCGGCCGACGCTCCGGCAAGGTCCACATCAGCAAGAGCCGATCGCCTGGCCGACGATCCGCCCGGAGGCATCCGTCTGGTCTGACTGCTCCGCGGAGCCGGGGGGGGGGGGGGGGGGGGGGGGGGGAGGGGGGGGGGGGGGGAGGGGGGGGGTGGGCGCCGGGGAAGAAAAAAAACACCCA
>NZ_JBVJJA010000053.1:0-40416 GCF_055586005.1 Micromonospora sp. NPDC051924
TGCGGCCTCACCCGCTCCTGACGCCTCCACAGAGGCCGAACTCGTCTCGAAACTCCTGGCCAGCAACCCGCCCGCCGACTATGCAATCGCCCTGGGAGCCCCGTCCGGCGCTCAAAGCCCCACCAATTTCGAAGAGCCCTCATCGGCAGATCCGGTCGTTCGTAGCGACCGCTCCGCGGCAGAAGCGTGCAGCCGCACCGTAAGCGCGGGCCCAAAAGACGGCCGGAAAGGTTAGGAACGAGTGGTCAGCGATGCGGTTCGGCTGAAGCAGCGTTTACCGGGCGTTCGAGGGGCGCGACGCGGCGTCGTCAAGGTGGAGAGCCAGAGCCGTCACTCATATCCCATGGCCGGGATGACCTTGCCGAGTGCTTCTTCGATGAACTCGCGGGTTTCGTCGTCGAATTGGTCGTTGCGGTTCGTCAGCTTGTGCGACTGAAACGTTGAAGGGGTGGCGAAGTCGTCGACGTCGAGCCGTTCGAACAGGGCGCGGCGCTGCCCGGGCCAGTCGGCTGCGAGATCTTCTGCTTTCACCTCGACGTATCGCCTGCCCGTCAGGTCGACCGTGTTCTTCCAGTTGAGCCATCGGTGGTAGACCGGCTTGAGGTAGGCGAGCGCGCCGTCGACGGTGGGCGGTGCCCATGGCTGGGCCAGGTGGGATGCGAGCACTGAGACCGGGTGACGCTTGATGTGCACGATGGTCGCTTCGGGGACCAGTTCCCAGAGAAACTCCATGCACAGCAGGTTGAACGGTGTCTTCTCGCACCAGGTCGGCTTGCCCGCGTCGGCGGCTGCTCCGCCGAACATGGCCTCGATCAGGCCCCGCAAGATTCCGAGCAGTTCGCCCCGGTCGCTGAAATACCTGGGAAGTACCCGCCGGCGGCTCAGCGGCTCGAACGGCCCGGCAGGCCGGTCGGCGTTCCCGAAGCCTTCCGCGGGCGCAGGTTCGTCGTATGTGTACGCGATCAACTGCGGCCAGAGCTGTTGCACCGCGTCCCGGTAGCGCCGCTCGCCGACCAGCTCGGGAACGGTTTTGCCGCGATCGTCGCGCCGGCCGGGCACTCGTACGGTGAGGAAGTCGCTCAGCCGGTGCAGGGCGTCCTCACCGACGGTGGGGTCGTATCGATCGGTGAGCGCGTCAGCCAGGTCCCGCAGGCCACCCGGGTCGATGAGAAACCGGGTCTCCATGGGAATCCGATGGATCAGCGGATGTTCGCCGATGATGTCGGCGATCCGTGACGTTCCCGAACGACCCGTACCCGCAACGAAGATCGGTGAGGGGAAAGGCATGGCGAGCAGTCAAACTCTCAGCCCGGCGCCTGTGCAAGCCATTTATCCCCTTCACCCGCTGCTACGGGCCGGACCCGAACCCGCCGCGCCGAGTGCGTGCCGGACGGCCGCCTCCAACAAGCGAGCGACGAATCATCGAAGCTTCCCAACGCGCCGCATCCCGCACACACTGAGCTATTTTCATCGTGATGGTGTTGGTCGTCGACGGTGCGGCAGGGAGGGATCATCGCCCGCCGTCGGTAGGTGTCGCCAGAGCGTGGATGCCGGTTCGAGTCAGCCGGCCTCGGGAGTCAGGCGGTAGCTGCTGCAGACGTCGAGCAGTAGAGCGGCCCTGATCTCGAACGACTCGTCAGTGCCTTCCAATTCCACGTCGACCAGCATCTGGTCGTCAGTACCCGCGAAGTGCATCTCGACGCGGGGCTGCCCGTCCAGCACCAAGGTGAACCAGCGGTCGTTGCCGGCGTCGGAGTCTTCGACTCCGGCGGTAAGCCCACTCTCGTCGAGCCGGCAGCGCACAAGATCAGCGATCGTCTCGACGAACGGCAGAAGATTGGCGCGCCAGATCCACCCGTGCATCGTGCCGCGCGGCGCGGTCTGCATCCTGTCAGGGTAGATTGAGCCATTCTCATCGTGGGTAGCGGGCGTCATCGGCGGCCTGCAGGACGAGGATGGCCTGCACGACCGCTGTGGCGCGGCGGGGCAGCAGCGGAGTTTGGCGAGCGCCTTCCAGCCCTTCAGGGTCGCGACAGCGCGTTCGCCGACAGCGCGGATCTTGGCGTGGTGACGGTTGACGGTCTTCTGCCGCCGGGACAGCCGGGTCGGTGGCGGCGGCGTTTGAACGGCGCGAGACTAGAACGGGTTAGGACATGGACCAAGGCACCCGCGACGAGTTGCTCGGCCGCCTGGCTGAGGCAGTCGGGTCCGTCGCAGTCGCGCACCCGACGCGGGTTGCCATCGACGGACCGCCCGCCGCCGGCAAGACCACCCTCGCCGACGAACTGGCCGTCGCCTTGCGCGAACAGGGCCGCGAGGTCATCCGCGCGACGATCGACGATTTCCTCTTCCCCCGGGCACAGCGCTATCCGCGAGGCGAGTATTCGGCCGAAGGCTGCTACTTCGACACCCACGACTACGACGCGCTGAACCGGGTTCTGCTCGATCCGCTCGGACCAGGCGGAGATCGACGCTTCCAACACGCGGTGTACGACCGCACCGCGGATACTGCCCTGTCCCCGCCGCTCACGACTGCCCCAGCCGACGCCGTGCTGGTCTTCGACGGCGTCTTCCTCATGCGCCCGGAACTGATTGATCGGTGGGACCTGCGCATCTTCGTGTCGACCGCGCTCGAGAAGACCGTGGATCGTGCCGTGATCCGAGAGCGCCGAGTGTCATCTCGGGCCGAAGTCGAACGGCGCTGGCGCGAGCGTTACATCCCCTCCCAACAGCTATACTTCGCTACGGTCCGCCCGACCCATCACGCCAACATCATCGTGTACAACGACGAACCCCAGCTGCCGGTCTGGGAGACCAAACACACTGACCGCGCTCAATTCGGCAAAGCCGCGGGCGGCTGGCTAAGTCCCTGAAGCCATGTAGGCGGCCAGGATGTAGTTGGGGTGCCGGTCGAGGTTGTTGCGGGCGCGGTCGTAACGGTTGGTGGTACGCGGATCGGCGTGGCGGGCGGCGATCTGCACGTCGCGCAGGCTGACTCCGGCGTCGAGCATTGTCGTGACGAACGTGTGGCGCGGCATGTGGGGATGCATCCTCGGCATCCGGATTCCTGCGGCCTGTGCCAGGTGCTTGAGCCGGCGGGTGGCGGCGTGCCGGTCCTATGAAACTGGAAGCGGGAGCAGGAAGAGCAGCTATACATCACCGTGCGTCACCAGCGGCGATGGACGCCAGCACACCCGGAGCGGCAGAACAGTTCACCGCCTCCCTCGCCCGGATCGGTCTCGCCCCTGACCATCTCGCCGGTGGTGCTTCTCCGGCTCAGGCATGCGTGCTACCGGGACGGAAGACCAGGCGGCAGGTCATCCCGTACCGTTCGAGTGTGACGCAGAGGATGAGATGAGCGACCTCTATATCCGGGTCATTCCCACCGATCCTGAGTGGCAGCCGACAGTCCAGGCGGCCGCCGGTGCGGTGAAGTACATGGCTGGACTCTTCGGCAGGCCGGGCGACCACGTCGAGACCGTTGAGCCGGTGTTCTACGAGCACATCACGCTGATTGACGGTGGCGAGTACATGGAGGACGTCTACTGCCCCCGGTGCGGCGTCGCGATCGGGCTGGACTGGTTCTGGGATCTCCTGATCGGACGAAACGGCGGTCGGACGGTCGGCGAACCGACCATCGACGACCTCGGCGTGATAGTCCCGTGCTGTGGTACCGCGCTCACGTTGCCCGAACTGCGCTTCGAGGCACCGGTCGGCTTCGCACGGTTCGAGGTGAGCGCCATGAACTGGGCCCGGAGCGCCTGGGAGCTCAGCGACGAGGAACTCACTACGGCAGGCGACATCCTGGGACATCCAGTGACGCAGATCCACACCCACTACTGAGCCGGGGGTGACGCGAGCCAACGGCGGCAGATCCGGATGTTGGGTTGCGTGTTCAGGCGCCAGAGTGCTTGATTGCTGATCGGCGTAGGTCACCGCTGGTCCGTCAGCCCCTGTGGTCGGCAATCCAGCCGCGGAGCAGGGTGAGGAATCGGTCGGGCTGTTCCAGCGACGGCAAGTGGGCGACGTCCGGCCAGTCGACGCGGCGAACGTCGATAAGCCCTCCGCATACCCGGTCGGCGGCGTCTCGGGTCGTGGCGAGGTCGTGACCGCCGACCAGCACCAGCGTCGGAGCCTTGATGTCGTCCAGCCGTTCCAGCGCAGGCGGATCCAGCTCGACCTCGTCGACGTCTGACCAGGACGCGGTCACCTCGAACGCCTGGCGCTGCATGCGTCGCACGAAGTCTTGGAAGCCGGGGTCGACCTGTGAGGCCTCCCGGCCGGGACCGACGACCCAGAAGGCGATGTTGGCCTCGACGGCAGCATCGATGTCACCAACAGCGAGCGCGCTCTTCTCCGCGTCGAAGAAGGCCTTGAGGTCGTCCGTCAGTGCGGCCAGCAGGCTGCCACCTGGCGGGCACAGCAGGAGGGATTGAACGAGCTGCGGCGCCGTCAGCGCCACTTCGCATGCGACGCCGGCGCCGAACGACGAGCCGACGAGGTGGCATCGCCTGATGCCGAGATGGGAGAGGGTCGACAAGACGTCGTCGACGTGCGAAAGCGGCCCTTTTGGCGGAGCTGTCGATTCCCCGAAGCCGCGTAGGTCAAGCCGTACGACGTCGTGTTCGCTGCTGAGACGCTCCCATTGGGGATCCCACATCCTACGGTCGGCAACACCGGCGTGGATCAGGACGATTGGCATGTCGTTGGCGTCTGCAACGTGGTCGTAGGCGATTCCGAGCGGAGTGGTGGCCACAGCTCTCCTGGGATGAAGGTGTCGTTGACGGGCCTCAGGCAAGCAGGACGGCAGGTCCCTGCGCAACAGGTTTGTCGGAGCCGGCTCCCCAGAGCAGCCACCGACTCACCCCCACACCCCGGCTCGAGAAGTCCGCAGGACGCCGGGAGCTCGGGATGCTCCAGTGCACTCAACAGTGAATCAGCATTGGCATGATCGAGTGCAGGAAACGTTGCTGGCCAGGGCCCTCGTCGGCCACCGCAAGCTGCGCGCCCTGTAAGGCTTGCGGCGGCAGGGCCGGGAGTGACCGCTGTATCAGCGATGCCAGTGTGGTGGTAAGGCTTGGCGCCGTGGGAGTAGCCGGTGATGGGCCGAACGATGAATGGGACGACGAGGAGTTGGAAGCGCGCGTCGCAGCCGACCAGGCGTTGGTGGAGCAGGTCCTCTTGGCGTACGAACCCGAGAGTGCTGAATCGCTGCGTGCGATCCACGAGCACTGGAGGGACGACGGCGTTATCGGCGTCACCCTCCTGCTCTCCGCGTTTGGTGCCGGGTTCCTCATGCCGGAGCTGAACCGGCACAAGTGCGCGACGGACGTGGTCCGCAAGGTGCACCGGGCCGCCGAGGAACTCTTGGCGGACGAGGAAATGCTGTTCAGGAACGCGGCGTACTTCGGGTTGATCGAACCGCTGGGCCTGGCGGTGCACTACCTGTCACCTGAGGATGTCGGTCCGCTGGTGGCCCGGGAGATCAGGTCCACCTATCCCGCCCGGCCGATCAGTACGGTTAGACCAGCCGGACGAGCGGCCCCATGACACGAGCAACTGCCCGGCGCGGCCATCCCGCGGACAGCGACAGATGCTCCGTTCGCCGGTCGACGCGGAAGTGATAGCGATGCGCCATTAGTCTTCGCTGCCCGGAGTCGGTCCCTTATTCGCGTCCGACCCAGGTGGCGACGCAGGCCTCATTGCCCTCGGCGTCGGCCAGGATCCACCACATCGGCGCGTGCGCGTCGGAGACTAGGCGGCCGCCCGCAGCCAAGGCGGCGGCGATGCGGGCCTCAGCCTGATCGTGTGGGACGGCGACATCGAGGTGCAGGCGGTTGCGTTGTGGGCGTGCCGCATCCATGTGCTGCAAACCGAAGCCGGGGCCGCGACGCGCTGGGTCGAACAGGTAGTCCTCGCCGAGCTGGCGATAACCGAGCAGCGCTCGCCAGAACGGCAGCACATCCGCACCGACGAGCGCGTCAAGGGTGACGTTGATGAGCTGCACGGCGCTCGGGTCGGCCGGGATGTCCAGTTGCCTGGCCGCGGCCGATATCCGCCGGGCCAGCGCGATGTGGCGCACTCCCAGGCTCACGGTAACGCCGGCGCGACGCAGATCGATAGTGAGGTGCTGCTGTTCGTGCTCGTCGGCGAGCCGGCCGATCTCGGCGACGAGCTCGATGCCTTTGTTCAACGAACCGGTCGGGAAATAGGCCGAGACCACATGGTAGAGGCAGCGCCAGTCCTCGACACCGTCGGCCGCGTGGAACTGCCCAGCCGTGATCTGCCCAGTCATGCAGGCGAAACTAACATCGAAGGCAAGACGGACGCCCTGCCAACGGCGACCCCGTTCTCCCGCACGAGATCATCCCGCGATGTGGCGTCAATCCGGCATCAGGCGACACAGAACTTGTTGCCCTCGGTGTCTTGCATGACGACATGACCAAAACACGTCGCCATACCACTCGTCACGGACGACCCTCGCGCCCGCGGCGACCAACTTCGGCACCCGTTGCCGGTTCAGTCGGGCGCGAGCTGGCGGTCGGGGCGATCGGTGCACTCATCTCCGCAGTCCGGGCACCGGCCACTCGTTTCCTGTTACTTCCCCTAGCGAGCGGTCAGCGGCAGAACCGGATACCTGCGCCGCCACCGTGATCCGGCTCGGGCAGCTCCGGTATCGGCCCGACCCGATCAAACCGACGCGCAAACCGCAAGCAACTCCGCGAACCCGGCATCCCGCGACCCGACCAGTTGCGCATCCCCAACAACCAGCCCAGCGATCAGCAGCCGAGGCTACGACCAGCCGTTGCAGTATTGATGGCGGGTTTTTGAATTCGCCCTTGATCATCTCGGTGGCCAGGGCGCATGCTGAGCCGGTGAGAAAGCTCTACGTCGCAGCGCACGTCTACATGATCCTCGGCCTGGTCAGCGGTCTGGCATACCGCGAGATCACGAAAATCGAGCACTACAGCGGTGACACGCAACTCGCTCTGGTGCACACTCACCTGCTCGCGCTTGGCATGCTGTTCTTCCTGATCGTGCTGGCGCTGGAGAAGCTGTTTACGCTGACCGCCAACCGCCGGCTGTTCGCCGGGTTCTTCTGGGTCTACAACGCCGGACTCGCCGTCACGATCACCGCCATGATCGTCCACGGGGCGCTGACGGTGTACGGCCGTGACAGCGGCGACGCCATCGCGGGCCTCGCCGGGCTTGGCCACATCGCGCTGACCGTCGGCCTGATCCTGCTCTTCGTCAACCTCGGCAAGCGCGTGCCCAGATCCGCAGACCTGAGCGCCGTATCGCCGAACGAGCAGAAGCCAGCAAACGCGGGGGGCCAGGGAGGCATCCGGCCAACAACGCCCGCCGAAGACAGCCGCGTCCCGTAGGCGAGCGAGCGTTCCGGGCAGTCAGTCCACGTGAGCTGTCGCGCATGCCATCGGGCGCGCAGGCGGCGGATGGTCTACGGCGAGCCAGCGGCCGAAGATCTCCCGGGCGACCAGCACCTGCGCGAGGTCCGCGGGTTCGCGGGCGCCGAACGCGGCGGCGACAGCGCCAGTGAACGCAGTCCCGCTGGGACCACGTGAACTTCGACCACCGCTTGCGACCGAGACCCGCCCCGCTACGTCACCTGCCGGCGACCACAGCGCCTACAGCGGTCAGCCGCAGACTTCGACGCGCTGAACCCGGGCGCCCTGACCGCGGCAGATCAGGATGTCGGCGGTGGTCGGCGGTGACGACAAGGCCCGAAGTCGGGTCGGCAAATGTACGGCTGAGATGATCGTGGCCATGTGGTTGGAGTCGCGGTGACGGCTACGTCGGATCGTAGAGTGGTGCCGGTAAACGGTTCGTTGGCGGTCTATCCCGGTACGTTCGATCCGTTCACCCCGGGGCACCGAGACCTGGTGGCCCGTGCCCGGGTGATGTTCGACCAGATCATTGTGTTGCTGGCGGTAAACGCCGACAAGCGACCAACCGCCGAGGCCACGACCAGGGCCGTACGCGTGCGCGACGCCATGCCGGCAGCCTGGGGCAATGTCGAGGTGGACACCTGGACCGGCCTGACCGCCGCCTACTGCATGCGCCGCGGCGCCACGGTCATTGTCCGCGGCCTACGCACGGCCGCGGACCTTCGCCACGAGTACCAGCTCGCTGCGATGAACGAGCAACTCGGCATTCAGACCGTCTGGATGCCGTCCCGTCCGCAGCTGGTCGCCACTTCGTCCACGGTCGCACGCGCATACCGCTCGGCACAGTCGGCCCGGCCGTCCCTGAACGCTGAACAGTGACCCCCAGGGGTACCGGAACGTGGCAACGCCTCGAGGTGGGATGCACTCTTCTCGGCACGATCGGACGCCAGCACCGGCGCTGGCCTCACCTTCGGTCACGAGCGCTTCGCGGCTGGATGCGGACGTCGTCGCGCTGCCAATAAGCGGCGTGCAATAGTCGCGGACGTGAGGTTTCCGTTGGAGGCGCTCTCCGCTGCCCTCACGGCCCGCGGCGAGACCTGGACGAAGCTTGAGATGCGCTGGCAAACCCGCTCGATCGAACCGAACTACGGCAAGACCGTCGCGAGCGTCCAGTTCGAGCCTTCGGCGTGGCTCGCCGAGGTCATGATCTGGATCGCCGGCGAGGCAGGGCCAGCAACGATCCGCCTTACCGACGACCGGATCGTCAACAAGCACTACGAACTTGCCGGCCAGGGTGATCTCGAAGCATTGCTCGATGAGTTCGTCGGTCTGCTCTTCGATGACCGGATTCCCGGTGCCGCAGTCGTTGGCGAGTGGTCGGGAACGACCGCCTGACCGAGCGCGGATCTGCACACACTTCGGCAACGGTGCGAGCAGCTGGCTATGTCCCGGAGGCCATGTACGCGGCCAGGATGTAGTTGGGGTGCCGGTCGAGGTTCTTGCGGGCCGGTCGTAGCGCATGGTGGTTCGTGGCGCCTGAAGGGTGCCTGGAGAGATCTGGACATCCCGGCGGGTGCGGCCCTGCCACGCTCAGGCCCTCGCTGGGCCTCGCGCCTTGATCCTGCGCCCTAGGGTGGCAGGGTGGCAGCACCCCGTATGGCACCGCAGTCGGAGATGAGCCGTCGGCTGACGTTCCTGTTCGCGTTGGCGGCGGGAGTGGCCATCGGCAACCTTTACTGGGCGCAGCCGCTACTGGGCTTCATTGCAGGCGATCTACGCGCCGCGACCGCGACGGCCGGCTGGCTCGTCACGGCGACGCAGGTCGGGTACGCCGTCGGCGTGCTGTTGCTCGTGCCGCTCGGCGACGTCCTGGACCGCCGCCGGTTCGTCCCGGTGATGCTGCTGACCTCGGCCGCCGCACTGCTGCTGTGCGCGCTGGCGCCGTCGTTCGGCGTACTCCTGCTCGCACTGGGCGTGCTCGGCGTGACGACGATTTCCGGGCAGGTCCTCACACCGCTCGCCGGGGACCTGGCCGGCGACGCCCACCGCGGTCGGATCGTCGGCGCCGTCGGGTCCGGGACCCTCACCGGTATCTTGGCCTCCCGCACGATCAGCGGGTTCGTCACCGGCGCCGCCGGGTGGCGTACGATCTTCGCCCTCGCCGCGGTCGTCGCCGTCCTGCTCGCGGTCCTGCTCTACCGCGCGATTCCACCGCTGGCACCGCGGACGCGCATGCCATACTCGCAGCTGATCGCCTCGGTCGGCGCGGTGGTCATGCGCGAGCGGGCGGCCCGATGGACGCTGGTCCTGGCCGCCACAGGGTTCGCCACGTTCTCGCTGTTCTGGACCGCGCTGACGTTCCTGCTCAGCGGCCCACCGTTCCGGTACCCGGTAGCGGTGATCGGGTTGTTCGGGTTGGCTGGCCTCGCTGGTGTCCTTTCCGGCCTGCACGGCGGTCGTCTGCACGACCGAGGTTGGTCGCTTCCGGCCACCGGCACGGCCTGGGTACTGGCCCTCGGTGCCTTCGTCGTCGCGGCGTTCGCCGGCCGGTCTGTCGTACTTATCATCATCGCGATCGTCATGATCGATGTCGCCCTCCAGACGCAGGCCCTCCTCAATCGGGCGCGGCTGTTCGCCCTCTCCCACGAGGCCCGCAGCCGGCTCAACACGGCGCTAGCCACCGGCAACTTCATCGGCGCTGCTATCGGGTCCGCCGCCGCGACCACGCTCTGGTCCGCGGGCGGCTGGACAGCGGTCACGATCACGGGAACGGCGCTCTGCTGCTTCGCGCTCACCGTGTGGGCGCTGGGACGTCGGGGCCCACTCGTGATCGCTTCGCCCTGACGGACGGCGCTGTAACGGACCGCAGTGAAACCTCCCTCAACCGCGCGACATTCGCACGTAGGGCTCGTAGTGCTCCGGAGTCGGACCCGCCATGACGCCCTCGTGCAAGTCCACGCGTCCGCTTCTCGGCAGTTCAGGATGCCCGCTCGACTCAGAGGCTAGCTCCGATGGTCATCGGTCCTCGGGGTGTCGGTGGTTTCGACGCGGGCGATGAGCTGCTTGAGTCGCGCGATCTCGTCGGTGAGCGCGGTGCTGCCGGCGGCGGTGAGCGTGATCCAGGTACGGCCCCGCCGGCCGGCGTACCCCTTCTCAACCTCGATCAGGCCGGCCGCTTCTAGCACGCTCAGGTGTTTGGAGAGGTTCCCGGCGGTCAGGGCCAGCTGGGTGCGCAGGTAGCCGAACTCCGCCCGGCGGGCCTCGTGCGCGATGGTGAGGATGCCCAGCCGGACCCGCTGGTGCACCACCTCGTCCAGCCCATTGACCGGGTGGGCGGACGGCTCGTGCGGGTCCGGGGCCCCGTTCTCGGCGGTCACCGGCGCCGCCGGCCGGCCAGCCGGAAGCCGATCGCGCCCAGCAGCAGCGCGGTGCCGTTGATGATCTGCTGCGGCAGGAACGCCGTGCTGTCCTGGCCCTGCCAGTGCCAGCCGAAGTCGATCGGCACTAGCGCCACCGTCAGGTAGCCGAGGGTGAACACCAGCAGCCCGACGTTGCGCTCCAGCCGGGCCAGCACCAGCAGCGCCACCCCGATCGTGCCCCACGGTGCGATCAGCCGGTCCAGCACGAGCATCCAGTACGGGAACTGGTGCGGGTGGCTCGGGAAGTACAGGCGCGCCGCCACCCACGCGGCGGTGAACAGGACGGTCAGCGCGACACCGGTGATCGCGTACGGCAGCACCCGGGCGCCCAGCCCCCGCGCCCGGACGACCCGCACGTAGCAGACGGCGATCGCCGCGTACGCCAGCAGCAGCGCCGGCGGCCAGTAGTACAGCACACCTTGACGCGAGAACTGGCACACGGTGCCGTCGCCGACGCAGTGGAGGACGAGGAAATACCAGTCGAACGGGATCCCCACGAACGTCACCGCGGCCAGCACGAGTAGCGCGAACCAGGTCACCCGCTGGTCGACCCGCACCCGGCGGGCGAGGCCGCGCGCCTCCGACAGTAGCCGGCGGGGATCGCCGCTGGCGGGTACCGAATCAGTGGTCATGCCAATAGGTTTCCATAGCAAACCCGTTTCCGCTAGTACTAGCGTCGACGGGTACCGCACAATCAGCCCGCAGCAGTACCAGCCCGCGTGGGTCTCGGCTCCGCGCAAGGACGCGACCGGCGGCGGCCGATCTCGCGGCCCCGTCAAGGCGGCCCTCAGCGGCGACTGGACGGACCGATAGGGGTCTATTCATCAAGCGGTACCTGGTCTCTGCATCAGATACCGGCACGCCGGCAGGGAGTCCGCTGCGCGGGTGTAGTCCTCATCAGCGCAGCCGCTGCGCGAGCGGCTGGCCGCTCCCACAGCGGGCAACACATGTCGCGTCCCCTAGCCTCACCCGCGTCGGCGAATTGCCCTTCGCCTGCTCGACCTGCGCCGGGTCGCCGCCGGTGGCCATGTAGCGCAGGCCGCCGATGACCAGGAACATCGTCGCGACCAACGCGATGATGCCCATCGCACAGGACCAGCGCCACGCCCGGGCGCCGGAAAAAGCTCAGCTGGCGTTGTCAATTCGACTGTCCACGGCGATCCAGTTCGTCTCCCACGTCTCCCCGCCGTCGTCTGAGAAGGCCTGTTCGAACCTCGCCTTGTCCGGGCCCTGCCGGAAGATGAGGAAGCGCACCTTGATCGCGCGTCCCCCGAGCTGGTCGTCGCCGTAGAACTCGCCCACACCGTCGTGGAACCCGCCGTACACGGACGGGGTGAGCAGTCCATCGCGGACGTTCACGAAGGTCAGGCTCCAGCGCCCCGCCTGGGGCTCATAGAGCCGCAGATTGAGGCCCTCAATCCGTCCGTTCGGCCCCGAGACCTTAAGTTCGACGACATTCGCACGCCGGTCCAGCAGCGGACGCACGACGCTCGTACCCTCGAAGTGGAGCCATTCATCCTCGGATCCCGAGAGCGGATCGGCGAGCACCCGCACCTTGGTATGCCAGTCACCGATCTCCCAGTCGAAGTCACGTTGGCCATCCTCGACAGCCGCCGAAGCCCTGAGGGGAGCCGCCGCCGCGTCGCCCGACGCCGCCATCGCGGTCAGCATGAGGAGCGAGAGGCACGGGACCAGGATCTGCTTGTATGGCACGGTGATCTTGGTGTGAAGGTTCATGACTCGACTATCTGAACGGAGCACGCCCATGAACAAGAAGGCACCTTCAGGTAACCCCTCACCTTCGCGCCCCAATCCTCTACCCGGCTGCCCGATGGCCGCGGCGTTCGCCGCGATCGGTGGGAAGTGGAAGCTGACCCTTCTGTACTGGCTAGCCCATGGCGACTGCCACTTCGCCGGCCTCCGACGTCTGGGCGCGCCGATCACGCCCAAGGTGCTGGCCGAACAGCTGCGCGAGCTCGAGGCTGACGGGCTCGTCGAGCGCGTCGTGACCGGACCCATCCCGGAGCCGGTCATCTACAGGCTCACCTCCTACGGCCTCACGGTTTTACCCGTCGTGGAAGGCGTCCGGGTCTGGGGCGAGGCGCACCTTCAGCGCACCCACGGCCAGGCCACACCCGACGAGTCGATGCGCTGCACGCACGCGATCGCGTAGGCCTGCGGCCGGCCGTGGTCTGGGGACTTGGGGGACTCTGATCTAACGGTGTTTCCGGCCCGACCCGCCGGGCGTCGTGCTCGGCGAGGAGCGCGCCGTCATGACCGTGACACTGAACGATGTGGCACCACGCCGCCGGGTGGGTGCACCCGGCTCGACGGTGCGTGACCACCCGGGCAGCGTGACCGCGTGGGGTGGCGGGTCCGCCGCCAGGGGTGCGGGTAGTGGTCACCATGGCGGCTTCGGGTGCCCGGGCGAGCGGAGCGGATCGGGCAGGTCGCCTCGCGCGACGGCGGCGGCGACGGCCCGTACGGAGCGGCGGCGGCGCATCCGCAGGACCGACGCGGTCACGCCCTGTTCAGCGGCCAGGTGCTCGATCAGTGCGTCGCCGAAGCGGGTCGCGCTGATCAGCTCGGCGGCGTCGGCGGTGATCAGGCCGGCGGCGGCTGCCCGGCCGAGCAGCAGGTCCGGGTGCCCGTAGGGCGGCGAGTTCCTCGCTGTCGCACAGTCGGTGGGGCTGATTCCGGTGCAGCGGTGCGCGGCGATGCTGGCAGCCGTCCGCGACGGGCAGATCGTGCACCGGGCCAACATGTTCGGTCTCCTAGCCGTTCGCCGAGCCAGGGACGAAGGCATCCCCGTGCACCTGGTGGCGCACGAGGACGTGCTGATCCTGCGTCGCTGCTAGACCCCTGTCAGGCTCAGGGGGCCTGAGCCTGACAGGAGGCACGGGCGGGCGGAGCCACGCTGCCGGAACACGCTCATAATCCCCCGGTCGCGGGTTCGAGTCCCGCCCGCCCCACCACGTAAACCCCTGGCCAGCCATGCTGGCGGCGACCCGGGCGAACGGCGCCAAGATCGGGACCAACGCTCGCAGTCCGTACTGGGTTCGCTGCGGCACGAGCCGCCGCCCGGTCGAGGCGGTCGCACCTGTCCGCGTCCTGGGTGCCAGCGAGCACACGCTTGGGCATCCACCTGCCTTCCGAAGCGGACGACGTGCACCGGTGCGGCGTCGGGGTCGGCGTTGACCAGGGCTACTAGTCGCGCTTGGGCCAGATGAGGCCCTGTTCGGTCCAAATGACACCCTTGTTGCGGCAGAGGCAGAAGGGGTGGCCAATGGGGTCGGCGTAGACGCGGAAGCCGTAGCCGTCGGGGCCGATGCAGTCCCGCTGCAGGGTCGCGCCGAGGGCCAGGACGCGGCGCTGTTCGGCCTCGATGTCGTCGACTTCGAAGTCGAGGTGGAACTGCTTGGGGTGCTCGCTGTCGGGCCACTGCGGGGCGCGGTAGTTCTCCACCTGGATGAAGGCCAGTTCGATTTCGCCGAACTGGATACCGGCCCAGTTCTCGTTGCTGCCCTCCTTGACCGGGAGCCCCATCACCCCAGAGTAGAAGGCTGCCAGCTTCATCGTGTCCGGGCAATCGATGATGAAGTCGGTTAGTCGAAGCATCCCGCGATCTTGCCACAAGATCAAATGAGCCGGACTTTGAGACACCTAGAGCGCGACAAGATCATCGAAGCCGCTGAGGAACGCGCCCGACGCCGACCGGCATAGAGCATCAAACCGGGCGGGTTTCGCGCCCAGACGCTTCGGCCCGGCGCCGCTCGCGCTGCCCGTCCTGCGCTCTCAACGCGCTGGGCGCTCCCAGGTCGTTGGTGGGGGAGTGCCTGCGGCGGCCACTCGATGCCCCTCCAGGTCGGCAGCGCCAACACCCCGGGCAGCCCAGCCATCAACGGCCCCCGAGCGGCCCGCACCGGCTGCCCCACCCCAGCACGACGGCAGCCATGCCGCCGCCCGGCTCGCCGGCGATGAGTACGCAGCCCTCCTACGGGCCCGCACCGACGACCTCGAGCGCGTCGCCGACACCTTCGCCACGATCATCGCCCAACCCGTCACCCTCGCGGCCGGCGACGACGCCGTCGGGCTCACCGTCGCCGCCAGTATCGGCCTCGCCTTGGCCGACACCACCGACTGCCTCACCGAGGTGGGCCTGCACCGGGCCGACATCGCGATGTACCACGCCAAACGCAACGGCCGCAGCCGCTACGCGGTCTACCGCCCGGGCATGACCATGCCACCCGCCCGGCACCGCCGCGGACCGCGCTTGCGCGACCGGCGCCGGAACACCGGCGAGGTGACGGCATGAGAGCCGCACAGGAGGAGATGGCCTGCCAGATTTGCCTCGCCCCGCTGAACACCCTCGGCCTGCCGCCCGCCTACGTACACCCCGCCCACCTGGCCACCGAGGGCCACGACCCGGCCCCGGTACCGGTCAGCGGGCTCGACACCGTCCGCCGCAGCTGCGACTTCTGCGGCGACCCGTACCCGATCTGGACCCTGCACGGCGGCGACGTCACCGCCATCGCCGTCGGCCCCACCGCAGGACTCATCCAGAAATTCGGCCACGCCTGGGCAGCCTGCGCCACCTGCCACACCCACATCGACGTCGGCCGCCACGACAAGCTTGCCGACCGTGCCGCCCGGGCACTCGGCCTCAGCGACCACCCGCAGGCGCGACAGCGCGTTGAAGAACTGCACCGGGCGTTTCTTGACGCCCGACTGCCCGGCCGCACCCTCATCGCCACCACCGCGTGGCCGGCGACCACCATCACCGCCGCCGAGGTGCCCAAGGTCCGTGACAGGCTCAGCCGCTTCTACCGGGGCAACGACCAACTGCCTGCCGCGCTCGAGATCACCAATACGCGCGCGGAAATCGCCACTGGCCTGGACCGGTCGCACCTGTACTGGATCGACAACGACTTCACCGACCTTGCCGAACACGCCGCAGCCCAGCTCCCAGACATCCCCATCGGCCGCGACGCCCTGCCATCGACCGACGGGCTGGTCATCTGGGCCCGGCCAATCGCACCCCGTCAGCTCACCGCCGCATTCTGGACCGCCACCAACAACGGCCTGCAGTTCGTCCTCTACCGCACGATCGGCGCCGGCCTCGAGCCCAGACCCCTGCAGCGGCTCCGCGAACAGGTCGGCTGGCTCGCACCGATGAATGCCGCTGGCCTCGGCGAGCAGGAGCCGATAGGCAGTGGCCATCCGGCGGCAGCCCTTCTCGCGACGTCGGTTCTCATCACTCAGAAGGCCGCAGAAGTCGCCTTGGCCAGGCCAGACAAGGGCCTGGCCAAGGGCTACACCCGCATGAATCGGGCTCACACCCGAGGTACGCGTCGTACGCATCCGAGGGCGGCACCTGCCATCGGCCGACGGGCTGTCGACGGAGGGCACGCAGCGTTCTCAGCACAGCCGGTTTCTGGGTATCCGGCCACTGGCGCAACCAAGCCCACGGGCCAGGCCGATCGCTGCGCCGCCCCGTCTACATCCACCCCTTCCTCAAAGGCCCTGAAGACGCGCCGATCGCCTTGAGCACTGCCGTGCGCGTCCTCACCAGCGAACAGTCGGATCTGAACGACCGCGAGTAGACGGCGACTGTGGGGTGGCGTGCCGGCAGTGTGGCGGTATCCAGCCATGGCCAGCATCCGCCCCACTCGATCCGTTGATCCTGCCCGGACCCAACTGCGAGATTGGCCAGGCGGCTCAGGTGTTCTCGTGTCTGCGGGCTTGACCGCACGGTGATGTTTCACCCCTTGGTTAGGAGCACGATGAAACAACGAACAGGTGTGATTGCCGCAGCGTCGGCCGTGTTGATCGCCGCGGCGCTGATTGCGCCTGCGGCCGCGGCCGCCGACGCGACCAGCCCGACTGGCTCCGAGAGTGCTGGTGCGAGCAAGGTCGAAACCGCTGATCCCGACGGGCCACAGCGTCCGGGTCGGTCGCCCGTAGCTGCGCTCGACGACCGGGCCGGGCGCGACAACCCGGATTCGATCTACAGGGCGGGGAAGACCGACGGGTTCCAGCCGCTGACCGACGATTCGCTGTCGGATACTGCGGCCGAGAAACTGGGCAACGCCGACACCAAGCTGTTGCAGCAGGCGCAGGCGTCAAAGAAGAAGTCTGTCACGGTGTTGATGCTGGCCCGGAAAGGCGCGACCGAGGACGTCGTCGCCGCGGTGAAGAAGGCCGGTGGGACCGTCGGGTCGGTGACCGGAAAGGTCGGCTACGTCCGGGCGACCGTCCCTACCGACAGCGTGACCACCTTGGCCGGCCTTCGGTCGGTCGCGGCGATCGACCTGAACCGGACGTACAAGATCCCAGGCCCGGATCTGGGCGCCGCGGGTGCGAGGACGGCGGCAACTGAGGCCGCGGGGCCGACCGCGCCCGGCGCGAACACGCCCGCCGACAACCCGTACCTGCCGATCAACGAGACCGGCGCCGAAGCCTTCGTCAAGAACAACCCGGCCTGGGACGGGCGCGGCACGGTCGTCGGCGTGCTAGACACCGGCGTCGACGTCGAGCATCCCGCGCTACAGAAGACCAGCGACGGCAAGCCCAAGATTGTCGATTGGGTAACCGAGACCGATCCGGTCACCGACCGCGACGGCAGCTGGGTGCGGATGTCCACCACCAAGACGGGTCCGACGTTCAGCTACCTGGGCAAGACCTGGACGATCCCGGAGGGCACGTTCCAATTCGGCCTGTTCTACGAGGGTGCGACGGCCGGGAGCGACTTCGAGGGCGACCTCAACCGGGACGGCGACACCCTGGACTTCTACGGGGTTCTGTACGACCCGACCACACACAGGATCTGGGTCGACGGCAACAACAACCAGGACCTCACCGACGAGGCGCCGATGGCCCCGTTCGCGGTCGATCGCCAGGTCGGCCACCTCGGGCGTGACGACCCCGCAACACCGCAGAATGAGCGCATCCCGTTCGTCGTCGAGTACCGCGACAACGTCGATCTCTCCCCGCTCGGCGGCAGCAACGTCGGCAAGACCGCGAACTACGTGTCTATCGGGTTGCCGGTCGCTTCGCACGCCACCCATGTGACGGGGATCATCGCCGGCACGTCGATGTTCGGCGGCCAGATGCACGGCGCCGCACCGGGCGCGCAGATCGTGTCCGCCCGCGCCTGCACTTGGGGCGGTGGCTGCACCCAGGCGGCACTGACCGAGGGCATGATCGACCTGGTCACCAATCGCCATGTCGACGTCGTCAACCTGTCCATCGGTGGGCTTCCCGCGTTGAACGACGGCTCCGACGTGATCGCCGCGCTCTACGACGAGCTGATCGACAGCTATGGCGTGCAGATCATCATCGCCGCCGGCAACGACGGCCTCGGCACCAACACCGTCAGCTCGCCGTCCGTGGCGGGCAGGGCCATCTCGGTCGCCGCATCCGTCAGCTCCGACACCTGGTGGGCCGGCTACGGGTCGAAGGTCGCCACCAAGCAGGGCATCTTCGGCTTCGCCTCCCGCGGCCCCGCTGAGAACGGCGCGCTGGCGCCGCAGGTGTCCGCGCCCGGCGCCGCCATCTCCTCGATCCCGATGTGGCTGTCCGGTGAGGCCGTCCCCGAGGCCGGGTATTCGCTGCCGGCCGGGTACGGCATGGCCAACGGCACCTCCATGGCGGCCCCTCAGGTCGCCGGAGCGGCGGCGCTGCTGCTGTCGGCCGCCAAGGCCCGTTCGCTGACGGTCAGCTCGGCGGCGCTGAAGACCGCCCTGACCGGCACCGCCGACCCGATCCCCGACGTCCCGACCGCCGCGCAGGGCGCGGGCATCATCGACACCGTCGCGGCCTGGAAGCAGCTCAGCGCTGGCATCAACACCAATGAGCTCACTGTGTCGGCTCCTGTTTGTAGTTCGCTGTCCGGCCTGCTCGCGACTCCGAACACCGGCGTCGGCATCTACAACCGTTGTCTGCCAACCGAAGGCGGCCAGGTGACCGGTGCGCAGAAGACCTACAAGGTCAGCGTCACCCGGACCAGCGGTGCCGCCGGGAACGTCGTGCACCGGATCGGTTGGATCGGCAACGACGGCACGTTCAGCGCCCGCACGGCAATGTCCCTGCAGCTCGGAAAGGCAGCCGATATCACGGTCACCGCGACCGCGACGACCTCCGGCGTGCATAGCGCGATCCTGACCATTGATGACCCGGCGACGGGCGGCATCGACCAGTTCGTCGCCGTCACCGTGCTGGCGACCAAGCCGCTGGCCAAACCCGACTACGCGGTCACCAGTTCCGGCACGCTCGGCCGAACCGGAACCACCTCGCTGCTGGTGCCCGTCCCCGAGGGCGTCGAAGCACTGCAGCTGACCCTGGGCGGGCTCGCCGACGGCAGCCAGGTCCGCGCGTTGCCCATCGACCCCGACGGCATGCCCGCGGACTCCAACGCCAGTTACCACTGCTACACCAACTACACCGACCCGGCGAACTGCAACGCCACCGCACGACCGGTGTACCGGCCTAAGCCCGGCATTTGGGAGTTCGCGATCGAGTCTCGCAGGACGTCTCCGGTCGAACAGAACCCGTACACCGCAACGGTTTCGCTGCAGGGCATGTCGTTCGATCCGGGGACCGTCACAGTCGACAAGGTGACGATGAACTCGCCGACGGATGTCGGCTCGACGGGGACGAACACCTTTGGCCCCGCGATCGCCCACGTCGCAACTGGCGAGATCGGCGATGTCCGCAATTTGTTCTCGACGGTCTCGCAGGGCGAAATCACGTCCAACATGCTCTATGTTCCGCGTCAGGCGACCCGGCTCGACGTGACGCTGACGCCCAGAGCCGCTGCCGATCTGGACTTCTATGTGTATTTCAACGGCAGGCCGATAGGCCAGAGCACCACGACCGGGGACTCGCCCGAGCACATCGTCATCGATGATCCACAACCGGGTACGTACTTCATCGTGGTCGCGGGAGTCACCGTGGCCGGAGACAACGTCACGTTCGACTACCACCAAGAGATGTACTCGAAGGGTCTCGGCACGATCACGCCGAAATCCGATGCGAAGTACACGGTTGCCACGGGCCAGTCGATGCCGGTCGACGGGGCAGTGATCGTCAGCGCCCGGCAGTTGACCAAGGATCCCATGGTCGGCCGGGTCCGGGTGGCCAACGCGTACGGCACGATCATCGGGGCGGCGGACGTCACGGTCGCCACTGTCGATGTCCCCAAACTCGATCTGGTCGCGTGGGCCCCGCCGTTCGTCGGCGCGGCTCTCAATGAAAGCGGCGTAGTCGCGGGAGATCGCCAGTACAACGCCAGGATGACGCCGACCATCTGGACGGCCGCCGACGGGTTCACCAACCTGGATCTCGCCGGGGGCAGGTACGGATCGGCTCTGGACCTGAATGACGGCCAGATCGCCGTCGGTGTCGCGACAGACAGTGCATTGCACTATCTTCCCGCCCAATGGGCCAAGGACGGATCGCTCACCGTGCTCGGCGTCCCGGATTGGCGGCCCTATTCCAGCGGCTACGCGACCGCCGTGAATAACAAGGGGGTGGTCACCGGATTTTCCGAAGCAATCGTCAAAGAGTCTGACGGCAAGAACCACAGCTACAGCGACGGGTTCGTGCGGACGCCGGATGGGACTTTCAGCAAGCTGGCCCACCTGTCTTCGGATCTGACGGGAACCCAGCCGCGCGCCATCAACGACGCCGGAATGATCGTCGGTGCCTCGCGCACCGATGACCATGTGCCGCACGCGGTCGCCTGGGATGCGACGTCAGGTGCTATTCAGCATCTCGGCACGCTTCCTGGGCAGTATTCGGCCCAGGCGAACGATGTGAACGCCTCCGGGACCATCGTGGGGACCAGCGGTGACGACGCGTTCGTGTGGACCAAGGCCGGCGGAATGCAGCGTCTTGCCGACTACGGATACAACGCGACCGGCGAGAAAGTCACCGACGACGGGTGGATCCTCGGAACTGTCGAACTCTTCCCGGACGTCGCGGTGTCGGCGATGTGGGACCCGCAGGGACGGCTCTGGGATCTGTCCGGCATGGTGCCGCTGTCTGCCGGTGACCGATTCACGCCGACCTACAGCTTCGACATCAACGATCACCACCAGCTGATGGTCTACGGCGAGGGCGGCCCGAACGGCGCCTGGTCCAGCTCGGTGATGCTGAGCATCCCGGCAGGTCTGGGCCACTAGGCCCCGGCGCCACCTCGTTCCGTCGAGCCACCGCAGTCGGTGGCTCGACGGGACGAAGGCGTTCAAAGCCAGCCCCGGTCCCGCGCGTGCCAGCCAAGCAACACCCGGGAATCGGTGCCGGCCAGATCCATCAGCCGGCGGACCCTGCGCTGCATGGTCCGCAGGCCGATCCCCAGCCGGGCAGCGGCCGCGGCATCGGTGTACCCAGCCAGCAACAGCATCAGGACCTCCCGGTCCGCCGGGTCGGCGAGGTCCTTCGGCGATGCCAAGTTCGGATCGACCCTACGGCCGTGGGCCTCCCGCAGTTGCAGGGCCGACCGCCACAGGCTCTCGAAGCTGAACACCAGACAGTCCAGCAGCCCCCCAGCTCGCACCACCGCGATCTCGGAGTGCGCGTGCCCACCCTCGTCGAGCTGCACGATCGCAATCGAATCGTCGGCGATCAGCAGCTTCGCCGGTAACGACTGCACCATGCGGATCTCCTGTCCCCGATCCAGGGAGGCGAACACGTCCTTCTCCGCGGCGGGCTCATCCAGTACGGTCCGCTCGATGATGATCCGCTCCCGCAGACCACGGCCGGCGACCTTCCGTTCGGTGTCAGTCTCGGAGATCCCGAAAACCGCGAACGGTGGTTTCGCGAACATCCGGAACTGCTCCTTGGCGGACAGCAACAGGCCATTGAGCCAGCTGCCGATCTCGCTGCGACCCCGAACGATCTCGATGCCGTTCGACAGCCGCACCTCGCGCGCCCTCCGGTACTCTTCCGCGAGTTCGTCGAGTGCCGTTCGGGCGGCCCTGACCTGCTGCTCGCGCTGCGCGACCATCCCCTCAAGCGCCAGCGACGGCGACACCGCCGAGTTTCCTCCGCCGTCGGCCGTGTCAACGAGGCCCACCTGCCGCAACGCACCGATCGCCGTTTCGATGTCCTCGACCGAGATCCCCAGCAGGCCGGCGAGATCCGGCCCGAGCGCCGGTCCGCCGGAGACCAACGCCCGATAGACCCGCTCGGCCGTCGCGTCGACATCGACCCCGATGAGCGAGCTCTGTGGGGAGGGGCGACTGGGGCCGGCCATGGCGCGAACTATACGTCCGTTGCCGAACCGTGAGGTTCCGCCCCGGGATGTGGACACCGAGTTATGCCGCGATCTGGTGCGGCGTAGTGGGTGTGAGGCTTGTTCGCGGTTGGCCCGCACACCCTGGTCGCGTAGTTCGACGCTCACCCGCGGCGAGCCATAGGTGCCGCCAGACTCGGCGTAGATGATCACGATCTGCTCGGCGAGCGTGCCCCCGGCGGTGTGGCTGCTCGTCCGACGAGCAACCCCCACGTCCCGTCCTGTCTGGCGTTCTAGGTGGGTCCGTTTGGGGCTTTGGGCAGAGCAAAGCCTGGTCCGTATGACGTGCGCGCATGCCCACGTCAAGGCATCGTCGACGGGACCGGCCCATCCAGCTCCGCGCACGAGATCAGGACGGGTACGCGTCATCGGAGCGACGAGTGACCCAACCGCGCTCGGACGCCTCCCAGCCGAGTTGCATACGAGTCGTCGATCCCGTGAGGCCCATGAGCACGCGGATTCGGCGCTGCACGGTCCGCCCACTCATCCTGAGCTGTTTGCCGACGGCATCGTCGGTGAGCCCGCCGAGCATCAGCGACAAGAGGGCTACGTCGAGCGAGTCCGGCCCCGCGGCGGGACCGTCAACGAGCGAGCTGTCGGGGCTCAGGACAAGGGGGACGCCCGCTGCCCAGACGGACTCGAAGAGCGTCACCAGCGAATGGACGAGGCTCGGGGCCCGGATGACGACGGCAGCCGCGTCGTATCCGCGGACCGAGAGCGGCACCATCGCCACGACTCCGTCGGTCACCAGCAGCTTGGTCGGGACCTTAGCCACGGCACGGACCTGGGCGTTGGAGACGAGGGCCGTCCGCGCTTCGGCGACCGTCGCATCGTCCTCGAACGCCGCCCGCTCGATGACGACCCGGAACCTGACGCCGCGGTCGAGGGCCTGCTCCTCCGCGCGGTTGTCCTGCGGGTTCAGGGCGACGGGTCGGGCATCGACGAAGGCGCAGACCTCGTCCCTCGCGCTCAGCTCGAGCTGGAGGAACCGTCCCCCGACCGCTTCTGCTCCGAGCACGACCTCGACGAGGTCGCCGACGTCGGCATGGCTGAGGTCGCGGCGAAACATCTCGGTCAGCCGGGCCACCGACGTCTCCGCCACGGACAGGGCGTGCCGACGCGAGTTGAGCAGCCCCTGCAGCGAGACCTCCGGAGCCGTGGGGAACCACCGGCACACGCCCGGCTCGAACGTCGCCACCTCGACGAGCCCGAGGTCGCGCAGCGACACGAGAACCGCGTCGACCTCCTGGACGGGGCGACGCCATCGTGCCGCGAGCGCTTCCGAGGTCCCGCCACCATCGACGACGAGGGACTGGTAGTCGCGCTCCTGTGCCGCGGTCAGGCCGATGGCGCTGAGATCGACCTCCATGGCCATGGGCCTCCCTTCACGCCGTTCGGTCCGGCCGTCGCGCACGCTGAGCTGTCGAGAACACGACATGTCGATTCCCCGCCTGCCCGCACCGGTTCCGCGAGGCGGACGTCATTGGCACTCTGCTCGACGGTACCGGCCCCACTTCCGGAGCCGACAGCGGCGAGGACGCCCCCGGCTCCGCCCCGTCCCACCCACCGGGTCTCGTGCCCGGCTCCATCCTCACGGAGGTCTCATGCGCCGCACCTGGCGACGTCATACCCTCGCGTCGGCCGGCATACTCGCCATCGCCGCGACCGCCCTCTCCCCATCAGCCGTCGGCGCTTCGGCCGCCGGCGAGTCACGGCCCATCGTCGGGTCGGCCGACCAGGCACAGGGCCAGCAGTCGGCGACTGTCACTCTCATCTCGGGCGACCGGGTCCGGGTCACGCGCACTGCGGACGGCCAGCCGCTCGCCCAGATGCTGCCCGGAGTCGACGGCACCGTCCCGGACTACGAGACCCTCCGCGACGGCGACAACCTCTACGTCTTCCCCACCACGACGGCCCAGGCTCTCGCGACAGACCTCGTCGACCGCGAGCTCTTCAACGTGACCGGCCTCGTCGCCGAGGGATTCGACGACGCCCACGCCGATGCGATCCGCCTCATCGCCCAGTACGACGAGGGCAACCGCACGGTCTCGGACACGACGCCCGCGCCGACGGGGGCCAGCGAGAGCAGCACTCTCGCCTCGGTCAACTCGCTGTCGTACGCCGTGGACAAGTCGGACGTCACGGCGGCGTGGTCGGAGCTGACCGATGCGAGCTCAGGCGCCGGAAGGGACCTCGCCAAGCTCTGGCTCGACCGTGCCCTGCGCGCGTCGCTCGCCGACTCGACCGCCCAGGTCGGCGCCCCCGTGGCCTGGACGGCCGGCCTCGACGGCAAGGGCAGCAAGGTCGCCGTCCTCGACACCGGCGTCGACGCCGGTCACCCCGACCTAGCCGGCCGGATCGGTCAGACCAAGGACTTCACCGGGTCCAAGTACGGCACCGACGACAAGGTCGGCCACGGCACCCACGTCGCGTCGACGGTCGCCGGCACCGGAGCCGAGAGCGGCGGCAAGGAGCGTGGTGTCGCGCCTGGCGCCGAGCTGCTCATCGGCAAGGTCCTCGACGACTCGGGCGCCGGCTACGAGTCGCAGATCATCGCGGGTATGCAGTGGGCCGTCGCGAACAACGCCGACGTCGTCTCCATGAGCCTCGGTAGCATGCGGCCGACGACAACGTGCGACGACCCGATCGCACAGGCCGTCAACGAACTCTCGGGCTCCAGCCGCAGCCTGTTCGTCATCGCGGCCGGCAACATCGGCGCGGCCCAGAACACGGTGTCGAGCCCCGGGTGCGCCACGTCGGCGCTCACCGTCGGCGCGGTGGACTCCACCGACACGACCGCGTACTTCTCCAGCCGCGGACCGGTCGGCGGCACCCACGCGCTCAAGCCGGAGATCGCCGCGCCAGGCGTGGGGATCCTCGCCGCGGCCGCCGGCGGCCGCGGCGTGTACGCCTACCGTCCGATGTCAGGCACCTCGATGGCGGCCCCGCACGTCGCGGGGGCTGCCGCCATCGCCAAGGAGGCCAACCCCGCCCTCACCGGTGAGCAGTTGAAGGAGCTCCTCACCTCCTCGGCGGACCCGACAGTCGCGGGCGCTGCCCAGGAGGTCGGCACCGGTCGCCTCGACATCGCGCGGATGCTCTCCCAGACGGTCACCGGACAGTCGAGCGTCTACGGAGGCGAGTTCGCGTACCCGCAGACCAAGGAGTACAACGCGAAGAGCCTCACCTACGCGAACTCCGGCGATGCGCCCGTCGACCTTCGTCTCTCCGTCGAGAAGGTCACCGGCAACGACGGTCGCCCGGTCAACACGCCGCTGGTCAGGCTCCCCCAGCACGTGGTCGTGCCAGCGCACGGCACCGTCGAGGTCCCGGTGACGGTCCAGCTCGGCGCGAACATCCCCGACAGCGCGCTCGGGGACATCACCGCCCGCATCGTCGCAACCGGCGGCGGCGGCCAGCGGGTCTCGACCGCGTTCAACCTCTACGCCACCGCCCCGTCGGTGACGCTCACGGTGACCGTCCTCGACCGCAACGGCAACCCCGCCACCGGTTCGTCGTCGGTCGACGTCGTCAACACGGACACGTCCACGGGCGAGCGCCGATACGTTGGCGGCAAGGTGCAGACCTACGCCGTCCGCCCGGGCCACTACTTCCTGACGTCGTTCGCGCTCACGCCGACCCCGGGCGCGGCCAACCCGTCGACCCCGCAGTCGCTGGCCTACCTCGCCCGTCCCGAGGTGACGATCGACAAGGATACCTCGATCGTGCTCGACGCCCGACAGGCGAACCCGCTCACGGTCTCGACCGAACAGCCCAGCGAACTCCGCTCGACGACGCTCACCTTCGAGCGGCAGTGGCCGACCTCGTGGCTGCACTCAGGATCCATGAGCACAGGTCCTGGCACCCGCGAGATCTACGCCCAGATCACGGGCAAGGTGGCCAAGGGTGACGGCTCGTTCGAGTTCGGGCACTGGAGCCGCCGGATCACCCCCCTCGTCTCGTCGATGACGACGTCCGGTGGCCTCGCGCTGCACCCGCTCTCGCCACGCGCCGGCGTCGGCAACCTCGACGGCCACGGCACAGCCGAGGCCGTCTCGGTCGGGGCGGGCACCGCTGCCGACTTCGCCGCAGTCGACGTCAAGGGCAAGGTTGCGGTGGCGCACGTCCCGGGCGGCAGCGACTACTCGATCCAGACGAGGGCTGCGAGCGCCGGAGCCAAGGCGCTGCTTCTCTACCGCGACGACCCCGGGACCTGGCTCGCGCAGGTCGGGACCAACGCGGCGCCCCTGCCGGTCTACACCCTGTCCGCGGCCGAGGGATCCTCGCTCGGCTCCGAGCTCGCAGCCGGTCCGGTGACGCTCACGTGGTCGGCGCAGGCCAAGAGCCCGTACGCCTACACGCTCGGCTTCTTCTCCGACGGCCAGCTCGTCGCGGCCCAGAAGCACGACGTGGCCGACGCCTCCCTCGGTCGGATCCAGGCGACGTACTCCAGCATGGGTGCCACGACCGACTTCGGTGACATGACTGCGGCCCAACGCCCGAGCACGGTCGCGTTCGCCGTCGGCGGCATCGACGCTCTCGCGGTGCCGAACACCCGGACGGAGTACCTGACCGCCGACGGGACGCAGTGGTTCAAGTCCATCATCTCGAGCTTCCCCTTCGGCGAGGTCATGAACGACCGCTTCCGGACCTTCTCCCCGGGACAGGCGGTCACCGACTCGTGGTACGGCGGGTCGGTCACCCCTGGCGTCCGCAACAGCTACGACGGGACACCGCAGATGATCGGAGAGCGTCAAGGTGACCTCATCGGGGTCGCCCCGACGATCTGGGCCGACAGCGCCGGTCACTGGACCGACGGCGGTTCCTTCGGCGACCTGGGCAACATGGTGCTCAAGCGCAACGGGGTCACCATCGCCACGAGCGCCTACCCGTACGACGTGTTCACGATCCCGTCCGAGGGCGCCACCTACGAGCTGACGCTGAATACGGCAAAGATCGGGGCTCCGGCCAAGTTCTGGAAGCGCTCGACGGCGATCCGGACCACGTGGACGTTCTCTTCGCACGAGGAGCCCGACGTCTACAGCCGCCCGCTGCCGATGCTCATGCCGCGTCTGGACATCCCCGCTGACGGGCTCAAAACGGTCGCGGCCGGGTCCGTCACCATCCCGGCACGCGTCCAGGCGAACCCGGGCTACCCGGCCGGCGCCATCGTGGAGGCCCACGTGTGGACCTCGACCGACAACGGCACGACCTGGGTCGAGGGCACGACGAGCCTCACGCCCGGAGGCGCAGAGCTCGTCGTTAACCACTCCGGTGACTCCGGCAAGCAGGTCAGCCTGCGCGTCGAGTTCACGGACGCCAAGGGGGCCAAGGTCTCCCAGACCATCACGCGCGCCTACGACGTGCGCTGAGGATCGTCGAACGACCGGGACCCGCCGACCGTCAACCATGCGTCGGCGGGTCCCGATCACACGACACCCACCGCGAGGTGACCGCCGACCCACGGCCACACCTGTGAACCGTTGGAAAGCGGCTCCCAGCCCTGAGGAAAACCTCTTGGGGGTGGCCGCGAGAAAGACCCCACGACGGGGTCGCGACCTCAGCGTGGCGGTTGTGGGGACGCCGAGGTGCGACAACCGAACCGCAGGGCCGCGACCGGTCCGGCAGGACCCGACCAGCCGGCCGGTCACCAGGTGCCCGGGACCACGTCGATGGTCCCGGGCAGGACCACGTCCGCCACCGGCCACCCCCGGCGGGCGGGGCCGTGCTGCTGCCGGCTCTATTGGGTATCGGTGGACACGCCCGATCCGCGTCAGCGGGCACCGGTCAGATCGCTCGATGGGATTGGCCGTCGCACAACCGCTGAGGATGCGCAGACCGCAGGGGCATGGCGGCTCTCCTCCTTGCGGGCATAGAGGTAGCGCAGACCGGGCCGGTCGCTCGGCTGTCACGCCGCCTGGTCGCCGTTCCGCAAAAAGATGGCAAACCGCCACGGCGGGACGCCGAGCACGGTAGGGAAGGGACATGAAGTGGGAGCGCCCGGCCGCGCGAACCGCCAAGAAGGCACAGGAGGTTGCCAAGCAGGACGACCTCTTACGGGCGAAGGCGGAACGGAAGCTACAGGGCTTCTATGCGATCGCGTTCGGCGGGTCGCTGTATGCCTGGGACATCGCCTTCTCGCTCGGCACCCACGGGACCATCTTCTACTACCGCCGACACGAGCTGTTCGTACTGTGCCTTGTCGTGGTCCTCAGCGCCGTCCTCCTGCGCGACCGGGTTCACACCCATCCGTGGTTGGTGCTCCTACTCCTGCCCCCGATAGCGCTCGTGGTGCAAGAGTTGGTCGTGGTCCACCCGGGCGTCGTGGCACGGGCCGCTGAGCGCATTCTGAGTATCGCTGCCCTCGTTGTGGTGCCGATCGTCGTGCGAATAGTCGGCGGGCTACTCGCGCCCGACTACTTTCACCTGCCCGGCCGCCGCACCAGGGTCACCGTAATCGCCATCATCGCGATCGTGGCGCTGATCGGCTTCCTGGCCGGCCACGCCAACAACCGCTACATGACGTGTGAGGACTTCGTCATCGCCGGCGATGATCCTCCAAAGAACTGCGCACGCCACGTTGAGCGGTGAACAGCCGTCCGACAGCAGCCCAGGTGCCCCCGTCGGGCCATGCGGCTGCCACCGAGCAGCTGGCAGTCAGAGACTCTCAGTCCGGGATCGGCACATCTCCCTCCCGAACCTTGTCGGCCAACTCGACCCGCTCTGGGTGGTAATCGTTCTGGAGGACGTGGCGTGGCGTGCTGATGCAGCGCCGGCCAGGCACGGTATGGCACACCGGGCACGGAACGAACTGCCCACCCTCCGGTACCTGGATACCTCTGGACAGGATCGCCCTGCCGACCTTGCGTACCGCCCGGAACAGCTCCTCGTCCTTGTGCACGCTGGCGGCAGAGGATACCTCCCGCATCCCTTCCCAAAACTGCGCGATGGCCTGCTCCCGGGTCATCTCGAGCATGCCCCCGACTCCCCGCACTCGGGCCGACCAAACCCGGGCATAGGGACACCGTTCCTGCCGGCTGGTCCGGGACCCACACCGAGCCCTCGGGCCACCTCGCGTCGGCCGAGCCCCACTCCACCTACTGACCCGATCGCCGGCATGCGCCAGTCGATTCGGAAGCAGGTGGAAGCCGGCCGGTTGAACCCAGATGCTGCGAGAGACCTGCACACCAAGGTGGACGCAATCGCGAAGGAGATCGCCGAGAACGACCCGGACCAGGCCGAGGAACAGCTCAAGAAGCTGCGCGACAAGCTCGGCGAGCTACGACGCGACGGCAAGCTCACCGCCGACGGCTACGACGCCCTGACCGCCGATGCCGACCGGATCGCCGCCGACCTGCGGTAAAGACGTGAAGGCCGCTCAACCACTACAAGATCGGCAGGACGCATCCTAGCCGGCCTCGGGCGCCCACTCGGCATTTATTGCACCTGTCGCCAAGATCCTCGTCGTTGGGCCGATCAGGGTGTCGCCAGCGCTTCGGTCGGGGACAGCCGGGCCGCGCGGATGGCGGGGTAGAGCCCGGCGATGCCGCCGATGAGTACCGTGGCGGCGAGGGCTCCGGCCGTCGCCCAGGCCGGTACGACGGTCGGCCAGGCCTGGTAGGCGGCGTAGCCGGTGGTGACGGCGACGCCGAGCACGACGCCGCCGACGCCGCCGAGCGCGGACAGCAGCAGCGACTCGGCGAGGAACTGCAGCCTGACCTGACCGCGGGTGGCGCCGAGCGAGCGGCGCAGGCCTATCTCGGCCCGGCGCTCGAGCACCGAGATCACCATCGTGTTCGCCACCCCGACGCCGCCGACCAGCAGGGCGACCGCGCCCAGGCCGAGCAGCAGCGCGTTGAGGGTCGCGTCGGCGGCCCGGCGCGCGCTCAGGACGTCCGACGGCTTGGAGACGACCACGCTGCCGGGCGAGTGTGGGTTGGCGGTGGCGGCCAGCACGGAGTGGACTGCTTCGACCTGGCTGTCCCGGGACCGGGCATAGATGGTGGTCGTCCGCCCGTCGAAGTGGAACATGCGCACGGCGACGTCCCAGCCGACCAGGACGGCCGAGTCCAGTTCGGGTGCGAGCGGTACGGGGTTGAGCACGCCGATGACGCTGAAGCGCTTGTTGCCGACCAGAATCTCGGTCTCGGGGCTGGGCCGGCCGACGCCGAGCTTGTTGGCCGCGTCGGCACCGAGCACCGCGGCCGGGTACTGGCTCGTGACGCCGTTGAGCCAGGCGCCGTTGCGCAGAGACGCGCCGACGGTCTGCGGCAGGGTTGTCCGGGTGGTCAGGACGCTGAGGCTGTTGGTCTCGGGCTTGGGAATCCGGTCCGAGCGATACGCCTTGGCGTCGGGCACGACCCCGGTGGCCGAGACGGCAGTGACCGGGCCGATCCGCGCGATCATCGACTCGGCCTCGGCGGGCAGCTTTGCGTTGTCGCCCTCGATGTTCCGCCCGGGAGCCACGGTCAGCAGGTTGGTACCGAGCGCGGCGAGCTGGCGATCGAGCTGTTCGCGGGAGGACGACGAGATGCCCACGACCGCGACCATCGCGGCGATGCCGATCGCGATGCCCAGCGCGGAGAGCAGCGCCCGAGTGGGCCGAGTGCGCAGCCCGGCCGCGCCGACCCGGACCACGTCCCGTGGGGCCATCCGGGCCGGCGCGAGCCGGCGGCCGACCTGCTGCACCGTCACCACCGGGCCACCCCCGCGTCCTGCGGCGTGCTGAAGCTGTCGCCGACCACCCGGCCGTCGCGCATGTGGATTTGCCGGTCGAGCCCGGCGGAGAGCTCACGGTCGTGCGTGATGACCACGACCGTGGTACCGCCGGCATGCAGCTCTCGAAGGACTTCCATGACGCCGTCGCCCGAGGCGGAGTCGAGGTTGCCGGTGGGCTCGTCGGCGAGCAGCAGGGCGGGGTCGCCGACCACCGCCCGGGCGATGGCCACCCGTTGTCGCTCGCCGCCGGACAGCTCGTGCGGTTCGTGGTCGAGCCGGTGGTCGAGCCCGACCCGCTCGAGCGTGGCCGCGGCCCGCCGTCGCCGCTCTCGCAGGCCGACTCCGGCATAGAGCAGCCCGTCGGCGACGTTGTCCAGCGCTGGGACGCCGGAGGCGAGGTGGAACTGCTGAAAGACGAAGCCGATCCGGCTCGCGCGCAGTGCGGACAGCTGCCGGTCGGACAACCGCGACACGTCGTAGCCGTCGACGGCCACCCGGCCGGAGGTGGGCCGGTCGAGTGTCCCCAGCATGTGCAGCATGGTGGACTTGCCGGATCCGGACGGGCCGACCACCGCGACCAGTTCGCCGGCGCTGATGCTCAGGGTGACGCCGGCGAGCGCGTGGACGTCGCCGGGGTACACCTTCGTTGCATCCGTCAGTTCGATCATCCCGGCATCCCTACCGTCATCCCCTCGCGCAGCCCGTCGCCGCTGATTTCGACCCGGCCGTTCGCGAAGAGCCCGGTCTGCACCCTGACGTAGTGGGTGGCGTCGTCGTCGACGACCTCGACGCCGTAGCCGCCCTCGGCCAGCGCCACGAGCGCCGCGATGGGGACGGTGAGCACGTCCTTGTGCTCTTCCGCGGTGAAGACCACGGTGACAACGGCCGCCTCGACCCCGGCAGCGGCCGCGGGGTCGCTGAGCGAAATGACCGCATTGATCATGGTCTGGGGCTGGGCGCCGGACTCCTGCGGCTCCTCGACGACGGTGTAGACCCGTTCGACGCGGCCGGCCACCGTCTTGCCGTCCGGCATCTGGATTTTCACCTCGGCCCCCTCGTGGGCCAGTCGCTGCTGGGACACTTGCAGCTCGGCGGTCACCTGACGTCCGGTGCCGGTGTACTGCAACACCTCCTCCCCGCCGCCGGTGGACTGGTTCACCCCGACGGCCATGGAGTCGATCCGGATCACGCCCGGCGCGAACACGATCCGTCCCAGCTCGACCTGACCGGTCTGTGGCAGGCCCTGGTCCTTCTGCCACTGGTTCACCGCGTTCGCGGTGGTCGCCGTGTAGGCGGTGCCGGTGCCGAAGGAGCCGTAGCCGAGGGCCTTCAGGTTGTCCTCGAGCTGCCGCACGTCCGGGCCGGTGACGCCCGGGCCGAGCGTGCGGTACGCGGCGACGTCGCCGAACATCAGCACGATCGGCTGGTTGTTCACCCGGTAGATCGGCTTACCTCGGCGGATGACGTCACCGGCGAGCGGCACCTTGGTGATGATGCCGTCGATCCGCCCGGCGAGGGTGGTTTGGGCGCTGTAGCCCAGGTGGCCGGTGACGTCGTCGGTGTCCAGGACGGTCTGACGGGTGATCTGTGTGGTGCCCGGCGGGAGGTTGCTGGCCGTGGGGGTGTCGCCGCCGTTGCCGCCGAAGCCGATGGCCGCGGCGGTCACCGCCCCCGCGGCGACCACGACGCCCGCGGTGACGGCGACGGTCCGCCCGCCGCGGCGCCGACGGCGCTCTGCCCGGTTCGTCATGGGTGGGGTCATCACTTTGCCGTGGTCGTGGAGGTCTGTGGCGTGTCGCAGGCCTCCTTCGCCGCGTCGTACTGCGGGTCGTCGCGGACCGCGTCGGGCAGCGACTTGCCGAGGTCGTTCGGGTCCGGGTCGGGGTAGCCCTCCACGCCGTGATCCCGCATGCACTTCGCGAGTTGGCGCGCCCCCGGGAGCTTCCCCGCCAGCTCGTCGGGGGTCAGGATCCGTTCGTATCGTTTACATGCCTCGATGGCATTTTTCAGCACGTTGTCGTCCAGCGTGTGCTTGTCGTACCCGCCGCCGGTCCGCACGCTGCCGTCGGCGTTGATCCGCGGGTCGGCTTCCGGGACGCCGTGGCTGCGCATGCATTGCGCGTGCTGCCTTCCTCGCTCCACAACGCTCACGTTGTGTGTCGCGGTGGGCGCGGCGGTGCCTTGCACCGAGGCAACGCCGTTACCGTCGTTGGCTCGGCCTTTCGCGCAGCCGGTTACCGCGACCAGCACCAGCAACGGCACGTAGACTGCCAGAACACGCTTCCTCATGCTTTGTCTCCTCCGGTTCGGTTCGGCTCGAGTGAAACAGCAGGCCCGCAACACCACCGTTACAGCGTGTGTAACACCGCTGTAACCCCGGAAACCGGAGACTGGGCGGCGAGGTGGGAGGGGAATGTCGCGGTGCGCGTGTTGCTGATCGAGGACGAAGTGGTGCTGGCCGAACAGGTCGCCGACGGGCTGCGGGACCAGGGCATCGCTGTCGATCTCGCCGCCGACGGCCTCGACGGGCTGCACAAGGCCGGCACCAACCGCTACGACGTGATCGTGCTCGACCGGGACCTGCCCCTCGTGCACGGCGACCAGGTGTGCACCACGCTGACCGCGAGCGGCGGCGACGCCCGGATCCTCATGCTCACCGCGGCCGGCGAGGCAGCGGACCGGGTCTCCGGCCTGACGCTGGGCGCTGATGACTACCTGCCCAAGCCGTTCGTCTTCGACGAACTGGTGTTGCGGATCCGGGCGCTGGCCCGCCGGGCCAGCAACGCCCCGCGGGTGCTGCAGCGTGCCGGTCTGACGTTCGACACCGCCCGGCGTGTCGTCACCCGCGACGGCCGCGTGGTCCCGCTGACCACGAAGGAGTTAGCTGTGCTGGAAATCCTGATGGGGTCGGACGGCGCCGTCGTCAGCAGCGAGGACCTGCTGGAACGGGCGTGGGACGAACACGCCGACCCGTTCACCGCGACCGTGCGGGTCACCGTCGCCCGGCTGCGACGCAAACTCGGCGAGCCGCCGCTGATCGAGACCGTCGTCGGCGCGGGATACCGGCTATGAGGCCGCGCTGGAAGCATCCGTCGATCCGGCTGCGGCTGACGCTCGTGTACACGGTCGTGCTGGTCGGGATCTGCACCGCACTGCTCGGACTCAACTACGCGTTGCTGTACCGGAGCCTCTACACCAGACCCGGCGCGCCCAGCATGGCCGAGTTTGAGGCCGGGTTCGGGGCCAGCGTCGGGCGGAACCCGCAGACGGACGAGAAGATTAGGCTATACCGCGAGCAGCAGGCCGAGATCGCCCGGCTGCGCACCGACGCGCTGCTGCACGCCGCCGGGACCTCCGCCGTCGGGCTGGCCGGCGCCGCCGTGCTCGCGTTCAGCGTCTCCTGGATCGTCGCCGGGCGCATGCTGCGGCCGCTGCGCGCGCTCACCACCGCCACCCGGCAGATCTCCCAGGACCGGCTCCACGAGCGGATATCGCTCGCCGGGCCTCACGACGAACTCAAAGAACTCGCCGACACCTTCGACGAGATGATCGCCCGGCTCGAAGCGTCGTTCAACAGCCAGCGGCGCTTCGTCGCCGACGCCTCCCACGAGCTGCGCACACCCCTGGCGATCGTACGGACCGGCACCGAGGTGCTGCTGTCCAAACGGGGCACCACGATCGCGCAATGGCAGGCCCTCGGTCATCGCATCCTGACCGCGACCGGCCGCACCGAACAGCTACTCGACGGCCTGCTCGCCCTGGCCCGCAGTGACGGCGGCGTCATCACCCACGAACCGCACGACCTGGCGCTCGCGACCGGCGCGGCGGTGAGCCAGGCCGACGGCGAAGCGGAGCGCGCCGGCCTGGACATCACCACCGACCTGCGCTCGGCACCGGTCAACGGCGATCCGGTTCTGCTCGAACACCTGGTGCGCAACCTCGTGGAGAACGCGATCCGGTACAACCATCCGGGCGGCTGGATCGACGTGACGACCACCGGTCGCGAAGGTCGTGCGGTCGTCATCATCTGCAACAGCGGTGAGGTGATCCCCCCGACGGAGGTCGACCGGCTGTTCGAGCCGTTCCAACGGCTGGCATCCGGCCGCCACGCCGGCCCCAAGTCGACCGGCCTGGGCCTGGCCATCGTCAAGTCCATCGTGCACGCCCACGCCGGCACCGTCACCGCAGCACCGAACGCCGGGGGCGGTCTCCGCGTCACGGTCACCCTGCCCACCGCCGATACGCAGTCCCAAACCCAGCGAGCCCAGGCATACCCCGTTTATCGTCCGGCTGCTGCTCGCGGTGTGATCAAGACAGCGGGAAGGCGACCGAGATGAGCAGGCCGCCGTCGGGGCGCGCCGCGGGGAGGACCGTCGCGCCGTGCGCGGTCGCGATCGCCCGCACGATCGCCAGCCCGAGGCCGTGCCCGTCGTGGCGTAGGCGTTCGGCGCCCAGCCGCTGGAACGGCTCGAACAGCCGCTCGACCTGCTCCGGAGCGATCACCGGCCCGCTGTTCTCCACGGTGACCCGCGCCTGCGTCTCGTCGACGCCGGTGGTCACCAGGACGTGGCCGCTGGGCGTGTTGTAGCGCACCGCGTTGTCGATCAGGTTGGCGATCAGGCTCTCCACCAGTGAGGAGTCCCCGGAGACGGGCGCCGCCGCGAGATCAGCCTCGAGCCGCAGGCCGAGCCGGTCGGCCTCGGCGCGCCGCTCCCGCACGACTCGCGCCCCGACGTCGGCGAGATCGACGGGTTCCCGGTGCTGGACGCCCTGTTCGCTGGTGGCGAGCGTGAGCAGGCCCGCGATCAGCCGCTCCTGATGCCGGCCGAGGGCCAGCGTCTCCTGGCATACCGCCCGAAGCGTCTCGGCATCGGCGTCCGGATCGGCCAGCGCGACCTGCAGCAGCGCGCGTTCGGCCGTCAACGGCGTACGCAGCTCGTGCGAGGCGTTGGCGACGAAGTGCCGCTGCGAGTCGAACGACTGCTGCAACCGCTCGAACAAGTCGTCCAGGGTGTGCGCGAGCTCGGCGAACTCGTCCTTGCGGCCCTCGATCCCGAGGCGGCGGTGCAGGTTCGAGGCCGAGATGTCCCGCGCGGTCGCCGTGATCACCCGCAGCGGCCGCAGGAACCGGCCCGCGATGAACCAGCCGAGGATCAGCGACACCACGACCATTGCGGCGTACCCGGACGCGGTCCAGCCGATCAGCGGGTGCACGGCCGACCCCTCCTGCGCCAGGGGCGCGGCGCCGCCGGTTCCGTCCGCCGGGACGGTCTCGTTGAAGCCGAGCAGCGGAATCGCCAGAAGCAGTGCGCCGGAAATCATGAACGGGACGGCGTAGAGCAGGGTGAGCTGCAGTTGCAGGGTCCGGTGCCGGATCACGGCTCACCGATCCGGTAGCCGCCCTCGCGGACGGTGTGGACGATCGGCGGATCAGCGAGCTTGGCCCGCAATCGGCGTACGGTCGTCTTCACCGCCGTCGTGAACGGGTCGGCCGCCTCGTCCCAGACGCTTTCCAGCAGCTGTTCGGCGGAGACGAGCCGGCCGTCGGCGGCCAGCAGGCATTCCAACAGCGCGAATTCCTTCGGGCTCAGGTCGAGGCGGCGGCCGGCCCGGGTGGCGACCCGGCGGGCGGGGTCGAGGCTGAGGTCCCCGTACGCCAGCGTGGGCGGCACGGCGGGGGCGCTGCGCCGGCCGAGAGCACGTACGCGGGCGACCAGCTCGGTGAAGTCGAACGGCTTGGGCAGGTAGTCGTCGGCGCCGAGGCTGAGCCCGTCCACGCGCTGCGCGACCGATCCGGCGGCGGTGAGCATCAGCACCCGACTGTGGCCGTGTCCCGCGACGATCTGTCGGCACACGTCGTCGCCGTGCACGGTGGGCACATCACGGTCGAGGACCACCACGTCGTAGCGGTTGACCGCGAGCCGTTCCAGCGCGTCGGCGCCGTCGAGGACGACATCGACCGCCATGCCCTCTCGGCGCAGGCCGGTCCCGATCGTGCGCGCCAGGATCTCGAAGTCCTCCACCACCAGCACCCGCATGCTCCTACCTTGCCAGGTCCCCGGGTGTCAGCCAGGTGTCATCCGGCGACACCGGGCTGGCACCGGCCGGCGCGTAGACCTGAGCCCGCAAACGAACGGATGTGGAGAAAGGGAGACGCAAGATGATCGTCGTGAGCGGGCTGCGGAAGCGGTTCGGCCCGAAGACCGCCCTGGACGGGATGTCCCTCACGGTGACGCCGGGGCAGGTCACCGGTTTCATCGGTCCCAACGGCGCCGGCAAGTCCACCACCATGCGTGTCATTCTCGGCCTGGACGCGGCCGACGAGGGCACGGCGCTGATCGACGGGCGGGCCTACCGCAGCCTGCGCCGGCCGCTGACCCGCATCGGCTCGCTGCTGGACGCCTCGGCGCTGCAGCCGAGCCGGACCGGCCGCAACCACCTGCTGTGGCTGGCTCACTCGCAGGGCCTGGGCTGGCGCCGGGTCGACGAGGTGCTCGAACGCGTCGGGCTGAGCGCGGCCGCCCGACGGCGGGTCGGCGGGTTCTCCCTCGGCATGCGCCAGCGGCTCGGAATCGCCGCGGCCCTCCTGGGCGATCCGCGTGGGCTGATGCTGGACGAGCCGTTCAACGGGATGGACCCCGAGGGAATCATCTGGATGCGTGGCTTTCTGCGAGGGCTGGCCACCGAGGGACGTGCCGTACTCGTCTCCAGCCATCTGATGAGCGAACTGCAAGACACCGCCGACCACGTCGTTGTGGTCGGCCGAGGCCGCGTCATCGCCGACGGCACCGTCGCCGAACTGCGTGCCTCCGCCTCCGACGGCCGGGTCACCGTGCGTACGCCGTCCGAAAGCGCGGGTGCCGTGCTGACCCGGGCCGGCGCGACCGTCGCCGGCATCCACGGCGACACGGTCACCGTCGTCGGCCTCGCCGCACAGGACGTGACCCGGGTGCTCGCCGCGAACGGGGTGCCGTTCTCCGAGGTGTCGGCGCATCGGGCGAGCCTGGAGGAGGCGTACGTCGAGCTCACCCGCGACGCGGTGGAGTACCGGGCCGCCGGCTCCGGGGAGGCGATCCGATGAGCGCGGGTTTCGGGCAGCTGCTCCACGCGGAATGGACCAAGTTCCGCACCGTACGCGGTTGGGTCATCGGGGTGGCCGTCGCCGCCGCGGCAGTCATCGGATTCGGCGTGATGCCGGGCATGCAGGGCACCTGTCACGACAACACATGCAAGCTGCCGACCAGTCCGGACGGCACCGAGGTGACCGACAGCTTCACGTTCGCCCATCAGACGCTGACCGGCGACGGCAGCATCACGGCACGGCTCAGCTCGCTGACCGGGCTGCTGCCGCAGGAACCGGGCGACGACCAGGGCTCGGGCAACGGCCCGGCGAAAGCCCAGGCCTCGGGCGCGCAAGGACGTCCGGGTCTGGTGCCGTGGACCAAGGCCGGGCTCATCGTGAAGGCCGGGACCGCTCAGGGCGCGAGCTACGCGGCGGTCATGCTCACCGGCACCAACGGCGTACGCATGCAGTACGACTACACGCACGACGTCGCCGGACCGGCCGCCTCGGCCCAGTCGCCGCAATGGCTCCGGCTGACTCGGGCCGGCGACGATGTCACGGGTGAGGCGTCGGCCGACGGCGCCACCTGGACCAAGGTCGCGACCGTGCGGCTGCCCAACCTGCCCTCCACAGTGGAAGCCGGCATGTTCGTCACGTCGCCGCAGTACGCGGAGTCGACGAGCGAGGCGTTCGGCATCACCGGGGCGATGGGCGGTCCCACCCAGGCGACCGGCGTCTTCGACCGGATCGAACGGCAGGGCGGCTGGTCGGCGGGCGCATCGACGGAAAGGTGGAAGGGCGAGGCGATCGGCGGTGACGACAACGGCCCGCAGAGCCAGGTCACCCAGGAAGACGGCCGCGTCACGGTCACCGGGTCCGGCGATATCGCACCGGCCGTGTCCGGCGCGGCCGGTCTGGGCACCACCATCACGCAGACCCTCGTCGGCACGTTCGCCGGGCTGATCGTCGTCGTCGTGATCGGCACGATGTTCGTGACCGTCGAATACGGGCGCGGCTTGATGCGTACCACCATGACGGCAAGCCCCAAGCGGGGCCGGATCCTGGCCGCGAAGGCGTTGGTGATCGGCGCTGTCACCTTTGTCACGGGCCTGGTGTCCGCGGCGGTGGTGGTGACGCTCGGACAGCACGTTCTGGAGGCCAACGGCGTGTACATGCACTCCGTGTCGGCGTTCACGCAGGCCCGGGTGATCGTCGGCACGGCGGCGCTGCTCGCGCTGGCGTCGGTGCTGGCCCTCGCGCTCGGCGTGATCCTGCGCCGCAGCGCGGCCGCCGTCACCACCGCTGTCCTCGGTATCGTCCTGCCGTATCTGCTGGCCATGACGGTGCTGCCGGCCGGAGCAGGACAGTGGCTGCTGAGGGTGACTCCGGCCGCCGCCTTCTCGCTGCAGCAGAGCACGCTGGAGTACCCGCAGGTGATCAACATCTACACGCCGGTCAACGGCTACTTCCCGCTGCCGCCGTGGGCCGGCCTGGCCGTGCTGTGCGGTTGGACCGCGCTGGCACTCGGGGTGGCCGCGACGCTGCTGCGCCGGAGGGACGCATGAGGGCGGCATTGCATGCAGAATGGACCAAACTGCGGACCTCGCCGGGTACACCATGGCTCCTGCTGGCCGCGGTCGCTTTGACCGCCGGCGTCAGCGCTGCGGCGGCGGCGACCATATACTGCCGCTCCTCCGCCTGCCTCGGCGACCCGGCGAAGATCAGCCTCACCGGCGTGCAGCTGGGCCAGGCCGTGGTCACGATCCTCGCGGTGCTGGTGATCAGCGGTGAGTACGGCACCGGCATGATCCGGACGAGTCTGACCGCGGTGCCCCGCCGTCTCACGGTGCTGACAGCCAAGGCGGTGGTGGTCACCTCCGTGACCTTGGTGACGGCGACGCTGGCGATCGGCTCGTCGGTCCTGACCGGGCGGCTTCTACTGCCAGGCAGCGGATACACGGCCGCGCACGGGTTCGCCCGGCTGTCGGTGGCGGACGGGCCGACCCTGCGCGCGGCCGCCGGATCCGTGCTCTACCTCTGCCTGGTCGCCTTGCTCGCCCTCGGCATCGCCACCGTCGTACGCGACACCGGCGTGTCCATCGGCGTGATGCTGGCACTGCTGTACCTCGTGCCGATCATCACCCAGGCGCTGTCCGACCCCGACTGGAAGCGCCATGTCCAGCAGGGATCCCCGACGGCTGGCCTGGCCATCCAGGCCACCCTGCACCTGGACACGCTGCCGATCAGCCCGTGGAAGGGCGTCGCGGTGCTGGCGACGTGGGCGGCGGGGGCGCTGCTCGCCGGGGGTGTGTTGCTGCAGGCGCGGGACGCCTGAATGATCACGGCCCATTGACGATCTCTCCGCCCTAAAGGACGGAGATTCCCTCCGCGCTGCGCGTGGAGCACGCGGCGTCCGGGGGGATTCCTGCTTCCCCGCGCGGTGCCGGCACGAGTGCCGGTCTTACCTGCGCTCCACAGGCGTTTGAGTTGTCCCAGCGTCCCTGGGCCAACACG
>NZ_JBVJJA010000054.1:0-39725 GCF_055586005.1 Micromonospora sp. NPDC051924
CGCACCTACAAGGCCACCACCAACATCGACGTCGTCACCAACGAACCTTGACAGGCCAGCCACCGGCCTAACTGAACGGCGTTGTGGCTAGTCCGCGGCCAGGCAGTGTTTCAGCAGTGGAGACAGGGAGGTTCCTGGTACGCCGCAGCTGACTGCTCGTCACGTCCCGCCTGGCTACCGGACCGCCCACCACGCCTGTTGCCGCACGCCCGTCCGTGCAGGTCCGCCGCAAATCCAGGTGGTGTGGAACAGCGGCGTCGCGGAGATCCTCGGCCACGACGGCGCCGTCCTCGAACCGGTCCCGTGACGGTCGTTCAACCGGGTTTGACGCGGATCAGGTGCGGGGTAGATGCCACCGCGTCAACAACGGCGACGGCTCACGGAGCTGAGGGAGAAGGCAGGTCAGTCAGTGGTGAACTCGCAGCCCAGGCCGACCATGTCGAGGACGGCGACCGTAATCCGGGACGGCCTGCGCAGCACCATGGTGCGCCCGGATGCGACGACCCGTCGGCGGACCGTCAACAGCGCCGTGACCCCGGCGGCAGAGAAGAAGCTGACCCCGCTGAGGTCGAGCACCAGCACGGGGGGCGGCTGGCTCGCCATCAGGCTGTCGACAACATCCACCAGCCGGCCCACGGTGTCCATGTCGAGCGGCCCGGTGACCTCCACCACGATCGCCGAGCCGTCCAGGGCGACCGCGAGGGACAGGAGTGGCTCTCGGGTGGTGGCGTCCGGCGGCTGGAAGCAAGGTGCGTGATGCACGGACATGAACCGCTCCTCGGTGAGGAGATCAGGGGACCGGGTCTGCGCCGGTGCCCGCCGTCAGCGGGCGGCACTGGTCCTGGGCTCATGTCCGAACCCACCCCGACCCTAACCGGCTCCCGCCGGATCCGCACCTACCCGTCCCCGGCAACCGGTCGCGAATTCCCCGTTCAGGAGGTAACGGTGGTGTCCCCCGCTGCTGATTTCCCTCTGGCCTCGGCGTACAGCCAGTTGCTGGCCCTGCTCGCCGATTCGCTCCACGTCGACGTGTTCCTCGACCACGTCGTCAAGGTCGCGGCGGAGGTCATCTCCCCCGCCGTGGCCTGCGGGCTGACCATGCGCCGGGACGGCGGTGAGTTCACCGTCGCCAGCAGCGACGACCTCGCCGCCAGGGCCGACGAGATCCAGTACGGGGCCGACGAGGGACCGTGCCTCGAGGCCCTGCGCCGGGAACGGGTCGTCGAGGTCGTCGATCTGCGCGAGGACCGACGCTGGCCGAGGTATCGGGAACACGCACTCCGGTTGGGCATCGTCAGCTCGCTGTCGCTGCCGATGACGGTCGATGGCGAGACAGTCGGGGCGTTGAACCTCTACGCCACCCAGCCCGCCGCCTTCACCGAAACGGCACGCCGGCACGCCCTGGCGTTCACCGACCAGGCGACGGCGGCGCTGACCGTCATCCTGCGCCAGGCCGACCAGTCGCTGCTGCACCAGCAGCTCACCGACGCGATGGCCTCCCGCAGCATCATCGATCAGGCCCTCGGGGTGCTGATGGGCCAACAGCGGTGCACCGCCCAGGAGGCGTTCGCCCTGCTCCGCCAGGCGTCCCAGCACCGTAACCGCAAGCTGCGCGACGTCGCTGCACAGATCATCAAGCAGATCAGCGGCGAGGATCCCCCACCGGCTCCCGAATTCGCGGCACCGCGCCCGCCGTCATGATCAGCGATGGACTCCGTTGCCCTAATCGGCTTCTGCTCCAACAGCCGCCCCGCGGCCGCGAAGAACACCCTGGTCAGTCGGCTGGCGATCCCGCGTCCGTGCTGCTCTCGCGGGTTGGGCAACGGAGCAGCGCGGTGCCGGCCGACCCGCCCACCTGCTGCTGGTGTTGAGAGTCGCCGAGGCCGCCCCCTGCTCGTGCGGGGCGACGCGGCTGGTCGCCGTGGAGATGGCCGCCATCAAGGTGACGCCGATGCCGAGGCCCATCATGCAGATGCCGGGCAGGACGTGGCTGAGGTAGGTGCCGTCGACGTCCATGGGGGCCAGGAAGGCCAAGCCGCCGGCGGCCAGCGTCAGACCGGGCATGATCAGCGCCCGGGGCGGCACCTTCTGCAGCAGCCGCGCCGAGATCTGCGTGGAACCGATGATCATGCAGGCAACCGGGTATGTCGCCGGGGGCCGACGCTGTCGACGGCCATCACGTTGATCTAGTGTGCCGGGGGCTGCGTACCGCGCTGGCCGCGCCGCGTGATGTCGGCAGGCACGGCGAATGCCGTCGCCGGCATCGCCGGGAACGAAGTTCAGACGCCGGGGCCGTGCGGTGGGCGTACCGGTGAGGGAATGCGGAATGTGCGCTCCAGCTGAAGGGCAGCGATCACCAGGACCACCGACGAGGCCAGGCCACCCGCTACGACGACGGCAGCGGCGGTTGGCGGCTGGGTGAGCGAGGCCGGTCCGAAGGCCAGCCAGAGCACCGAGCCGCCGTAGATGCCGAGGAATATCCCGGCCAGATAGGCCGAAGCCTTGGCCAGCAGGACCAGCCGCGCCATCGTGGAAGGTGTGGGCCAGGCCGACGTAGGCCCGGCCATCCGGTCTCGCACGGCGGCGGCCAGATAGGCCTCGATCCCGCCCGCGATGGGCAAGAGAAACCACGGCAGATCGGGGACCGCCGAGGCGCCCTGCAGAAGAGTCAGGGTCAGCGCGGCGGACGGTACCGCCACGATCCACAGCGATCGTGCACGGGTCGGGCCCCACCGCCGAACCGCCGGCTCGGGCTGGACAGCCGACGCGTCCAGCTGCTGACGCACGACGACCGCAATGTCGCCCAACGCGCTCGCGAAGCGCGCCCACGGCAGGAACTGGAATCCCATGAGCAGCAAGGTGATCGCAGCGCCAAGGCCGAGGCCGGCCAGGAAGACGTTCGACTGGCCGAGCTGCTCGCCGCGTTTGCTGACCAAGCTCACGCGGACGGCCAGCGTATCGGTCGAGCCCTCCGTACGCCACGTCAGCGCCTCGGGATCGGCGGTCGGCGGGAAGACATAATCGATCCGGCTGTCGGGCGGCAGTTGTGCCGTCAGGGAGACCGACTCGTAAGGGCCGGCTTGATACAGGGCGAGGCTCTCGGTGGTGGCCACGATCCGCTCGCGATCGTCGTTCTGAGTACGCTCCAGCCGGCCGTCCGCCGACAGAGCGCGTAAGGCCACCGGCAGCACGGCCGGAAACGCGTGACTGATCCGGCTCCGGTCGATGTCAGTGAAACCGGGACCGGCGTACCAGCCCGAGATGCGGACCACGAGAACCTGGCGGTCGAAGGTGTACCAGGGAACCGGCGGGCCGCTGACGGGTGTCATGGCCGGGACCGGTCCCGGCGGCGCAGCGGCGATCGTGACGACCTGGATCCGCTCGCCGGACGGACCCGCGATGTCCCGCTCGTCGAACCACTGGCCTTGGTGCCAATCCTCGCCATCGGTGCGGACCGGTGCCGCCAAAGCGATCCGCCGCACTCCGGTGAACTCGAACGCCACCGTCGGCGGCTCGGTCTGGGGCCGGTTCAGCGTCAGCCGCGCCTGGATGCTGAACCGCGTTCCGTCCGAATCAGCGGGTCCGAACTGGACGGCGACTTCGCTAGCCGCTGGCAGGACCGACGAGACCATTTGTACGGCCCCCAGATCCGCGGCCGATGCGGGAGCCTGGTAAACCGGCGTGGTCCCGCCGCGATACAGCTGCCAGGAGATGATTCCCAGAATCAGCGCGGCCAGCAGGGATGCCGCCGATCCCACGGTCGACACCGCCGACCGGTCGACGGTCCGCGTACCCCGCACCATCGCTATGCGCCGGCGGCGGGTGAGCCGAGTCATCGCGGCGGGCTCACTCCCCGGTGCGGTCTGGCGGATCGATGCGGGCAGTGTACCGGCGGTCCAGCTTCCGCAACAATGCTCGCGTGGCCTCCCCCTTGGTGCATGCGATAGGGGCCGGCATCGTCCGGCTCGTCCTCCTGACCCGCCGGCTCGCCAACGCCACCGCCGCACGGGTACGCCGTCTGGCGGCGGCCGTCCGGCCAGGCCCGTCCCGGCGACGTACGGCAGTGGGAGTTCTCGTTGTCGCCGTATTCGGTGTCGTCGCTGGACTCCAGCTCGGCGGAAGCGTCACCGAACCTATCGGCCCTGGCGAGGTGACGATGTCGGCGCGGCTGGGCTTCGACGGCCACAGCGAGATCGTCGTGCCACCGATTGGAAAGGTCATCGTCGACAGTCACGACAGCCCGCTGGTCATTCGAGCGACTCTCGACAACCTGGACTCCGCCCGGACCGAGCAGTTGGCGGTCAATCCCGATGCGGCCGTACGCATGGGCAACGCGATCGGGGGCGAGACGCGATCGGCGTTCACCGCGCTCGTCATCCGCGCGATCGTGGCGATGTTCCTCGGGGCGGTCGTTCTCGCGGCGGTCGTGTTCCGTCGTCGCCGCCGAGTTCTGCAGACTGCTGCGACCGCCGTCGTCTTGGTTATCGTCATCGCGGGCCTCACCGCAGCCACCTTCCGGCCCAAGAGCATTCTGGAGCCGCGATACGAGGGGCTCATGTCGAACCTGCCGGCGGTGATCGGGGACGGGCGCCGGATATCAGAGGATCTACAGTCCGTTCGCAAACAAGCGCAGCAGATCGTCGACACGCTGAACGCGGTCTACGAGACGCTGCATACGGTGCCCGAGACGGCGCCGTCCAACGCCGTCACCCGCGTCCTGCATGTCAGCGACATTCAGAGCAATCCCGCCACGTGGCAAGTGGTGACCGCGATAACTCAGCTGTTCAAAGTCGACCTCATCGTCGACACCGGCGACCTCACCCGCTGGGGAACGTTCATCGAGAACGGCATACTGGTCAACCGGATCGGGTCGCCCGGCGTGCCCTACGTCTTCGTGGCCGGGGACCAGGACTCCCAGGGCACCTTGAACGCCGTCGCTCAGGTCAAGCAGGCGGTGATCCTCCGCAACAGCGTGGAGACCGTCAAGGGCCTCGTGATCGCCGGCATCGGCAGCCCGGCCGCGTCCACCGGAGCGCCCGCTATCCGCGCCGAAACCACCCGCGCCGCCGGCGAACTGTCCAAGACCGTGGACGACTACAATCTGGCCAACCCGCACCCGGTAGACCTCATTCTGACGCACGAACCGGATGTCGGCGCGGCACTGGGCCACAGCGGTCCGGTAATTCTGGCTGGACACGAGCGCGTACGCCGAGTCATGCCGGTCGACGACGACACGTTGCTCATGGTCCAGGGGGCCACCGGCGGAAAGGGCGTCGCCGACGTACGCAACCCGCAGTCCGCCTTCGGCATGAGCGTGCTGTACTTCGACAAGGACGGCCGGATGATCGCCTACGACGACCTGACCGTCAGCGGATCGGACCGGTCCGACATCCACTTCCACCGAACGACTGTGGGGCCGAATCCGGCCACCGCTGGATGAAGCGTACTCGCTAGGCAAACGCGTGGCGGAACGCTCGATGGAAGGCCGACGCGGTCGACCTGACCCGCGAGTCGGTGACCCTTTATCCGAGGCAGGTCGTAGCACGTCATCCCGGCGGTCCCAGAGGTCCGCAGATGCCGGGTACCGGACACCCGCTGGACGACTTATCCGAGGGATGTAGCTGGGATCCTGTGGGAGCCGAGCAGCCCCGGCCGGCGAAGAACGCGCGCCGGTCGGGCGACCAGTGGCTGGGGCTGTTCCAGGCCGACAGGCCCGCCGACGGCAACCTTTCGGGCCATCGATCATATCGTCCACACACGTGGCGCTCAGGTGTCGCCAGGCGTGACGAGGCCGGTCTCGTAGGCCAGGACGACCGCCTGCGCACGGTCGCGGAGGGCGAGCTTGGCGAAGATCCGCGCCACGTGGGTCTTCACCGTCGCCTCGCTCAGGGTCAGCGCCCGGGCCAGTTCGGTGTTGGAGAGACCGCGGCCGACGAGCGTCAGCACTTCCAGTTCGCGGGGCGTCAGCGCGGCGAGATCCCGGTGGATGGCGCGCGTCGGTCCGTCGCCGGCCGATTGGTCCGCGCTGGCGAAGCGCTGGACGAGCCGCCGGGTGATCGAGGGCGCGAGAAGGGCGTCGCCGGTGTCGACGAGGCGCACCGCGGCGGCGAGGTGGTCCGCGGTGACGTCCTTGAGAAGGAATCCGCTCGCGCCGAGCGCCAAAGCAGCGTAGACGTACCGGTCGAGGTCGAACGTGGTGAGCATGAGCACCCGGCAACGGGGGCTGTGGTCCAGGATGCGTCGGGTTGCCTCGAGCCCGTCCATCATCGGCATGCGGATGTCCATGAGCACGACGTCGGGACGCAGCCGCCGCTCGGCCGCCACCGCCTCGACGCCGTCGGCGGCCTCGCCGACCACGTCGATACCGCGGGCGACCAGGATCAGCCGGAAGCCGGTACGGATCAGCTCCTGGTCGTCGGCGATGAGCACGCGGGGGGATGCCGGCGGCGTGGACCCGGGCGAGCTGGAAGGGTCGGGCTGCGCCTTCACGCGTGCTCCACCGGGATGCGGGCACGGACCCGGAACCCGCCGCCAAGCCGCCGGCGGGCGTCGAGATCGCCACCGTAGACCGCAACGCGCTGTCGCAGCCCCAGCAGTCCCCGCCCGGCGCCGTCTCCGCCGCGCGGTGCAGGCCGGTCGCCCGTCAGCACGCTGGGACCCGTGGTGAGCACCTCCACCCGCAGCGAGTGCCCGGCGTAGCGGATCGTCACCTCCGCCTTGCCTCCGACGCCGTGCTTCAGCGCATTCGTCAGCGCCTCCTGCACGATTCGGTACGCGGTAACGTCGATCCCGGACGGCAGCGGCCGCGGCTCACCGGAGATGCGCACCTCCACCGGCAGACCGGCGAACGCAATTCGGTCGATCAACGGACTGAGCCTGCTGAGACTGGGCTGCGGCGCCAGGTCGGCTCCGTCCGTGCCATCGTCGCCGTCCGCCGCGGGCGCCAGCAGGCCGAGCAGGTGCCGCAGTTCGGTCATCGTGGTCCGTCCGGCGCCTTCCACTGCCGACAGCGCTGCCGCGGCCTCGTCGGGCATGGCCGCGAGTACCTCGCGTGCGGCACCGGCCTGCACGATCATGAGGCTCACGTTGTGGCTGACGATGTCGTGCAGTTCCCGGGCGATGCGGGCACGTTCGGCGTCGACGGCGGTCCGGGCCACACTCTCCCGCTCCCGCTCGAGGAGCCAGCCTCGCTCCTCCAGTGCCCGGCGGTGCCGGCGTCGCGCGCGGACGAGTGTGACACCGAGCCATGCCGCGGTCGCGCAGGCGGCGACGAGCGCGCCGACCAGCCACACCGCCCCCGATCTCACCCAGGAAGTTTCGCAGACCCGGACCGGTGCCACATCATCCCCGGTATTCAGCCGGTACATCCCTGGGATGACAGCTCCGACGGGTTACATCCGGGGACCGACGACCGGCGTTACCCGCGGCCATAGCGTGCTGCCGTGACCACTGACACCTGCGTTGTGCGGCTGGACAACGTCCGCAAAGAGTACGGCGACACGACCGCCTTGGACGGCGTGTCACTCGAGATCCGTACCGGCGAGGCGGTGGCGGTGATGGGACCGTCAGGCTGCGGCAAGTCCACGATGCTGAACATGATCGCCGGGTTGGATCGGCCGACATCAGGGTCGGTGCGCGTCCACGACGCGGAGCTGAGCCGCCTGAACGAAACGAAGCTGGCGCTGTTCCGGCGGCACCGGATCGGCATGATCTTCCAGTTCTTCAACCTGCTTGACGACCTACCGGCGATAGACAACGTGACTCTCGCCGCCCAGCTGACCGGTACCAAGGCCGGCCCGGCACGCAAGCGGGCCATGGAACTGCTCGACGAGCTCGGCATCGCCGACCGGCGCAACGCGTATCCGGCGACCCTGAGCGGCGGCGAGCGCCAGCGCGTCGCGGTGGCCCGGGCCCTTATGAACCGTCCGGAGCTGCTGCTGGCCGACGAGCCGACCGGCGCCCTGGACAGCCGCTCCGGCGAGCAGGTGATGGATCTGCTGCTGGACCTCAACCAGATCGGGCAGACGCTGCTCATCGTCACTCACGACGAGCGACTCGCGACGCGGTGCGCGAGCCGCGTTGTCGAACTGGCCGACGGCCGGATCACCCGCGAACGCAGTCTGGAACGCGCATGAGTGCCGTGTGGCGGGCGTCGCGGTCCGCGGTCCGGCGACGCCGGGTGCAGACGTTCGTGATCGGCTTGGTCGTCCTGCTCTCCACCACGACGATCGTCGTGGCGCTGGCGCTACTCGAGGCGTCCTCGGCGCCGTTCGACCGCGCCTTCGCCAGGCAGCAGGGCCCACACGCGATCGCCGTGTACGACCCGGCCAAGGTCACCGATGCGCAGCTCACCGGCCAGCGAACCGGCGTGGCAGCCGCGGCGGGACCATTCGGGCAGATCACACTCGACCTCACCGACGGCGGCGGGCCGGGCCCACGGGGCCCGCTGACCGTCGTGGGCCGCGCCGACCCGGGCGGGCCGGTGGACCGCCTCAACCTCTGGCAGGGGCGTTGGCCGACGGCCCCCGGCGAGGTCGTCCTCAACCAGCCCGAACCCGGCGTCGACTCGAGCGGATTCCCGTCGGACAGCGGAGAGGTGACCCTCGGCGGCAAGCGGTACACCGTTGTCGGCCGGGCCCACAGTCTCAGCCAGACCGCCGACGCCTGGGTGTCACCGGAACAGATGACCGCGCTGCACCCCACGTCGGTTCAGATGCTCTACCGGTTCACCGGTGACGTGTCGACGAAGCCCGCGATCCACGCCGACCTGGCCGCCGTCACGGCCAGCCTGCCAGCGGGCGCGCTGATCGCCGCGCAGCCGTACCTCGTCGTCAAGGAGAAGGTCGGCTCGGACATCGGCGTGTACGTGCCGTTCCTCGCCACGTTCGGCATGCTCGGACTGATCGTCGCGGTCGTCATCGTGGGTAACGTGGTCAGCGGCGCGGTCGTCTCCAGCTTCCGGCACATCGGGATCCTCAAGGCGCTCGGGTTCACACCGCGCCAGGTTGTCGCCGTCTACCTCGTCATGGTCTCGGTTCCCGCCCTCATCGGCTGTGTCCTTGGCACCGTCGCCGGCACCCTGGCCGCCCAGCCGCTGCTGAGCGACGGGTTCGAGGGCCTCGGGCTCGACGTCGGCATCAACGTCGGCGTCTGGATCTGGGTCGCCGGGCTGGTCGGCGTGCCGGCACTCGTCGCCCTGGCGGCGTTCGTGCCCGCCTTCCGGGCGCACCGACTCTCGGCCGCCGAGGCGGTCAGCGCCGGCAGTTCCCCACGGGCCGGGCATGGGACGCGGATCCAGCGCTGGCTCGCCGGGGTCCGGCTGTCGCGTCCGGTCACCCTCGGGCTGGGCCTGCCGTTCGCGCGACCGGGTCGGACCGTCTTCACCGTCGTGGCCGTCCTGCTCGGCGTGACCACCGTTACGTTCGCGACCGGGTTGGCCGACACGCTGACCCGGATCTCCACGATCGAAGACCGAGCCTCGGGGCAGATCGGGGTCCGGCCGTCCGACGGCCGGACGCGGATCGCCGCCGAAGGTCAGGCTCCGCCGTCGGCGCCGACGGCCACCACCACTCTGACCGACGCGCAGGTCGAGCAGCTGCTGCGCGGGCTGCCGGACGTCGCCCGGGTGACTGCCATCTTCAAGCTGCCGGTCCCCACCATCGGGCAGACCCAGCCGCTGACCGTCAACTTCGTCCGCGGTGACTTCTCGTCGATGGGCTACCAGGACGAGCTCACCGCCGGACGGTGGATGACACGGGCGGACGAGACCGTCGCGCCGTCGGAACTCATGCGTGAGCGCGGACTGAACGTCGGGGACAAGCTCACCCTGGAGCTCGGCGGACGGCGGACGGTGCTGACCGTGGCCGGCGAGACGATGGACGGCGCACCCGGATCGCCCGGCATGTTCGTGGACTGGCGCGTCCTCACCGACCTCGCGCCGGACCGCGTCGTCAAACCAGATGAGGTGTACTACCAGGTCCAGCTCAAGCCCGCTGGCAACGTCGCGGCCTACGTCACCGCGGTCAAAGCGGCCGACCCGGCCATCGACGCGTGGGACACCTCCCAGCTCAGCGACTTCGCGGTGACCGTGATCGGCTTCTCGTCGGTGCTCTCGCTACTGCTGTCCACCGTCGCGGCCCTCGGTGTCTTCAACACCGTTGTGCTCAACGTCCGGGAACGCCGCCGCGACCTCGGCACGCTCAAGTCGATCGGGATGACGCCACGCCAGGTCGTCACGATGGTGATGACGTCGATGGCCGTCGTCGGTATAACCGGCGGTGCGCTAGGTATCCCCGTGGGGATCATCGCGCACCGGTACATCGTGCCGACCGCCGCTGACGCGGCCCAGGTCGCCATCCCACACTCGGTGCTGGAGGTGTGGCAGGCGCCGACACTCGCGCTCATGGCCCTCGCCGGCGTCGTGATCGCGCTTCTCGGTGCACTGGTCCCGGCCCGCGGCGCGGCCCGGCTCAGGATCGCCGAGGTGCTCCACAACGAGTGAGCCGTCGGGTCGGGGCCTCCGGAGGCGATACCGCAGGCCCCGAGCCGACAGAGTCGAGAGCAGGCCGTGCACTTTTCCGCCGCTGGCCGTGCGCATCGGACGGGACGCCGTCACTGACCCGTGCCTTGCCGGCCACGCGCCGAGAACACCGCGTCAGCCTCCCTTGGCGCCCGACCAACAAGAGGACTGAGCGCCGGCACACTCACCGCTGTGACGATCGACACGTTCGACGGGGCGAACACCGCGCAGACCGGCAGGCAGGGCCGCGCTTCTCCATGCCGGTCAGCACCTCCTGCTCGGCGAGCCGGTCAACCAGGGCGTTGACCTCCGCCGCATCGGGGCGCTGGTCCGACATGTCGGTCTGGTGGCTGCTTCAGCCGCCGCACGCCTGATTGGTGGTGATCCCGGTCACCTGCGCCGTCCGGCCATTGGCGGTCGCGCGTGGCGGGCGGCAGGGTCGAGGGTCGGCGTCGTCGCGCCAGCTCAGTCATCCCAGCAGGTCAGGAGCGTTCGTTGCCCGCCCACCGGCGTCCCCGCCCACCCCGTTCGGCCGCGCTGCCCGTCGCGATCGGAGCCCTCGCCGCCCTGCTGGTCGGCGGCGCGGGTCTCGGCTTCACGCTGATCGGACACGCCGACGCCGGCTCCGGCGGCACCCTGCCGGCGTGGGCCGCCGGCGCGCCGGACCTCACGGCGACGCCCAGTGCGGACGTCGTCCCCGGTCCGTCTCCCGCCGACGTCGCCCCATCGGCCGTTCCGGTGGCCCGGACCGAGTCGCTGCGCCAGCCGACCGCCGACACGACGACTCCGCGCACGGCGACCGGCACCCCGAAGCCGACGGCCACGAGCCCGGCCACCAGGCCACCGACCACGAAGCCGACGGTGCGTCCGACGCCCGGATCGACCGGCGCCCCCTCGTTGCCGCCGACCACCGCCACTCCCAGCCCGTCCGGCAGCCCCACCCCGGCCCCGACCACACCTGGGCCGACCCCGTCGGGCGGCACGCCGGGGCCGAGCAGCCCTGCGCCCAGCGACTCCGCGTCCACCGACCCGGCGTCGCCATCAGCAAGCCCCACCGGCACGACGACGCCGGTCACCTCCTGACGGTCGCCGCCGTCGGGGCAGGCCAGCGTCCACGGCCGAGCTGACCGACCCGGCGCCGGGCGGCACGTACCTCCGGCCCGCCCGGTGGCGGGCCCGACTCAGTGCTTCAAGGGGTACGGGATGAAGGTGCTCCGGTTCTCGTCCAGGTCGAGTCGCTGGCTGATCGGTGCGGCGGCCCGCTGCGGGCAGGTCATCCGTTCGCAGGTCTTGCAGCCGGGGCCGATCGGGGTGGCAGCGTCGGCCGCGTGCAGGTCCATGCCGGCGGAGTAGACCAGCCGGTTCGCGTGGCGGGTCTCGCAGCCCAGGCCGATCGCGTAGACCTTGCCGGGCTGGTTGTAGCCGCCGTGGTGGCGGGTGATGGTGCGAGCGATCCACAGGTAGCGTTGCCCGTCGGGCATCGCGGCGACCTGGACGACCACCCGGCCTGGTGAGCTGAACGCCTCGTAGACGTTCCACAGTGGGCAGGTGCCCCCGGTGTGGGAGAACGGGAAGCCGGTGGCGGACTGCCGTTTGGACATGTTGCCGGCCCGGTCGACCCGGACGAAGGAGAACGGCACGCCACGCGCGCGGGGGCGTTGCAGCGTGCTGAGCCGGTGGCACACCGTCTCCCACCCCATCGCGAAGTGCTGGGTGAGCAGGTCGATGTCGTACCGGCGCTGCTCAGCCGCAGCAAGGAACTGCTCGTAGGGCAGGATCAGCGCGGCGGCGAAGTAGTTCGCCAGACCGACCCGGGTGAGGATCTGAGTCTGGATGTCGTCGAACCGCTCCTCCTCCACGATCTCGTCGATGACGTCGGCGAACTCCAGCAGCGCGATCTGCGCCGCCATCCGCATGGCCTCCTGTCCGGCCCGTAGCGATGTCGAAAGGTGCAGGGTGCGGGTCTGCGGGCGGTAGCGGTGCAGTTCGTCGCCGAGCGATACGCCGTCGTCGCGGCGGACCTGGACGCCGTGCCGCTGGGCGAGCCGGTCCTGCAGTGCGGCTCGGACCTCGCCACGGCGCAGTCCGATGCTCGCGGCCAGCCGCTCCGCGGCCTCGTCCAGGTCCGGCAGGTAGTTCTGACGGCGGTAGAAGAACTCGGTCACCTGGTCGTGGGGGCTACGGCCGATCGTCTCGCGATCGCCGAGCAGCTCGGCGAGTTGCTCGTCCGCCTGCCGGTAGCGGCGGTGCAGGTCGATGACCGCCTCCGCGACCTCGGGCAGCCGGGTGGCGAGTTCGGTGAGGCCGGTGACGGCCACCCGCCCGGGGAGCGCCTCGCGTAACCCGGCGACCAGCCTCGGCGTGTCCCGCGGGGCGAAGACGGTGGGATCGACGCCGAACACCTCGGTGATGCGCATGAGCACGGGAACGGTCAGCGGTCGCGCATCGTGTTCGATCTGGTTGAGATAGCTGGGCGAGATGTTCAGTAGGCGGGCCAGGTGTGACTGGCTGAGAGCGCGGTCCTCGCGCATCCGGCGCAGTCGAGCGCCCGCGAAGGTCTTGGCGATCGTCCTCACCTCCCCAGCTGCTGGCTGGCGGCCCAACACCATTTGCAGGCTGCAAACATACCCGTTCACAACTTCGCAAAATGATGCGAGAAATTCCCAGATCTTGGCACTTTCCGCCTCTCGACCCCGCCGTGGACACCGTGTGACCGTTGGCGACACGCCGGACCGGCATCCGAGGGGCGCCGCCACGGATAGGCCGAAATGCCGGCGTCATCAACACCCGAGGGGACGACATGATGCAGAACGCCGTTGAGCAGTTGCGTACCGAGTGGGAAACCAGTCCGCGGTGGCAGGGGGTGCGGCGCAGCTACCGCGCGGAGGACGTGGTGCGGCTGCGTGGGGCGATCCAGGAGGAACACACCCTGGCCCGGCACGGGGCGGACCGGCTGTGGCAGCTGCTGCACAGCGAGGATTACATCCACGCTTTGGGCGCGCTCACCGGCAACCAGGCCGTGCAGATGGTTCGGGCCGGCCTCAAGGCGATCTACCTCTCCGGTTGGCAGGTGGCCGCGGACGCCAACCTCGCCGGGCACACCTACCCCGACCAGAGCCTCTACCCCGCCAACTCGGTGCCCGCGGTGGTGCGCCGGATCAACAACGCCCTGCTGCGCGCGGCCCAGATCACCACGGCCGAGGGAGGCACCCAGGGAACCGACTGGCTGGCGCCGATCGTCGCGGACGCCGAGGCCGGTTTCGGTGGCCCGCTCAACGCCTACGAGCTGATGACCGCGATGATCGCGGCCGGTGCGGCCGGGGTGCACTGGGAGGACCAGCTCGCCGCCGAGAAGAAGTGCGGCCACCTCGGCGGGAAGGTGCTCGTCCCCACCGGCCAGCACATCCGTACCCTCGAGGCGGCGCGGCTCGCCGCCGACGTCGCCGGCGTGCCGTCGGTGGTCATCGCCCGCACCGACGCGCAGGCCGCCACGCTGCTCACCACCGACGTGGACGAGCGGGACCGGCCGTTCGTCACCGGCGAGCGGACCGCCGAGGGCTTCTACCGGGTGCGTAACGGGGTCGAGCCGTGCATCGCCCGTGGCCTGGCCTACGCCCCGCACGCCGACCTGCTGTGGATGGAGACCAGCACCCCGGACCTGGAGGTCGCCCGCCGGTTCGCCGAGGCGATCAAGGACCAGTACCCGGAGCAGCTGCTCGCCTACAACTGCTCGCCGTCGTTCAACTGGCGCAAGCACCTCGATGACGCGACCATCGCCAAGTTCCAGCGGGAGCTCGGCCACATGGGCTACAAGTTCCAGTTCATCACGCTGGCCGGCTTCCACGCGCTCAACTACTCGATGTTCGACCTGGCGCGCGGCTACGCCATCGACGGCATGTCGGCCTACGTGGCGCTGCAAGAGCGGGAGTTCGCCGCCGAGGCGGGCGGCTACACCGCGGTCAAGCACCAGCGCGAGGTGGGTACCGGCTACTTCGACCTGATCAGCACGGTGCTCAACCCGGCCGCCGAGACCACCGCCCTGCGCGGCTCCACCGAGGAGGAGCAGTTCGCATGAGGTACGAGCTCATCGGCCCGATGGTCGACCGGTTCGACGAGGTCCTCACTGCCGAGGCGCTGGACTTCCTGGTCGCGCTGGACAGCGAGTTCGCCGCCCGCCGGGTGGCCCTGCTGGACACCCGCCGGGCCCGCCGCGACCGGTACGCCACCGGCCAGCTGCCCGACTTCCTTCCGGAGACCGCCGAAATCCGCGCCGATCCCACCTGGCGGGTGGCCCCGCCGGCACCCGGCCTGCTCGACCGGCGAGTCGAGATCACCGGCCCGACCGACCGCAAGATGACCGTCAACGCCCTCAACTCCGGGGCGAAGGTCTGGCTCGCCGACTTCGAGGACGCCACCGCCCCGACCTGGCACAACGTCATCAGCGGCCAGCTCAACCTGATCGACGCCCTGGATCGGCGGATCGACTTCACCGACCCGCGCGGCAAGCGGTACGCCCTCGGCGACGAGCTGGCCACGATCGTGGTCCGCCCGCGCGGTTGGCACCTCGTGGAGAAGGGCATCGCGGTGGACGGCCGGCCGATCTCAGCCAGTCTGGTCGACTTCGGGCTCTACCTTTACCACTGCGCTCGGCGGCAGCTCGACGCCGGCGCCGGGCCGTACTTCTACCTGCCGAAGCTGGAGAGCCACCGCGAGGCGCGGCTGTGGAACGAGATCTTCGTCTTCGCCCAGCGGTACCTGGGCCTGCCGCAGGGCACCATCCGGGCCACCACGCTGATCGAGACGATCACCGCCGCCTTCGAGATGGAGGAGATCCTGTACGAGTTGCGCGAGCACTCGGCGGGACTGAACGCCGGGCGGTGGGACTACATCTTCAGCGTGATCAAGAACCTCGGGCAGTGGTCGGACTTCGTCCTGCCGGATCGGTCCGAGGTCACCATGACGGTGCCGTTCATGCGCGCCTACACCGAGCTGCTGGTGCGGACCTGTCACCGGCGCGGCGCGCACGCGATCGGCGGGATGGCCGCGTTCATCCCCAGCCGGGACCCCGAGGTCAACGAGGTGGCCCTCGGCCGGGTGCGAGCGGACAAGCGGCGGGAGGCCGGCGACGGTTTCGACGGCTCGTGGGTCGCCCACCCGGGCCTGGTCGAGACGTGCCGGGAGGAGTTCGACGCGGTGTTGGGCGATCGCCCGAACCAGCTCGACCGGCTTCGTGAGGACGTCAGCGCCACCGCCGGCGACCTGCTCGCCGTCGACAAGACGCCGGGCCAGGTCACCGCCGCGGGGCTGCGGTCCAACATCGCGGTGGCACTGCGCTACATCGACGCCTGGCTCGGCGGTGTCGGCGCGGTGGCACTGTGGAACCTGATGGAGGACGCGGCCACCGCGGAGATCGCCCGCTGCCAGGTCTGGCAGTGGCTGCACCACGGCACTCCCCTGGCCGGCGGCGGGTGCGTCACCGACGACCTGGTCCGATCCGTCCTCGCCGAGGAGCTGGAAGCCCTGGTCGCGGGCCGGGAGGGCGCCGGCCGGGACCGGGCCGAGCGGGCCGCGCGAATCGTCGAGGACACCGCCTTCGGCGAGGACCTGCCGGCGTTCTTCACCACCGGCGCGTACGCCCAGCACCTCGGTCCGAACCGGAAGCCAGCCGTACCGGTCGGCTGACGGCGAACAGCGCCGCGCCGGAGCCGGGAAGACCCGACAGGACCTTCCCGGCTTCGGTCTGCGCCACCGAGCCCACGCCGGTTGCGTACGGTCGAGAGGTGGACGTGCTGCTGCGGTAAGTTTTCGGCGTCTGTCCCTGAATCGGTCGCCCTTATCATCGTCGAGCCAGCACATAGCCTTCGACTTCGGGGCGCCCGGCTACCGGCTCCGCGGGCACACCGACACGATCGCCGCGTGATCATTAGTGTCCACACGACACCTAATGATCAACTGGGGCCTCACCTGCTCGGACGCCACCGGAACCAGTAGCCGAGCCCTTCGACCCGGTAGTGGGCGCCGGCATCGAACCGCAGCTCGCCCCCAAGCAGGCGCGCGTCGTCCGGCACCTGACGGTACGGCGCCAGCAGCAGGTCCAGTTCGTCGTAACGGGCGTCGATCCCGCCCTGGCCAGGATGGCTCTCCGGCCCCACCGTCCCCGCCTCATAGCGCTCGTTCCACCTGGCGAAGATCGCCCACTGCTCGCGCTCCAGTTCCAGCGCAGCCGCGCTCGCGGGCCAGACGCGGTACTCGTCGGCTTCATCGGCGTGGTCGTAGTCGAGGCCCTGGAAGTAGTGGGGCTTGCCGTTGACGTCGGCGAGGCCAGCGCGAGGTCCGTCGTACCACTCCAACTCGGCGTACACACGCTCGAAGCCGTCCGCGACCAGCTGCTCTTCGTCCCAGGTCTCCGCCACGCGGGCAGGGTACCGACGAGCGGCCTCGGCATCCATGATCACGATCTACGGCTGGAGTACTGGTCACCGACGAATCTGCCGCACATACTGCTGATAGAGCCGCCGCACCGGGTCCGGTGCCACGGGGAGGCACCCATACCGGCAGGCGCGGCGCCGGCGATCGCCGCCGGTGTGGATGCACCGTTCATCGTCGCCGGCGGATGAGTTCGGAACACCACGGCCGGTCACCGTCGACTGATCGTCGGGGCCCGTCAGGCGCACCGGGATCGGTGCGGGCTACGCGGAGGTGACCATGCACCCAGCGGCGAAGGTTCGCACCGTGCTGGCGGCCGCGACGCTCGGCCTTGCCATGGTCGCCTGCCAGTCCTCGCACGCCCCCACACGCAGGCCGTCCGCCCCTGATACGGCACGCTCAATCTGGTCCGCGCCCAGTGGATCGGGCGGCGAACGGGTCGCGTCGCCGTCGACACCGACCGCGCCGCCGCCCACGGAGGCCCCGGGCACGTCACCCGCACCGGCGCCGACCAGGTCGGCCGGCCTGACCAGGTGGCAACTGGCCGGGCAGCGGATCATCTACTCCTACCCCGGGTTGACACCGCCGGCGAGCCTGTTGCGGATCATCCGCGCCGGTGAGGCCGCCGGAGTGATCTTCTTCGGGGAGAACATCGCCAGCACCGCCCAGATCAGCTCGGTGATCGCCCAGTTACGACGAGCCCAGGCGCAAAGCCCGGTCCATGTGCCGCTGCTGCTGATGGTCGACCAGGAGGGCGGCCTGATCCGGCGGCTGCCGGGGGCGCCCGCGCTGTCGGAGAAGCGGATCGGCCAGTCCGCCGATCCGGTGGCCTCGGCGGCCGCGGCGGGCACCGGAGCCGGCCGCACCCTCGCCGCGGTGGGCATGAACGTCAACCTCGCCCCGGTTCTCGACGTCTACTCCACCGCAGGCAACTTCATCGACCAGTACCAGCGCTCCTACAGCAAGAACCCCGACGCCGTCGCGTCTTTGGGCCGCGCGTTCATCACCGCCCAGCAGCGCACCGGCGTGGCCGCCACCGCCAAGCACTTCCCCGGACTGGGATCGGCGGCAACGGCGCAGAACACCGACACCCGAACGGTCACCCTGTCCCAGTCGCTGGCCACGTTGCGCGGCACCGACGAGTTCCCGTACTCCGCTGCCGTCGCCATCGGCGTCGACCTCGTCATGGTGTCCTGGGCCATCTACCCGGCACTGGACCCGAACCGCCCAGCCGGCCTGTCGCCGACAGTGGTGGGGCAGGAACTGCGCGGCCGCATCGGGTTCACCGGAGTGACCGTCACCGACGCCCTGGAAGCCGGTGCGTTGGCCCACTACGGCAGCACCGGCCAGCGCGCGGTCGCCGCCGCGACCGCCGGCATCGACCTCATCCTGTGCTCCGCCCGTGACGTCAGCCAGGGCGAAGCCGCCACCGCCGCCCTGGTCAACGCCCAGACCGAGGGGCAGCTCGACTCCGCCGGCTTCATCGCCGCAGCGGATCGGATCGCCGACCTGCGGGCCCGTCTCCACTGACCGTCTCGTGAGGCGGGCATCCGACGCGGCTCCGCTCGCCCGAACCGGCCCGTGAACGACCCGAGCACCCCCACGTCAGGCGTCGCGGGTCCGGCCCGAGTCACCCGGCGGATCGACGAGGACGCCGGGGTTGAGGATCCAGGACGGGTCGAGCGCGCTCTTGGCGGCGCGCAATGCGAGCGCAACCGGCTCCGGACGTTGCCGGTCGTACCACGGTCGGTGGTCGCGGCCGACGGCGTGGTGGTGGGTGATGCTGCCGCCGGCGGCGAGCAGAGCGTCGGAGACGGCATGCTTGATCTCGTCCCACTGGACGAGGGTGGCGCCCCAGCGGCCGGTGGCGTACACGCCGAAGTACGGGGCGGGGCCATCCGGGTACACATGGGTGAAGCGGCAGGTGACCACACCGGTCGCGGCGACGGCGCGGAGCGCGTCGCCGGCCGCGTCGAGCACGGCGGCGCGCAAGGCCGGGAATCGGTCCCAGGTGCAGGCTGTCTCGAACGTCTCCACGATCATCGACCGGGCGGCGAGCGCGTCGCGCTGGTACGGCATTCGCAGGAACGCCGACCGCCAGGCGTCGGCGGCGGTCCGCTGCCGTGGGCCCGACGAGTCGTCGCCGCGCGGCGGCTCGGGCAGGATTCCCCCGTGGTCGCGGCACAGCTGGAGTGCGCGGTCCAGCCACGGTGCGACCGGATGGTCGGCGGACTCGAATCCCAGGACGAGCACGCCGCCGGTGGTGGCGGCGCCGGCGTTGAGGAGCGCCTCGGCCGGGTCGAGCAGCCGGCAGTTGCTCGGGTGCAGCGCGGACTGGGCGATGGCCCGGGTGGCGGCGACCGCCTCGTCGTAGTCGATGAAGTGCACCGAGGCGCCCGCCCGCCAGCGCGGCCGCTTCTGCAGCCGCATCCACGCCTCGGTGATGACGCCGAGCGCGCCCTCCGAGCCGAGGAACAGCCGGTCCGGGGACGGCCCGGCGCCGGAGCCGGGCAGCCGGCGCGACTGGCTGGCGCCCGCCGGCGTGATCACCCGCAGCGACTCCACCAGGTCGTCGATGTGGGTCAGGACGGTGGCGTAGTGACCGCCGGCCCGGGTGGCCAACCAGCCGCCCAGGGTGGAGAACTCGAACGACTGCGGGAAGTGCCGCAGGGTGAGGTCCTGCCGCCGGAGCTGGTCCTCCAGCGCCGGGCCGAACACGCCGGCCTGGATGCGGGCCGCCCGGCTGGTCGGGTCCACCTCCAGCACCCGGTCGAGGCGCCCGAGATCGAGACTGACCGCTGCGGGGTACCCGTCGTCCAGCCGCGGCTCCACGCCGCCGACCACTGACGAGCCGCCGCCGTAGGGGATCACCGCGATGTCCCGGCCTGCGCACCAGTCCAGCACGTCGACGATGTCCTGCTCCGTCGCGGGCCGGACCACCAGGTCCGGTGGATTGTGGACGTCGCCGTGCAGGTTGCGGACGACGTCCCGGAATGCCTTGCCGTGGGTGTGCGCCGCCCGGTCGGCCGGGTCCCTCGAGCACAGCCGGGCGAGTGTTGCCGGCGGATCGATCCGCGGCGGGCGCAGGTCGAGCTCGGCCACCGGCGGCGCGGCGTGCTCGGTCAGGTCGGCGTCGGGCAGCAGGGTACGCACCCGGTCGACCAAGGCAGTGGCCTCCGCCCCGGTCACTGCGTCCTCGACGTGCCCCCAGCCCCACCACGAACGGTGTTTCCCGGCCATGCGGCCTCCCCGCCGTCCACCACCGCCAGATCGACTCGCCGGTAACGTACTCGACGACCGACACCCCGTCGATGCCGTCGTGCGGGTTCCTCGACTCGTGATCACTTCCCTGCGTTGGCGAAACGCGCGCTTTGTGCCGGCCCGGTGCGCCGAGAAGGTTACCCGGCACAGGCGGCCCTGCCGGCTCGGCTGGGCGTGTTCCAGCCTGCGGCGGTGAACGCCCAGAGGAGTGACAGCCAGCCCCTCGCGGCGAGGGGCCCCCTCATTCGGCACGTCCGGATGCAGGCCCCGCGATCCAATTACCTACCGTAATGGGCGCTCGGCGGCAGGTGAGTTCATCGGAGCTGGAGCAGCCCACGTTTGGCCATATAGGCCCGCAACGTCTCGGCGTCCTCGGGAGACATCAACCGGCGCGGGATCACGGTCGCCGGCATCCGGCCGACGTACACGATCCAGAACTCAGGGGTGTCCCTTACCTGGGCGACCCCGTCCCAGGCGATGCCGCCGGACTCCGAGCCGCTGCGCATCATGATGTTGTCGTCGGTGATGTCGTAGGCGCCCTCGACCGCGTAGCGGCTGGAGCGGCGCCGGGCGCGCCACCGCACCCACGGCGAGTACAGCATCGACAGCAGGCCACCCACGACCATCGCCATGCACAGCGACGAGACCCGGTCACCCCACGCGAACCCCCGCGAGACGGCGAAGCCGATCGCCCCGACCGACGCCAGCACCGCGCCGACATAGCCGTACCTGCGCAGCCGGACACTGCTGAGCGCAGCGGCCACACGGCCTGGGTAGGCGGGATCGGCCGGGACGTCAAAACGGATGTGCACGCCAGAACGATAGTGCCCCCACCCGCCTCGGGGCAGCGCCTGGCTCGCGCCCGCTCGCCGGATCGTCGGGGACCGCCCGTTGTCAGCGGTAGATTGACTGACACGGCCGCCTGTTGGGAGGACGAGGCGCGTGTTTGCGCCGCGTTGCGCGGTGCAGCGCCTCATCTGCGGCTCAGGCGCTGCCGGAGCCAGCGAGTACCGAAGCCTTCGACCTGCTCCGTTCGTTTGACAGACCCCGCCTCCGGTCGTTCCCGCGCCGCGGGGGGCGTTCGTACGCCGGGTCACGAGTGGGGCGGTGTCAGGCGCGGGCCGCGATAGGGCAGGGTGGCGCTGTAGACCACGTTGGTGGTGGTGCTGCCGAACCCAGCGAGTTCGTTGACGACCTGTTCGAGGTGTGCCATCGACGTTGCGGCCACCTTCAGTACGTAACAGTCGTCTCCGGTGGTGCGCAGGCACTCCAGGATCTCCGACCGTCGCTCCAGCAGTCGGTGCAGCGGTTCGTGCCGGCTGCCGGGGTACTTCAGCCGGACCACCGCGAGCACGGCGAAGCCCGCCTTGGGCAGGTCGACCTCGGCGCGGTATCCGCTGATCACACCGCTCGCCTCCAGCCGCCTCACCCGTTCGCTGGTGGCCGACGCGCTCAGCTGGACCCGGCGGCTGAGCTCGGTGATGGGCAGGCGGCCGTCGCCCTGCAACTCGGTCAGGATGGACCAATCGACGGCATCAAGATTCTCGGCCATGGGGCTAATCTACCGGCGGATTCACGGCGAACACCAGCAAAGGCCGGGAACATGGTGTTCCACCCCGGACCCGTCGTGGCTAGCCTGGTACCCGTGCAAATTGGTGTGAACGTACCGAACTTCGCCCCGGGTACCGACCCCGATGTGCTGCGACGGTGGGCGCAGACGGTCGAGGGCCTCGGCTTCGACCTGCTGATGGTCTCCGATCACATCGCGGTGACGCCGGACGTGGCCGAGAAGTACCCGGCGCCGTTCTATGAGCCGTTCACCACGCTGTCCTGGCTGGCCGGGGTGACCCGCCGGGTCCGGCTGGGCACCACGGTGCTCATCGTCCCGTACCGGCACCCGCTGCTCACCGCCCGGATGGCGGCGAACCTCAACCGGCTCAGCGGCGGCCGGCTCGTCCTCGGCGTCGGCGTCGGCTGGGCCCGGCAGGAGTTCGAGGCACTTGGCGTGCCGTTCCGGCGGCGCGGCGCGCTGACCGACGAGTACCTGCACGCTATGAGCGACGCCTGGCGCAACACCGACGACTACGACACGGCCGCGATCCCGATCTGGGTCGGCGGCAACAGCGACGCCGGCATGCGTCGCGCCGTGCTGCTCGGTGACGCCTGGCACCCGCTGCGGATCACGCCCGGATGGCTGGCGGACGCAGCCCGGCGGCTGAAGGCCACCGCCGATGAACTGGGCCGCCCGGTGCCCGCGTTGACGCCGCGCATCAAACTCCGCGAGACCCGAGAAGCGGTCACCGCCCCCGACCGGCTCGCCGGTGTCGGCACCATCGACCAGATCATCGCCGACATCGACCAGATCCGTCTGCTCGGCGCGGAGGCGGTGGTGCTCGACCCGTACAACGGCGACCTGACCGAGATCCGCCAGCCCGAGCGCGCCTGGCAGACTCTTGCGGCCGTGGCCGCATACCACAAATCCCAGGAGGACCGATGACCCACGACGACGAGAAGTTTCTCCGCCGTGCCGTGGAACTCGCCAGCAAGGCCGGGGCGTCCGGCGAACGGCCGTTCGGCTCGTTGCTGGTCGGTGCGGACGGCACCATCCTGATCGAGGACCACAACACTGTGGTCTCTGACTCGGACATCACCGCTCATCCGGAACTCAAGCTGGCCCGCTGGGCCGCTCGGGAACTCGCCCCCGACGTGGCCGCAGACACCACCATGTTCACCAGCTGCCAGCCCTGCCCGATGTGCGCGACCGCGATCGGCCGGTCCGGCCTCGGCCGGGTGGTGTACGCCCTGTCCGCCGAACAGTTCGAGGAGATCAAGCCGGCCACGCCGCCGCTGCCCCCGGTACGGTACGAGGGGCCGGCACTGTTCGACCAGGCACGCCAGCCGATCGACAACTATTACTAGAGCCCATTTGGCGGATCTTCTCGCTCTTGTTCTGGGCGATGGTGCCATGCCAGACGCCGCACGGGCATCCGCTCATCGACAGTTCAGGACATGCACAGGTGACCAGCGCGACCCAAGCACGCGTCAACCTGGTGTGGAGGTCGTGCGACGGGCACGGGCTCCCGGATCACCCGGCTGACGCTGTCATGCGCATATCCGCAGATGATCCCCGATGTGTCACGAACCGGTAATGGCCGTCGTCGAGACGCCTGCCACCTGTGCCGTGCGGCTCGGGTCCGGGTGCTCAGCTGTTCTGTGGGAAGCCGAGGTTCACTCCACCGTGGGAGGGGTCGAGCCACCGGCTGGTGACCACCTTGGATCTGACGAAGAAGTTCACTCCCTCCGGCCCGTACGCGTGCGCGTCACCGAACAGGGAGTCCTTCCACCCGCCGAAGGAGTAGTACGAAACCGGGACCGGGATCGGGACGTTCACTCCGACCATGCCGATCTCGATCTCGTTCTGGTAGCGCCGGGCTGCGCCGCCGTCGTTGGTGAAGATGGCGGTGCCGTTGCCGTAGCGGTTGGTGTTGACCACCTCGACGGCGTCGTCGTAGCTGGGCACGCGCAGCACCGAGAGCACCGGTCCGAAGATTTCGTCGGTGTAGATGGACATGTCGGTGTCGACGTGATCGAAGAGGGTCGGCCCGAGCCAGAAGCCGGCTCGCTCACCGTCGATCGGGTGGCTTCGCCCGTCGACCACCAGCTCTGCCCCCGCGGCCCGTCCGGCGTCCAGGTACGACACCACCCGGTCGCGGTGGGCGCCGGTGACCAGCGGCCCCATCTCGCAGCCCGGCCGACGGCCGTCGCCGACCTGGAGTGCGGCGATCCGCTCGCTGATCTTGCCGACCAGCGCGTCGCCGACCGGGTCGACGGCCACGACGACGGAGATGGCCATGCAGCGTTCGCCGGCCGAGCCGAAGCCGGCCGAGACGGCGGCGTCGGCGGCGAGGTCGAGGTCGGCGTCGGGCAGTACGACCATGTGGTTCTTCGCGCCGCCGAGCGCCTGCACACGCTTGCCGTTGCGGGTGCCGGTCTCGTAGACGTAGCGGGCGATCGGGGTGGAGCCGACGAAGGAGATCGCCTTCACCGCCGGGTGTTCGAGAATACGGTCGACTGCCTCCTTGTCGCCGTGCACGACGTTGAACACTCCGTCCGGTAGCCCGGCCTCGGCGAACAGTTCGGCGAGGAAGTTCGCCGCGGACGGGTCCTTCTCGCTCGGCTTGAGGACCACGCTGTTGCCGCACGCGATCGCGTTCGGCGCGAACCACAGCGGCACCATGGCGGGGAAGTTGAACGGGGTGATTACGCCGACCACGCCGAGCGGCTGCCGGATGGAGTACACGTCGACCTGGGTGGAGGCGTTTTCGCTGAACCCGCCCTTGAGCATCGGTGGGATGCCGCAGGCGAACTCCACGTTCTCCAGCCCGCGTTGGATCTCCCCCGCGGCGTCGGACAGCACCTTGCCGTGCTCGGCGGTGATGATCTTGGCCAGTTCGGGCCGGCGGGCGTTGAGCAGTTCCCGGAAGGCGAACATCACGTTTGACCGTTGGGCGAGGGAAGCCGTACGCCAGCGGGTGACGGCCTCGCCGGCGGCGGCGACGGCCTGGTCGACGACCGCGGCGGTCGCGAAGTCGACGTGCCCTGCGATCTGTCCGGTGGCGGGGTCGTAGATGTCGCCGGCGCGTTCGGCGACGCCGTTCCACGGCTTGCCGCCGATCCAATGGGTGGTCCTCATCGCTGCTGCACCTCCTTGGCCACGGCCTCGATCGACTGGGTGAGGATCTCAAGCGCCTCGTCCGCCTCGGCCCGGGTCAGCGTCATCGGTGGTGCCAGGCGGATGACGTTGCCGTACAGGCCGCCCTTGCCGACGAGCAGTCCACGTTCCCGGGATTCCTCCAGCAGTGCGGCGGCGGCCGCCGGGTGGGGCGCGCCATCGGGTCCGACGAGTTCCAGCGCGATCATCAGACCCTTGCCGCGGACGTCGCCGACCACGGGATACGCCTGCGCGACCGCACGGAGGCCGTCGAGCAGCCGGGCACCCAGGTCTGCGGCGTTGGCCTGGAGGTCGTGTTCCAGGAGATAGTTGAGCGAGGCCAGAGCGCCGGTGGTGGCGAGCGGGTTGCCGCCGAAGGTGGAGATCGAGTTCGCGCCGAGGCAGTCCATGAGGTCCGCCCGGGCGATGACTCCGCCGATCGCCAGGCCGTTGCCCAGGCCTTTGGCGAAGGTGATCGCGTCGGGTACGACGCCGTGCGCCTGGATGCCCCAGAAGTGCTCGCCGGTACGGCCCCAGCCGGTCTGCACCTCGTCGGAGACGAGGAGGATCCCGTACTCGTCGAGCACTTTCTTGAACTCGCCGAACAGCCCGTCCGGTGGGGTGGCGAAGCCGCCGACGCCCTGGATCGGTTCGACGATCATGCACGCGACGTCACCCGCGGTCGTCGTCTCGATGATCTCGCGCAGGTCGGCGATGCAGGCGCGGACGTAGTCCGCGTCGGACAGGTCCCGGAAAGGGCTGCGGTAGCGGTAGCCGCCGTGCACCCAGCTCACCTTGACGGGGCTGAGCGCGCTGGCCGACCAGCCGCGGATGCCGGTGATGCCGACGGTGGCGAACGCGCGGCCGTGGTAGGAGTTGCGCAGGGCGAGCACCTGCTCGCTGCGCCGGTGCTGGGTGGCGAGCATCAGCGCGGTCTCGTTCGCCTCGGTGCCCGAGTTGGTGAAGAACACCTTGGCGTCCGGGATCCCGGAGAGCTCCGCGATCTTCTCCGCGAGCTCGACCTGCGACTGGATCAGGTAGAGCGTGGAGGAGTGCAGCACGCCGGTGTCGATCTGCGACCGGACCGCGTCGCTGATCTCGGCCACGTCGTAGCCGATCGCGTTGGTGAGGATGCCGGCGAAGAAGTCGAGGTAGGTGCGTCCCTCCCGGTCGGTCACCCGGCGGCCGGAGGCGCTGGCGAACTCGATCGGCTGTTCGTAGTACAGCGCCAACCACTTCGGCATCACGGACCGGTGTCTGGTCAGCAGCTCGCGGTGCGCCATCGCGTCCTCCGTATCTCCGCCGGTAGGCCGAGTGTGGCGGCATTCGTTGTCCAACCGCTATGTGCAACCTGTACCGCTCTGCGGCCGCTGCCATTACGTTGTGTGTAATCCCGGTAGTAGGGAGGTCGCGATGTATCCCTCCGTCGCCGAAGCCGTCGCGCTGCCGGTGATCCGGCGCGCGAGGCCGCAGGTGGTGGCCGGGTCGGCCGGGATGCAGGGCCGGGTCCGCTGGGTCCACGTGGCGGAGGTCGCCGACATCGCGCACCTGCTCCGCGGTGGGGAACTGGTACTGACCACCGGCATCGCGCTGCCGGAGGAGCCGGCGGCGCTCACGGGCTACGTGGACGACCTGGCCGCGGTCCACGCGGCGGGACTGGTCATCGAGTTGGTCCGCCGGTGGAACGATCACGTACCCGAGGCGCTCGTGACAGCTGCCGACCGGCACCGACTCCCCCTGATCACGCTCGCGGAAGAGACGCGGTTCGTGTCCGTCACCGAGGCGGTGGTGGCGCTGATCGTCGACGCCCAACTCGCCGAGCTGCGGGCCGCCGAGCAGGTGCACGAGACGTTCACCTCGCTCACCGTGGCCGGGGCCGAGCCGGCCGAGGTGCTGCGCGAGGTGGCCAGGATCTCCGGGCTGCCCGTCGTGCTGGAGACGCTGGGGCACGAGGTGCTCGCGTACGACGCGGCTGGGCAGGATCCCACCGAGCTGCTCGCGGACTGGAGTCAGCGGTCCCGGTCCGTGGCCGTGCCTGAGCGAACGGCCTACGACGAGGAGGCCGGCTGGTTGGTCACGGTGGTCGGCGCGCAGGGCGCCGACTGGGGACGCCTGGTGCTGCTCTCGCCGGGCCCTCCGCCGCACCGGCACATGGTGGTCGCGGAGCGGGCCGCGTCGGCGCTGGCGGTGCATCGGCTCGTGGCACGTGATCGGGAGAGTTTGGAACGGCAGACGCATCGGATGTTGCTCGCGCAACTGCTCGGTCAGGCGGTACCGCCGCCGGATCTGGCCGCCCGGGCGGCCGCGCTGGGCGTCGGCCTCGAACGGCGGCAGCTCATCGGGGTGGCGATCCGGCCCGGGCACATGACGCCACGCGCGCCTGCGCTGGCCACTCAGGAGGTGCTGCGCGACCTCGCCGAGGTGACCGCGTCGGCCGCACGGCGGGTGTCAGTGCCCGCCCTGGTGGGCGTCGTGGACGACACGAGCGTACGGGCGCTGTTGTCGCTGCCCGCCCACGCCAGGGTCGACGCGGTCCTACGTCGGGTGGCCGAGGAGGTACACCGCTCGACAGCCGGCCCGGTGCTGGTGGCGGTCGGCACCACCGTGTCACACGCCGCCGAGGTGCGCCGCAGCCTCGGCGAGGCCGCCCACGTCGCGGGGGCGGCCCTCCGCACCCCCGGTGCGCAGCTCTACCACAGGCTGGACAACGTGCGCCTGCGCGGCCTGTTGCACCTGTTGCGGGAGGACGAGCGGGTCCAGGCGTTCGCAGACCGGGAGTTGGGCCCGCTGCTGGCGCGGGACGCCCACCAGCGCAGCCGGCTGGTGGAGCTGCTGCGCTGCTATTGCGAGCAGGGCGGGAACAAGTCGGCGGCGGCCGCTGCGGCGCACCTGTCGCGTACGGCCTACTACCAGCAGCTGTCGCGGATCGCGCAGGTGCTCGGGGTGTCGCTGGAGGACCCGGAGTCGGTGCTGTCGCTGTACGTCGCGCTCCTGGTGCACGAACTCGACGCGTAGGGCTCCCGCTGCGCGAATCCACCCACCGTGCTGATTGACAGGTCGGCGCGGGCATGCCGTGGACAGAGTGTGCCCCGATCATGGCAAGCGTGGACACTTTGCCGCTGCCCGTGGCGGGCTCGCGACACCCACCATTCTCAGATAAAGATCGCGCTGAACCGCCCACCAGGAGCGCGTGAGCCGGGTTGGTCGGCCAGTGTTGCGGCAGCGTAACAGGAGGTGACCGATGACCGTCGAACCCCTGCCCCCGGCCGAAACCACCGCGGTCGAACCCGGCACGCAGATCACCCATCCGGACGGCCGAGTCGAGTTGCGCGACTTCTCCACGATCGCCGACAGCCGCTACTTCAACGAGGAGCTCGCCCCGGTACCGATCGAGAAACGCACCTGGAACACGTACAACTTCGCGGCGCTGTGGATCGGCATGGCGCACAACATCCCCACCTACCTGCTCGCCGCCGGGCTCATCCAGCTCGGCATGAACTGGGTGCAGGCGTTCCTCACGATCACGCTGGGCAACTTGCTCGTCCTGATCCCGATGCTGTTGAACAGCCACGCGGGCACCAAGTACGGAATTCCGTTCCCGGTCTTCGCCCGCGCGTTCTACGGAGTTCGCGGGGCCAACCTCGCGGCTCTGCTGCGCGCGCTCATCGCGTGCGGCTGGTTCGGTATCCAGACCTGGATCGGCGGCGAGGCGATCTACGCGATCGCCGGGAAACTGCTGGGCTCCTGGTGGGCCGACGCGGCGCGGATCATGGACTACCCCTGGACGCTGTGGGCCTCCTTCTTCCTGTTCTGGGCGATCGAGATGGCCATCATCTGGCGGGGCATGGACACCCTGCGGCGCTTCGAAAACTGGGCAGCGCCGTTCGTCATCGTGGTGGCCGTCGCCCTGCTGATCTGGGTCATGGTCGAGGCCGGCGGGCTCGGCCCGATCCTGTCCGAGCCGTCGAAGCTGGGCTGGGGCGCCGACTTCTGGAAGCTGTTCGCACCTTCCCTGATGGCGATGATCGCGTTCTGGGCGACCCTGTCGCTGAACATCCCCGACTTCACCCGGTTCGGCGGCAGCCAGCGGCAGCAGGCGTATGGCCAGGTCTTCGGCCTACCCACCACGATGTCGTTCTTCGCCATCCTGTCGATCATGATCACCTCAGGCACGGCCGTCATCTACGGCGAGGCGATCTGGGACCCCATCCAGCTCGCCGCCAAGTTCGAGAACCCCCTGGTCGTCGCGCTGGGTCTGTTCACGGTCGTGGTCGCGACGCTGTCGGTGAACGTCGCTGCGAACACGGTCAGCCCGGCGTACGACTTCTCCAACGCCGCACCCCGACTGGTCAACTTCCGGACCGGAGGGCTGATCACCGGCGTGCTCGGCATCCTGATCCAGCCGTGGCGGCTGGTGCAGGACCCCAACATCTACATCTTCGTGTGGCTCGGGTTCTACGGCGGCCTGCTCGGCGCAGTCGCCGGGGTGCTCATCGCCGGATACTGGGTCCGCAGCCGCACGCGCCTCCAGTTGCCCGCCCTCTACCGTCCCGAGGGCCGGTACTGGTTCTCCGGCGGCTGGAACTGGGCGGCGATCGTCGCCACCGTCGTCGGCGCGGTCCTCGCGGTGGGTGGCGCCTACTCCGCACCAGGCAAGGGGCCGTTCCCCGAGGACGGGATTATCCCGTGGCTCAAGCCGCTCTACGACTACAGCTGGGTCGCCGGTCTGGTCGGCGCGTTCGTCGTCTACCTGGCGCTGTCGCTGCCGCGCACCGCTCACGCCAAGGAGGAGAACCGATGAGCACCATCATCCGAGCCGGGCTGGTGCAGCAGAAGTGGACCGGCGACAAGGAGTCGATGATCGCGAACGCGGTGGAGGCGATCCGCAGCGCCGCGTCGCAGGGCGCACAGGTCGTCTGCCTGCAGGAGTTGTTCTACGGTCCGTACTTCTGCCAGCTGCAGGACGCCGACTACTACTCGTACACCGAGGCGATCCCCGACGGGCCGACGACCGCGCTGATGCGTGAGATCGCCGAGCAGCACGGTGTGGTGCTGATCGTGCCGATGTACGAGCAGGAACAGCCAGGCGTCTACTACAACGCGGCGGCGGTGATCGACGCCGACGGCACCTACCTCGGCAAGCACCGCAAGAACCACATCCCGCAGGTGAAGGGGTTCTGGGAGAAGTTCTACTTCCGGCCGGGAAACCTCGGCTATCCGGTGTTCGACACCGCAGTGGGCCGCATCGGCGTCTACATCTGCTACGAACGGCACTTCCCCGAAGGCTGGCGGGCGCTCGGGCTGGCCGGCGCGAAGATCGTCTTTAACCCCTCCGCCACGAGCCGGGGCCTGTCGGAGTACCTCTGGCGCCTCGAGCAGCCGGCCGCCGCGGTCGCCAACGAGTACTACGTCGGCACGATCAACCGGGTCGGCGTGGAACCGTTGGGCGACAACGACTTCTACGGCCAGTCCTACTTCGTGGACCCGCGGGGGCAACTGGTCGGCGACGCCGCGTCGGACACCGAAGAAGAGGTCGTCATCCGCGATCTCGACATGGACAGGCTGGCCGAGGTGCGCGACCTGTGGGCGTTCTATCGCGACCGCCGGCCGGAGACCTACGAATCGCTGGTGACGCCGTGAGCATCGTCATCCGCAACGGAACAGTCATCAACGCCACCGGGGAGTACCCGGCGGACGTGCTGGTGGACGGCGAGCGGATCGCCGCGCTCGCCGCGCCGGACTCGGGTCTGGCCCAGCAGTGGGCGTCCGGCGCCGAGCGAGTGATCGAGGCCGCCGGGAAGTACGTGGTGCCAGGCGGCATCGACGGCCACACCCACATGGAGATGCCGTTCGGGGGCACATTCTCGGCCGACACTTTCGAGAGCGGGACGACCGCGGCGGCCTGGGGCGGCACGACCACGATCATCGACTTCGCCGTGCAGGGCAAGGGCACGTCGCTGCTGTCCGCGCTGGACAAGTGGCACAGCAAGGCCGACGGCAACTGCGCGATCGACTACGGGTTCCACATGATCGTCTCGGACGTCAACGACACGTCGCTCAAAGAGATGGAGGCCTGCATCGACGCGGGCGTGAACACCTTCAAGATGTTCATGGCCTACCCGGGTGTCTTCTACGCCACGGACGGGGAGATCCTGCGGGCGATGCAGAAGGCCCGGGACACCGGATCGATGATCATGATGCACGCGGAGAACGGCATCGCCATCGACCAGCTCGTCGCGCAGGCACTGGCGAGTGGACGGACCGACCCGGTACAGCACGGGTTGACCCGGCCGCCCGAGCTGGAAGGCGAGGCAACCTCCCGGGCGATCACCCTGGCGAAGGTCACCGGCGCACCGCTGTACATCGTGCACCTGTCCGCCGCGCACGCCCTCGACGCGGTCACCCAGGCCCGCGACACCGGGCAGAACGTGTTCGCCGAGACCTGCCCGCAGTACCTGTTCCTGTCGCTGGACGACCTGGCCAGGCCTGACTTCGAGGGCGCGAAGTACGTCGCCTCTCCCCCGCTGCGGCCCAAGGAGCACCAAGCGGAACTGTGGCGGGGCCTGCGCACCAACGACCTGTCGCTGGTGTCCACCGACCACTGCCCCTTCTGCTTCAAGGACCAGAAGGAGCTGGGCCGGGGAGATTTCTCGAAGATCCCCAACGGGATGCCGGGCGTCGAGCACCGGATGGACCTGCTCTACCAGGGCGTCGTGAAGGGCGAGATCACCCTGCCGCGCTGGGTCGAGATCAGCTCGACCACGCCCGCCCGGATGTTCGGTCTCTACCCACGCAAGGGCGTCATCGCCCCGGGCGCGGACGCGGACATCACGGTGTACGACCCGACGGCCGAGCAGACCATCTCCGCCGGCAGCCACCACATGAACGTGGACTATTCCGCCTACGAGGGCATGCGGCTGACCGGAAAGGTCTCCACCGTGTTGTCCCGCGGCCGGATCGTCGTCGACGACAACGCCTTCCACGGCGCCGCCGGGCACGGCACGTTCCTGAAGCGCGACCTCAGCCAGTACCTGATCTGACGAGGAGTTGACCGTGGACTTCGGTGTCGTACTGCAGACCGACCCGCCCGCTCGCGACGTCGTGGCGGGCCTCGCCGCCGCCGAGGACAACGGATTCCGCTACGGGTGGACGTTCGACTCCTGCGTGCTGTGGCAGGAGCCGTTCGTCATCTACTCGCAGGTCCTCGCCGCGACCAAGCACCTGATCGTCGGACCGATGGTGACCAATCCGAGCACCCGCGACTGGTCGGTCACCGCGTCCCTCTTCGCCACCCTCAACGACATGTTCGGCAACCGAACCGTCTGCGGGATCGGCCGCGGCGACTCGGCCCGCCGAGTCATCGGCCAACCGCCGGCGAGCCTGGCCACCCTCGGAAGCGCCATGCGCGTAATCAAGGAACTGGCCGAGGGACGCGACGTCGAACACCACGGCACGCCGGTGCGCATCCCGTGGGTGCGTGACGGCAAGCTGGAGATCTGGATGGCCGCCTACGGCCCGAAGGCGCTGCGGCTGGTCGGCGAGCAGGCCGACGGCTTCATCCTGCAGACCGCCGACCCGGACATCGCCCGCTGGACGATCGGCACGGTACGCGACGCGGCCAGCGCCTTCGGCCGGGATCCGGACTCGATCACGATGTGCGTGGCCGCCCCCGCCTACGTGGGTACGAACCTCGTACACCAACGGAATCAGCTGCGCTGGTTCGGCGGCATGGTCGGCAACCACGTGGCCGACCTGGTCGCCCGCTACGGTGACTCCGGCGTGGTGCCGAAGGCGCTGACCGACTACATCACAGGCCGCGACGGCTACGACTACTCACACCACGGCCGCGCCGGCAATCCGTCCACCGACTTCGTCCCCGACGCCATCGTCGACCGATTCTGCCTGCTCGGCCCCGAGTCGGCCCATGTCGACCGGCTGCAGGAGCTCAAGGAGATCGGGGTCCACAACTTCGCCCTCTACCTCATGCATGACGACAAGGAGAAGACCCTCACCGCGTACGGCAAGAACGTGATCACGCACGTCTAGTGCGTCCCGCACGGCGGTGAGCTGCACCCTGCGGCGGGAGGAGCGGCGCGGTGCCGCCCTGACCGCCGGGAGATAGCTTCGCCCCGATATGGCACCTTCGCCGTGCAGCTGATACTCAGCGCTCGCGGCCGGCGCCCGACGCGGACCCGGTGACCAGGTTCGCGCAGTGGCTCGCGTAGCACAGGGCGCACCGCCTGCCGAGGCACGGGTCATGCAGCCCACCGAGACTCTGACGTTCGGCGCCGTCTCAGGCACCACCGCAGTCGGCATCACCGCCGTACTGGAGACGGCGACTCTCCCCGTCCCGGCAGGCATTTGTCCGTTATTGTGAGGCGATGTCCCGCAGTCAGTTGCTGGCCGTCGTGCCGGCCCTGTTCCTGTCGGCCGGGCTCCTGGCCTGCACCGACCGGGCACCCACCAGGGAGGTGCTGACCAGCCCGTCCGCCGACAGCTCGGCGGGCCGGTCGTTCGGGCCGCTGGTGCCGGGCATGCCGACGTACCCGGCGGCCGGGAACGTCTACGCCGCAGCTGGCCCCGACCAGCTCGCCGCGCCGGTGCGCGGCGACCGCCCGCTGGTCTACGTGCCGAACACCAAGAGCAACGACGTCTGGGTGATCGACCCGGCGACCTACAAGGTGGTGAAGAAGTTCCCAGGCGGGCCGGAACCGCAGCACGTGGTGCCCTCCTACGATCTGCGCACGCTCTACGTGGCGTCCAGCCAGATCCCCAACGGTGGCCTGGTCCCGATCGACGCCAGGACCGGCAAGCCGGGCCAGTTCCGGAAGCTCGAGGACGTCTACAACCTCTACTTCACCCCGGACGGCAAGCAGGCAATCGTGGTGGCCGAGGCGTATCAGCGGCTGGACTTCTACGACGTGAGTAGCTGGCGGCGGGTGCGGTCGGTTCGGTTCCCCGAGTGCGGCGGCATCAACCACATGGACTACTCGGCCGACGGAAAGACGATGCTGTTCAGTTGCGAGTTCGCCAACCGGATGCTGGTCCTGGACGCCGTCAGCCTGCGCAAGCTGCGCGACTTCCGGCTTACCGAGGTGGCCGACGGTATGCCGCAGGACACCCGGCTCACGCCGGACGGGCAGCACTTCCTGGTCGCGGACATGCGCGCCAACGGGGTGTACGTCTTCGACGGCCAGGCCACCCGGCAGACCGGCTTCATCCGCACCGGACGGGGTGCGCACGGCATCTACTTCAGCCGCGACGCCCGGCTCGCCTACGTCACCAACCGGGACGAGGGCAGCGTGACCGTACTCGACCTGCCCGGCCTGAAACCCAGGGCGACCTGGCGGATCCCCGGGGGCGGCAGCCCGGACATGGGCGGCCTCTCGGCGGACGGCAAGCAGCTCTGGCTCTCCGGGCGCTACCACGACGAGGTGTACGTGCTGAGCACGGAGAGCGGCAAGCTGCTGGCCCGGATACCGGTCGGCCGGGGCCCGCACGGCCTGACCGTCTGGCCGCAGCCCGGCCGATACTCCCTCGGCCACACCGGCAACATCCGGTAGCCCGGCCCCGGACCGGCCGGGCCGAGTCAAAGCTGCCATAGTCTTTGACCTGTGCATATGCGCCTCTGAGGTGCTCGGGGCGATCGTCCGCTGTACGCCCGACGTGCCACCGCGCGCGTCGTGCTATCGAGTTCGCATCCGCCACACGCTTCATGCGTGAGCGATGAGTTTGGGCGGCGGATCGGGTCTGCCCTGGCATGACTCGAATCATCGCTGACATCTCGGTCTCTCTCGACGGCTTCGTCACCGGGCCCGACCCCAGCCCGGACAACGGTCTGGGAACCGGCGGCGAGGCCCTGCACACGTGGGCGTTCTCCGACGACCCCGACGACCGCCGGCTCCTGCGCGAGGGGACCGTCCGCTCGGGCGCCGTCGTCCTCGGCCGCCACCTCTTCGACGTGGTCGACGGGCCGAAAGGCTGGGACGACACGTCCGGCTACGGCGCCGGGGAGGTCGGCAAGCCCACGTTCGTCGTCGCGACGAGCTCGCCGCCCGAGTCGGTGCGGACAACCAACCTCGACTGGACGTTCGTCACCACCGGTCTCCCCGATGCCGTCACCGCCGCGCGCGAGCGAGCCGAGGCGGCGTCGTCGGACAGTGGCAAGGACCTCGACGTCATCCTCATGGGCGGCGGCGCCACGATCGGCTCGGCGCTCGACGCCGGGCTGGTCGACGCGCTGACGCTGCACCTCGCGCCCATCGTGCTGGGCGCCGGGACACCACTGTTCACCGGCGCAGCGCCGCGCACGCTGGTGCAGCGGAGCGTGCTCTCGACATCGACCGCGACGCACCTGACCTACGACGTCTCCCGGTGATCCGATGACCACTGTCAACGCCAATGAGATCGCCTTGGGCATTGAGTCGTTCGGGGACGACGACGCGCCACTCGTCCTGCTCGCGGGCGGGACGACGATGCTCTCCTGGCCCGACGCGCTTTGCGAGCGCCTCGCCGCTGGCGGACGCCGTGTGGTGCGCTACGACCTGCGCGATAGCGGGGATTCGACAACGACGGATCCGGAGGCGCCCGCCTACACCCTGCGCGACCTCGCCGCCGACGCGGCGGCCCTTGCTGACGCGCTCGGCGGGGGGCCTGCGCACCTCGCGGGGATCGGCGTCGGCGGGATGGTCGCCCAGGTGGCCGTGCTCGATCATCCGGGGGCGTTCTCGGCGCTCACCCTGGTCGGCACCCGCGCGGTTGCCCCTGGCCCACCCGACGATGACCTCCCCGAACATGACCAGGCGACGATGAGCCGGCTGTTCGCGCGTCCGATGCCCGATTGGACCGACCGCGAGGCGGTTGCGGAGTTCGCCGCCGCCGGCGCGGAGATCCTCGGCGACGACCCCGTCGCCGCGCGCGCAATCGCTGCGCGCGTCTGGGACCGCACGCCCGGCACCGCACCACCGGTCCAGATGGCCAACCAGATGGGCATGGTGTTTTCCAGGCTCGACTGCAAACCACGCTGGCGTGAGCGCCTGCCCGAGATCGAGGTCCCCACGCTCGTCGTCCACGGCCGCCGCGACCGGTTCTTCCCCGTTGGCAACGGCGAGGCGATCGCGCGCGAGATCCCCGGGGCACGGCTGCTCGTCCTCAAGGAGGCTGCCACTGCGATCCCCGATGCGGCGGTCGGCGAGGTCACCGAGGCGATGCTCACGCTCGGCTAGAGGACGGGGGTGCCGCGCGGATCTGGCCTGCACGCAGCAGTGGACGTCGGAGGCTCGATCCGGCCGCGCGCCCGCGATCGGCACGATTCCAACCCGAGGTTGTCCAGGATGCTTCTCTCGATCCAGGTCCCGTAAACCCGCGGTTTCTGCCGTCAGCGCTCCACGTCGAACTCGTAGTCATCACGCAAGCGCGGCCACAACCAACTGGAGCACTCCCGATCACACGACCCCACCAGCAAGATCACGATCTACGGCTGGAGTATCAGAGGGCCTGGGTGAGCAGCCACCGGACGTGCTCGTACAGGTCTGGAGCACAGTCCGCTCTTCCGATTGCCTCTACCAAGCCGGGCGGTACGAGGCGGCGCCACAGTTCGGCGCAGATATCGGCTACCGCAACACGTACGCCACGATGGCCGGCATCGGCATCCAACCGCTCGACGAGGGGTTGGATGGCCTGGAACTGGAGAAGTTGAACACGTGGGGCTCCTCGGGCCTGCGGAAGGCGGCGCTGGGCACCTGTTGACCACAAGGGAGAATGCGCGACGAAGGGGATGGGAGCGGGTGATCGAACGTCGGTCGTCATGGCTGCCGTCGCTGGGTCGCCACGCATGGCTAGTGCTAGGCGTCAACATGCTCGCGTGTCTAGGTAGCGGTCTCACGATGCCGTTCCTGATCATCTACCTGCATCAAGTCCGCGGGTTCACCCTGCCCACGGCAGGCATGATCCTGGGAATCGTGGGCGTTGCCGGCATCACCACGACGCCGCTGACCGGCCCGTTGATCGATCGGATCGGTTCCCTGCGGGCTTTCATCGCCGGTCTGCTGGTCGCCGCCGTGGGCATCTGCGCCTACACGGTGGCGACCGCCGTGCCGCTGGCGATCCTCGCGGCGGTCGTCTACGGGTTCGCCAGTGGTCTGATGTGGAACGGGTTCGCCACGCTGCTGACCGATTTGGTGGCGCCAGCCGAGCGCGGATCGGTCTTCGCCCTGCGCTACATGAGCGCCAATGTCGCGTTCGGCGCTGGTGCGCTGATCTCCGGTTTCGTGACCGTCTCGGCGCGGCCGGGCCCGTACGTGGCGATCCTGCTCGCCGACGCGTCGTCCTACCTGCTGTTCGCCATGGTCCTGATCGCCCTGCGGTCGTTGTTGGCCTCCTCGTCGGCGGTCGCCGCGGGCGAGGAGCCGGCACCGCACGGGCAGCGGATCGGCTACCGCCAGGTGCTGCGCGACCGGACCCTGCTCGGCGCGCTGCTGGTCAACAGCCTGTTGATGGTGTTCGCACTGTCCCAGACCAACTCCGCGTTCGCGGCATGGGTCACCGGCGACGGCGGCGGCACCACCCGCGTTGTCGGCTTCGCGTTCTTCCTCAACATCACCGTGCTGCTGCTCGCACAGCTCCCCGCGATCAGGATCGCCCGTGAGCGGTCGCGCTGGGGCGGCGCAGCCCGGGCAGCCGTCTTCTTCGCCGCGGCGTGGCTGGTGCTGATCCTGCCGACCACACTCGGGCTCCACGGTCCCACGCGCGAGCTGCTGCAGATCGCCTCCCTGGGCGTCTTCGCCCTAGGTGAGACCACCCTGTCGCCGACGCTGCCGGCGCTGATCAACGATCTGGCGCCGGAGCGCCTGCGCGGCCGGTATAACGCAATCTTCAGTCTCTCCAACCAGGTCGGCCCGGTCGTGGCTCCGGCGCTCGCCGGCGTCGCGCTGGGCAACGGTGCTGGGCAGCCGTACTTCTACGGCCTGGCAGTGGCGTGCGTGGCCATCGCCGGCCTCGCCCTGCTGCTGCGCCGGGTGACCCCACACTCGGCCGACCTCGGCATCGCGCCGGAACCAGCCGAGGCGACGGCTGATGAGATGCCAGCCCCGGCCGGCTCGGCGCGCCACTAGCTTCTGCTATCTCGATGTCTATGGATGTCACGCCCCGTCAACCACCATCTCGCCGGCGACGCTTGACCTCTTCGTCGCCAGTTGGTCACCCAGCCCGGGTGTCCGACGTTGAAGCGGAACCAATACTTCAACGTCACTTCGCCTGTCTGCGCCGCACTGGTGACAGCGGTGTGGCGAGGACGAAGGGGTTGAGGAGCCGGCGGATCTGGGCGACGGTCATCCCGATGACCTCTGGGTTGGCGTTCGGCTGCTGGGCGGTGGTGGCGAGGACGGTCAGAACGGCCAGGGCGAGCATGGCCAGGGTGATGAAGCCGTACCAGCCGGTCCATCCGCGGACCTGGTAGTGGTCCAGGCCGACTTGACCTTTGCAGGTTGGGAACTGCGGTTGCGGCGGACGGCACGAAGCAGTTTTCCCTGACGATGCGGGCCGGGCAGGTGGAGTTGCTCCCGGGCAAGCCGACTGCATTTCGTTGACTGTCGGCTTGACGACACCACGCTGGACGCCGGTGTCCGCCGGGCGCACTTTTCTCGGTACACGATGCGTACACAAGGGCGCGCTCACTGCGGTCGAGGAGCATCGAAATGTCCGACATCGAGGTGAAGTCCTACCGCTACCTGCGGACGGCGATGGTCGCGCTGCTGCTGGGCCTAGGAGCAGCGGTCGGTTATCACAGCCTGCAAGCAGGCGCGTTCCTCGCATCCGTTAGTGCCTACTACTACACCCCTGCGCAGGCGATCTTCGTCGGGGCCCTCATCGCCCTCGGAACCTGCATGATCGCTCTGAAAGGGACGAACGAGGTTGAGGACGTATTCCTCAACCTCGGCGGCATGTTTGCGGCCGTGGTCGCGATCGTTCCCACGTCGCGTGGCGCGGACTATCGGACGGCGGTCCGTGCCTGCGAGCAGGCGGACAGTCCGGCGCTCCAAGAGCTGGACTGCCCCACGGTCCGGACATTGGCCGAGGCCACCAAAGCCAACGTCGAGAACAGCACGGTTGCCCTGCTGTTCGTGGGCGCGCTGGCTTTCCTCGCCGCCGTGCTCTTCTACTCGTTGAAAGATCGAAGGACGCCTGGGGCAAAGTTCCCTCGATGGGCCTTCGTGGCGACGGTGGTGGTGTACGGCGGCTGTGCCGGTGCTTTCGCGACGTCCAGGGCATGGTTTATTGACAACGCCCACTACATCGCCGCCGTTGGCCTGCTTGCCTGCATCATCGTCGTGGCGGTGGCCAACGCACTCCGACGGGACGAGGGGCGGCCGGAGACTCTGAACGCCGTTCCCGGCGCGCTGGCCCACTCCCGGGATTTCTACGCATGGTTCGCGCGGGTCCTGCTAGGGGCCGCCGGCGTAGGCATCTTGCTGTGGCTTGTCGGCTGGATCAGCCTGTTCCTGCTCGAGATCGTCGTCGCCGCGTTCTTTGCCGTGTTCTGGATGGTGCAGACCATCGAACGGTGGCGCGACGAGCCCCGGCCCGATGGCGGTGATCCTGGTGAGGTGTCACCCGGCAGAACGCAACGGTCCAGTCCAGGCAGCAGCCGACGTCCTGACCACGACCAGACCGACCGGACAGTTGGACAGGCTTAGCCTCGACAACTCGCGCCTTAGCTTAGGGGGTGTCTCAGTTGGTGAGGTTGTGGCCTCGGGCATGATCTTCTATTTGTGGCGGATGTTGTCGAGGACATGATCCAGACCTGGGCGC
>NZ_JBVJJA010000055.1:0-39045 GCF_055586005.1 Micromonospora sp. NPDC051924
CGCCCTCTCCCCCCCTCCTTCCTCCCCCCCCCCCCCCTCCCCCCCCCTCCCCTCCCCCCCCCCCCCCCCCCCCCCCCCCCCCCCCCCCCCCCCCCCCCCCCCCCCCCCCCCCCCCCCCCCCCCCCCCCCCCCCACCGGCCGTCGATCAGCTGCCGAAGAAGACCTCGGCCTCGGCGTACCGCTCCAGCGGCACGGTCTTCAGCTCCCGGGTGGCCTCAGCGAGCGGGACCCGGATGATGTCCGTGCTCTTCATCGCGACCATCTTGCCCCAGTCGCCCTCGTGCGCCGCGTCGATGGCGTGCAGGCCGAGGCGGGTGGCGAGAACCCGGTCGAACGCGGTCGGCGTGCCGCCGCGCTGGATGTGGCCGAGCACCACGGTGCGGGCCTCCTTGCCGGTCTTGGCCTCCAACTGCTCGGCGAGCCACTGGCCGATGCCGCCGAGGCGGACGTGGCCGAACGCGTCCAGCTCCTGGTTGTGCAGGACCATCTGGCCCTCCAGCGGCTGGGCGCCCTCGGCGACCACGACGATCGGGGCGTACTGGTGCTGGAAGCGCTTCTCGACGTACCCGGCGACCTGCTCGACGTCGAACTGCCGCTCGGGCAGCAGGATCACGTTGGCGCCGCCGGCCAGGCCGGCGTGCAGGGCGATCCAGCCGGCGTGCCGGCCCATCACCTCGACGACCAGGGTGCGGTGGTGGCTCTCCGCGGTGGTGTGCAGGCGGTCGATCGCCTCCATGGCGATGTTGACCGCGGTGTCGAAGCCGAAGGTGTAGTCGGTGGCGCCGAGGTCGTTGTCGATGGTCTTCGGCACGCCGACGACCTTGACGTCCAGTTCGTGCAGCTTGGTGGCGACGCCGAGGGTGTCCTCGCCGCCGATGGCGATCAGCGCGTCAACGCCCTGGGCGGCCAGGTTCTCCTTGATCCGCTCGACCCCGCCGTCGATCTTGAACGGGTTGGTCCGGGACGAGCCGAGGATGGTGCCGCCGCGCGGCAGGATGCCGCGGACCTCCGCGATGCCCAGCGGCTTGGTCAGGCCCTCCAGGGGGCCCTTCCAGCCGTCCCGGAAGCCCACGAACTCGTGACCGTAGGTGGCGACGCCCTTGCGGACCACCGCCCGAATCACCGCGTTGAGACCAGGGCAGTCGCCGCCGCCGGTGAGCACGCCGATACGCATGATCTGCTCATCCTCCTGGAGCATCAGGTAAAGCCCGGATAAGCCCCAGGATATGTGTCAGATCAGACCATCGGCGCCGTTGCCGGCCCGGGGCGGGCCGTCAGTGCGCACTGTAGTCGGCGTAGGTGTCCGCCGACACCGCGCCCCGGCCCGTTTCCGGCCGCCGGACCGGCTACCGGTCAGTAGCTGACCTCGTGGTTCTCCCCGACCTTCGGCGGGCGTCCGGTCACCGCCGCCTTGGCGAACCCGAGCAGGTTGACCACCGCGCCGCCGGGCGAGTCCCAGTACTCCGCCGACCCGGCATGCACCTTGATCAACGTGATCCCGGGGGTGTCCAACCCGTCCGGGAACCAGGTCTTCAGCAGCGGGTTCCACAGCCGCTCGGCACGGGGCCGGTCCCAGCCCTCCTGGGCGGTGCCGGCGATCGACACCCAGGCGTGCCGGCGCTGGTCCGAGAAGCCGACGTTGACCTCCGGGTTCACCCGCAGCTGGCGGACCTTGCCGGAGTCCGCGTACGCGAAGAACCAGAGGTCCCCGTCGAACTCCGCCTCCTGCAGCGCCATCGGGCGGCTGACCAGGCGCCCGGCCACGGAGGTGGTGGTCAGCAGGCAGATCCGGGCGTCCCGGACCAGCTCGGTGACCCGGCGGCGGGCCTCCTCGGTGGTGCGCGGTGCGTTGCTCATGGTGCACTCCCTCGGGTCGGCTCGTTGCGAACCGTGCCCGGGACAGATCCGGTCAAACCTGCGCGATGGTCACCGCCCGGTCATCGCCCGCCACCGGGCCAGGTTGTGCCGGGCGTCGACCAGGGCGTCGTGCCGGTCCGCGTCGGCGTCCGGCAGCCGTGGCCGCCCCCGGTCGTCCCAGAGCTGGCGCAGCTCCTTGGTGAACCGGGGGATCTCCCGGGGCAGCGCCGGCATCGCGCCCCACAGCTGGGCCAGCACCACGTGGTCGTACGCCGCGTACCAGGCCCAGAGCTCCAACTGCTCCCCCGGCCGGTCGCGCACCGGCGCCATCAGGAACTCGTAGAGGTCGTCGCGGATCCGCTCCCGGGACCGCCAGGCCCGATCAGCCGGCGAGGGGAGCTTGTCCAGGACGTTGCGGCGCACCCAGGGCACGGCCCGGGACTCGTCGAACTCGGTGGAGACCGCGTAGAACTCGCGGCCGTACTCGTCGACGACGCCGATCGACACGAGGTCGACGATCCGGCCGTCCTCGATGAACTCGCAGTCGTAGAAGTAGCGGTAGACCATCCCGACCATCCTCGCCCACCGCCGCCGGTCGCCATCCGGCGGGGCGTCCGTCGAGGTCACGGACCCCCCGCCGCAGCTGGCAGACGGTCACGGAAGTGTCTCCGGGGGTGTACAGCACGCGACCGGGGCGTCATGATCTGATGTGTACCGCTACCGGACGCCGAACCGGTTCTGATGCCTCGTACCGGGGATGACAGGTTCACCCGGTGTGCGAGTTGTGGTCCTTGACCGGGGAGGGGTTGGGCCGTGGAGGTTCGCCTGCCGGAGCCGGGTGACGCGCTCACGGGCGTGGAGATGTTCGCCGGGCTGGAGCCGGAGGTGCGGCAGCGGGTCATCGCCGCGGCCGTACCGCGCACGTACCGCAAGGGTCAGTTGCTCTTCGTGGAGAACGACCCCGGCGAGTCCCTGATCGTGCTGCGCCGGGGGGCGGTGGCGGTGTTCCGCACCGCACCGACCGGCGAGCGGGCCGTGCTGTCGGTGATCCGACCGCCGGACGTGCTCGGCGAGGTTTCTCTGCTGGACGCCTCGACCCGGTCGGCGTCGGCGGAGGCGATCGAGGACTGCACGGCGCTGGCGCTGTCCCGCCCGGCCTTCATGGAGCTGGTGCACTCCAACCCGCGCATCCTCGACGCGGTGATGCGCTCGCTCGGCGGGCTGATCCGCCGGCTCACCGAGCAGAACGCCGACCACGTCTTCCTCGACCTGCCCGGCCGGGTGGCCAAGACGCTGGTGCGGCTGGCCGGCGAGAGCCAGGCCCCGATGATCACGATCGAGCTCAACCAGAGCCAGTTGGCCGAGATGGCCGGCGGCTCCCGGCAGAGCGTCAACCAGGCGATCGGCTCGTTCGCCAGCCGGGGCTGGCTGCGTACCGAGGGGCGCCGCATCGTGGTGACCGACGTGGCCGCGCTGCGCCGCCGCGCCGGCATGAACGACCGCTGACGGAAACACGAAGGGCCGGGGCTGCCGCCCCGGCCCTTCGTGCTGTCCGCCCCGTTCAGACGGTGGCGCTGCCCGGCCCTGCCCACGCGGTGGTGCTGCCCGGCCCGGCCCACTCGGTGCTGTCCTTGGTGCTGGACCCCTCGCTGACGATGCCCTCGGCCTGGAGCGTGGCGAGCGTGACGGCGTCCACGTCGACGGACTCCCCCGCCGAGTGCGCGACACCGTCGGCGTCGGTCCAGTCGCTCTCCAGCTTCACGTACACCATGTCTTCCCCCTTGTGATCGCGGTCGTCGTCGTCCGGCGGCATGAATGTAGTCCGCGCGGCCCCGCGGTGGCTGCCCGGACGAGTGTCCACAAGCCAACAGCCCGGTACCTGACAGGTCGGGCGACGGTGATACTCACGGTGGACGCCGCGGGGGGCGGCGCCCGGCCGGATCCGGCCGGCAGACCCACCAGTGGAGGGTGTCATCTCCGCGCAGTGTGACCGTTGTGGACGTACCGCCGCCGACGGCGACCGCTTCTGCGGTGGCTGCGGCGCGGAGCTGGGCGCGGTCTGCCCGCACTGCCTGCGCCCGCTCGCCACCGACGTGGCCTTCTGCACCTCGTGCGGATCGCCCCGCACCGGGGCGAAGCAGCCGGTCGCGGCGCCGCAGGAGGACCGGCGCCGGGTCAGCGTGCTCTTCGTCGACCTGATCGACTTCACCCCGTACGTCGAGCGGGCCGACCCGGAGCAGGTGCGGGGCATGCAGACCGGCTTCTTCTCCGCCGCCAAGCGGGTGGTCGGGCAGTACGGCGGGGTGGTCGAGAAGTACATCGGCGACGCCGTGATGGCGCTCTTCGGCGCACCGGTGGCCACCGAGACCGACGCGCTGCGCTGCGTCCGGGCCGGGCTGGAGCTGCAACGGGTGCTCACCCGGTTCGCCCCGGCGGGCCGCGACGAACTGCGCTTCCGGGTCGGGGTGGCGACTGGCGAGGCGCTGGTGGACGTGGCCGCCGCCCGCGACGGCGGGCAGGCGATCGTGGCCGGCGACGTGGTCAACACGGCGTCCCGGATGCAGTCGGTGGCGCCGCCCGGCGGGGTGTTGGCCTGCGGCACCACCCACGCGCTCACCAAGGACGCCATCCGGTACGAGGAGCAGCCGCCGGTCACCCTGCGCGGCCGCTCCAGCCCCACCGAGGTCTGGCTGGCCCTCGCCCCGGTGCGCCGCCAGCCCACCGACCGGGAACCCGACACCACCCCGCTGATCGACCGCGAGCACGAGCTGGGGCTGCTGGTCAACGCCCTGCACCGGTCGTTGCGGGACCGGCTCCCGCAGGTGGTGACGGTGTTCGGCCGGGCCGGGATCGGCAAGAGCCGGCTGGTCCGCGAGCTGTACCGGCACGCCGGCCGGCTGGTCGACGAGCCGCTGACCTGGCGGACCGGGCGGTGCCCGCCGTTCGGGGAGAACGTCACCTTCGCCGCGCTGGCCGACGTCGTGAAGACCGAGGCCGGCATCCTCGACACCGACCCGGCGCCGACGGCGGCGCAGCGGCTCACCACCGCGGTCGCGGAGCTGGTGGGGCCGGCCGAGCGGGACCGGATCGTGGACGCGCTGCGTCCGCTGGTCGGGTTGACCGGCACCACCCTGCCGGCGGAGGAGGCCGAGTCGGCGTGGCGGCGCTTCCTGCTGGCGCTGGCGGCCCGGCGCCCCACCGTGCTGGTCTTCGAGGACCTGCACTGGGCCGACGACGCCATGCTGCGCTTCGTCGAGCTGCTCGGGGCCGGCGCCCGGGACGTGCCGCTGCTGCTGCTCTGCACCGCCCGGCCGGAACTGGTCGACCGGGATCCCAGCTGGGCGGGGACGATCACCGGTTCGGTCACCATCACCCTGCCGCCGCTGCGGGACACCGGCATCGCCTCGCTCTACGCGCACATGTTCGGCCAGGCCGCGTTCCCCGCCGAGATGCTCACCCCGCTGGTCGAGGTGGCCGGCGGCAACCCGCTCTACGCCCACGAGTACGTCCGGATGCTCATCGAGCAGGGCGCGCTGCGCCAGTCGGGGCGCGGCTGGTCGCTGGAGAAGCACCTCGACCTGCCGATGCCGGAGAGCGTGCACGCGGTCATCGCCAACCGCGTCGACCTGCTCGACGCCAAGGACCGGGCGGTGCTGCTGGCCGCCTCGGTGGTGGGCGTGCAGTTCTGGCCGGGCGCGGTGGCCGCCGCACTGGGTCAGCAGGTCGAGTCGGTCGAACGGGCGCTGCGCCGGTTGGAGCAGCGCGACTTCGTGCACGAGCAGGCGGCGTCCACGATGGCCGGGCAGCCGGAGTTCCGGTTCCGGCACGTCCTGGTCCGGGACGTCTGCTACCAGCGGCTGCCGCGTACCGAGCGGGTGGCCCGGCACGAGCGGACGGCGGACTGGCTGGACGCCCTGTCGCACAGCCGGGACACCGACCTGGCCGAGGTGCTCGCCCACCACCGCTGGGCGGCCCACGAGATCGCCCGCACGCTCGGCATGGACACCCACCGCTACGCCGGCCCGGCCCGCGCCGCGCTGCACCGGGCCGCCCGCCGGGCGTACGCCCTGCACGGGCTGGACGCGGCCGCGGCGCACGCCGGCCGGGCGCTGGGTCTCGCCGACGACAGCGACCCGGTCGGCCGGCTGCAACTGGAGCTGCTCAGCACGGAGATCTCGTTCTACCGGGACGGCAACGCCTTCCTCTCCGGCGGCGGGCCGGAACAGCTGCACGCGCTGGCCGACCGGCTGCTCGCGCACGGCGACGACGCCTGCGCCGCCCGGGCCTGGACGCTGCTCGGCCAGGCGGCCTGGCTGCGCGCCGACCGGACCGCCGCGGTGGCCTGCCTGAACCGGGCGGTGGCGCTGTTCGAGCCGCTGCCCGACAGCGGCCAGAAGGCGGACGCGTACGCCGAGCTGGGCCGGCTGCACATGCTCAACTACGAGCGGGATCCGGCGGTCGCCGCGGCGGAGACCGCGGCCCGGATCGGCGAGCGGCTGGGGCTGTCGGAGACCCGGATCAACGCCCGGGTCACCGCGGCGACCGCCCGTTACCAGTCGGGTGACCGGGCGGGGCTGGACGAGCTGCACGCGCTGGTCGAGTACAGCCGGACGCAGCAGCTGCTGGCGCTGCACCGGGCGGTGCAGAACCTGGCGTACGCGGTCCGCGAGGAGGGCGACTGGCTGCGCTCGGACGCGCTGCTGACCGCCGCGCCGGAGCGTACGGCCAGCGGGCAGACGCTGACCACCAGCTACTCCGGCGAGGCGATGCGGGCGTACTTCGACGGGGACTTCGGCCGGCTGATCGCCGCCGCCGACGCCTTCGTCGACACCCCGACGGGCGGCTGGGACATGCAGGTCCGGGGGCTGCGTTCGTGCCTGCTGGTGCTGCGCGGGCAGCCGGTGCCGCCGGCGCCCCGGCCGGCCCCCGCCCCGCGGGACGGCGCCGAGCCCACCCGGCACCGGGACGACGTGGCCGCCGCGCTGGACGACGCCCGGCGCAGCGGCTTCCACCGGCCGCGCTGGACCATGCTGGGGATGGCCGCCCTGTGCCGGGCCCTGCAGGGGCGGGCCGACGAGGCGGCGGAGCTGATCGACGAGCTGGCCGGCTCCTGGTCGGTGGTGCCGGCCCTGGCCAGCGGCGAGTGGATCGCCGCCGCGGCGTACGCGGCCAGCCTGGTCGGCCGGGAGGCGGCCGTGCGGGTCCGCGCGATGCTGGACCGGCTCGACCACCGGACGCCCTGGTCGGAGGCGGCGCTGCGGACGGTGACCGGGGCCCTCGCGGCGGCGGACGGCGACCACCGCCGCGCCGGTGAACTGCACCTGGCCGGCGCGGAGATCTACGCCCGCATCCCGGACGTCACCGACCGGATGCTGGCCCTCGCCCTGGCGGTCGCCGAGCTGGACCGGGCCGGCGACGGCACGGCGGCCGCCGCGCCGCTCGCCGAGGTACGCGCCTTCGCCCAGCGGAACGAGGCCCCCGGCCTGCTCGCCCTGGCCCGCCAGCCGGTCCCCGACGCCGGCCCCGCCGTCGCCTGCTGACCCGGTGCGCCGGCGCGGGCGGGCGGGCACTGTCAGGCGGGGACCGGCTCCCGGGGCTGGGCCTTCGCCTTCTGCGCGTACATGTCGACGTACTCGCGGCCGGAGAGCTCCATCAGCTCGTACATGATCTCGTCGGTGACGGCGCGCTCGACGAACCGGTCGCCGGCCATCCCGGCGTAGCGGGAGAAGTCGAGGGGCGCGCCGAAGCGGATCCGCACCCGGCCGAGGTTGGGGATGATCTGGCCGGTCGGCTGGATCGCGTCGGAGTTGAGCATCGCCATCGGCACCACCGGCGCGCCGCTCTCCAGGGCGAGCCGGGCCACCCCGGTCTTGCCTCGGTAGAGCCGCCCGTCGGGCGAGCGGGTGCCCTCCGGGTAGATGCCCGCGATCCCGCCGGCCCGCAGCACCCTGAGCTGGGTGTCCAGCGCGGCGCGGGCGGCCCGGCCGCCGGTTCGGTCGACCGGGATGGTGCCGGAGCCGACGAAGAACATCTTGGTCAGCCAGCCCTTGATGCCCCTGCCGGTGAAGTACTCCGCCTTTGCGATGAATGTGACTTTTCGCTTGACGATGAGTGGCGTGAAGATCGAATCCGAGAAGGAGAGGTGATTGCTGGCCAGGATGACCGGGCCGGTCGCCGGGACGTTCTCCAGCCCCTCGATCTGCGGACGGAAGATCAGCCTCAGCAACGGGCCGAGGATGATGTACTTCAGCAGCCAGTACAGCAACCGGGGTCCTTCCAGGCGGACGGGGAGCCGGAAGGGGGGCCGCCGGGCACGCCCGGACCGCGCCCCGGGGCGCCGTCGGCGAGCGGGAACTGTCGGGGAGAAGCCTACGAACCGAGAGCGGCACGCCACAACGCACTCCCGGAACCGGGTGCCGACGTGTCACGATTCAGGGCACGGCGTGCGGGGCGCCGGGCGGGAGGCACCGACGGGTGCGGCGAGGAGGTGTCCGGTGTCAGCGGGTGGGCCCCGTCGGGGGCGGCGGGACAACGGGCTCGACGCGGCCGAGTACGCGGTCGCGGGCGATGTCGATCCACGCGTCGGCGAGCACCTGCTCGACGTGCTGGCCGCGGGCGGGATCGCCGCCTACCTCCAGCCCTCGGCCGACCTGAATCCGGTCACCCGCACCACCACCGTGCCGTCCCGCCCGGTCGACCGGCTCTACGTCGACCGCTCGCACCTGACCACCGCCCGGGACTACCTCACCCAGCTCGCCGACGAGGGCGCCCCCGAGCCGGCCCGGGAGGACGAGCCCGACATCGAGGCCGAGTGGGCCAAGATCGTCGCTGGCTTCCACACCGCCCCGGCGGCCGGCAGCCACCCGTGGCCCGCCGCCGAGGACGTCGACGACCCCGTCGACCCGACCGGCCCGACCGGCGCCGGCGGCGCCCGTACGGAGGAGCCCGCCGGCCCGACCGCCACCGACGTGCGGCGGCTACCGTACGCGGCGGACGTCTCGGGCATCTCGGTCGGCCGCGGCCGGCCCGACGAGCCGTCGCTCCTGGACGGGCTGGACACCTTCGGGGCCGACCTGCAGGACGACGAGGAGCACTACACCCCGCCGCCCCCGCCGCCGCTGCCGCGCTTCTCCAAGTACGCCGTCGTCGGCGTGCTCTGCATCGTGGTCGGGTTCGTGCTCTTCCTCTCCCCCACCCTGCTGCCGGTGACCGACCCGTCGGTGGTGACGCTGCTCGGCTTCACCGGCATCCTCGCCGGCTTCGTGATGCTGATCTGGCGGCTGCGTCCCGGCGACTCCGACGAGCAGGACCCGGACGACGGCGCGGTCGTCTGACCGGCCCGCCCGGATCGCGGGACGCTCGCCGTCCCCAGCCGGTCGCGTAACAGGGGTGTAACTTACGGTCAGTAGTAATACCGCTGTACGTCACTTCCCGCACCGGCTGTCCGGTTTGTTCCTCGCTCCGGTCGCCGGTCCCCTGCTGATCGGAATGCCCGAGATGCGACAGAGCCCCCTCGTGGTGGTGGCCAACCGCCTCCCCATCGACGACAGTGTGGCGCCGGACGGCGCCTGCGAGTGGCGCCGTACCCCCGGCGGCCTGGTGAGCGCCCTGCACCCCCTGCTCCGGCACACCCCGGCCACCTGGGTCGGCTGGGCCGGGGGCACCGGCCCCGCCCCGCACCTGCCGGACCTCGACGGCGTACGGATGCACAGCGTGCCGCTGAGCGGCGAAGACCTCCGCGACCACTATGAGGGGTTCGCCAACGCGACCCTCTGGCCGCTCTACCACGACGCCGTCGAGCAACCCGAGTACCACCGCCGATGGTGGGAGGCGTACCAGCGGGTCAACCAGCGGTTCGCCGAGTCCGCCGCCGAGGTGGCCGAGCCGGGCGGCCTCGTCTGGGTGCAGGACTACCACCTCCAACTGGTGCCGGGGCTGCTCCGCGAGCTCCGCCCCGACCTGCGCATCGGCTTCTTCCTGCACGTGCCGTTCCCGCCGCCGGAGCTGTTCATGCAGCTCCCCCGCCGGGCCGAGCTGCTGCGCGGCATGCTCGGCGCCGACCTGATCGGCTTCCAGCGGGCGCAGGCCGCGCACAACTTCGCCCAGCTGGTGGCGAAGGTGCTCCAGCTGCCCGCCACCGACCGGCGGATCGCGGTCGGCGACCGGGTGGTCCGGATCGGCGCCTTCCCGGTCTCCATCGACACCGCCGAGATGGCCGCGCTCGCCGCCCGGCCCGACGTCGCCGACCGGGCCCGCCGGCTCCGCCAGGACCTCGGCGGCCCCGAGCACGTCATCCTCAGCGTCGACCGGATGGACTACACCAAGGGCATCGAGCAGCGACTCAAGGCGTACCGCGAGCTGCTGGCCAGCGGGGACGTCAAGGTCCGGGACACGGTACTGATCCAGGTCGCGGTGCCCAGCCGGGAGCGGGTCGGCCAGTACCAGATCCTGCGGGACCGGGTGGAACACCAGGTCGGCCGGATCAACGGCGAGTTCGGCCGGGTCGGCGAGCCGGCCATCCACTACCACACCCAGCCCTTCGACCGGGCCGAGCTGGCCGCCCTCTACCGGATCGCCGACGTGATGGCGGTGACCCCGCTGCGGGACGGGATGAACCTGGTGGCCAAGGAGTACGTCTCCGCCCGGGTGGACGACACCGGCGCGCTGCTGCTCAGCGAGTTCGCCGGGGCGGCCGCCGAACTGCCCCAGGCGTACCTGGTGAACCCGCACGACCTGGAGGGGCTCAAGCAGGAGCTGCTGCGGGCGTTGCGGGCCACGCCGGAGGACGTCGCCGCCCGGATGCGGGCGATGCGGGAGCACCTGCGCCGCAACGACATCCACGCCTGGGCGGGGTCCTACCTGAGCGCGCTGGAGGAGAGCGACTCCCTGCTCGGCCGGCGCGCCACGCCCGACTGAGCGCGGCGCTCAGTCGGGCGCCGGCGCCGGATCCTTGTCCAGCCAGTCCAGGATCGCGTCGATCGGCTCCCGCCAGCGGGCGTCGAGCATCAGGTCGTGCCCCATGCCGGGGAAGAGCAGCGGGGCCGAGGCGTACCGGCGGGCGGCCCGGGTCAGCGCCGACGCCGGCACCACCCGGTCGTCCGGGCTGCCCAGCACCAGCACCGGCGGGCGGCCCACCGCCGGCTCCGGGTCCCGGCCGGTGAGCAGCTGCCACTGCGCCCGCCGGCTGGCCCGGCCCAGCCGAGAGACGTACCGGCGGGCCTCGGCGTCGGGCAGGTCCCGGCTGAACAGCTGCCGGCGGTTCAGCCGCAGGCCGGCGCCGAAGACCGCCGGCAGCGTGCCGACGGGGTTGCGCCGCAGCGCCGTGCCGAACGTCGCCCAGCCGCCGAGCACCGGCGCCACCAGCACCGCCGCCCGGGCCGGGTAGCGGGCCATGGCGTGCGCGACGACCCGGGCGCCGGCCCCGTGCCCCACCAGCACCGCCTGCCGCGGCAGGCCCGCCGCCGCCTGGACCACGTCATGGGTGTACGCGCGCAGCGTCGCGCCCGACGCCGCGTCGCTGCCGCCGTGCCCGCGCAGGCTCAGCGCGTACGCCGGGAAGCCGCGCGAGGCGGCGTGCTCCAGCCAGTGCTCGGCGAACGCCCACGCCCCGTGCCCGAAGCCGGGCACGAGGAGCAGCGGCGACTTCGCCTGCTCCAGCTCGGGCACCGCGGCCAGCACCTCGCGGCGGGCGGGGCGCTCCGGCCGGGCCCACTCCCACGCCCGGACAACCCGAACCCGTTCGGCGGTCACTTCCCCTCCAGGTCGTAGAGGGCGCGCTGGAGTGCGCGCAGGTAGTCGGCGTGCCCGACCTCGAACCAGTGCCGGGTGCTGTCCTTGACCCGGGCCGAGTACCGCTCGCCGAGGCCGGCGGTGACCCGGCGGCCGAAGGCGGCGGCCCGCTCCGGCCGGCTGGTCCGGAGGCCGAGCAGGCGGGCGAAGAGCACGCTCTGCCAGTGCGAGATGGCGAAGATGCCGGAGTCCGGCTGGACTAGACCCACCACGGCGAGCGTGGGGTGACCGGCGGCGAAGGCGTTGAGCCAGAGCCGGGGGCGGCCGGAGCCCTCCTCGTCGCCGAGCACCCGACCCTCGAGAAACTCGAAGCGGGGCAGGTAGCCGGTGGCGAAGACGACCAGCTCCGGGTCGATCTGCCGGCCGTCGGTCAGCTCGACCGTCCGGTCGTGGAACCGGGCCACGTCCGGCACCGGGGTGATCCCGCCGTGGCCGACGTAGTAGACGAGCTGGCTGTTGGCGATCGGGTGGGTCTCGTACACCCGGTGGTCGGGCCTGGGCAGGCCGAACCGGGTCAGGTCGCCGACGGTCAGTCGCAACGTCCAGTGGTAGAGCCACTGGCGTACCCGCAGCGGCACCCGCAGCGCGAGCAGGGTGTCGTTGACCTGGTCGGCGGGGCGACCGAAGACGTACTTCGGGGCGTACCAGTAGCCCCGGCGGGTGGAGTGCCAGCAGTGGGACGCCTGCTGGGCAGCCTCGACCGCGATGTCGCAGCCGGTGTTGCCGGCGCCGACCACCAGCACCCGCTTGCCGCGCAGCTGGGCCGGGTCCTTGTAGGACGAGGCGTGCATGACCTCGCCGCGGAACTCCTCCAGGCCCTCGTACCGGGGCAGCTTCGGCGACCAGTTGTGCCCGTTGGCCAGCACCACCGCCGCGTACCGGGAGGTGCGCTCCGGGCCGTATCCGCCGGTGCTGCGGGTGGTGACGTCCCAGCGGTCCCCCTCGACCGGCTCGACCCGGACCACCTCGGTGCCGAACCAGATGTGCTGGCGCAGGTCGAAGTGGTCGGCGTAGCGCTCGAAGTAGGACAACAGCTGGGCGTGGTGCGGGTAGTCCGGCCAGTCGTCCGGCATCGGGAAGTCGGGGAACTGGGTGAACGGCCGGGACGAGATGAGGTGGGTGCTGGCGTACACCGGGCTGCGGTCGTGCCGCCAGTTCCAGGCGCCGCCGACGCCGGTCTCCCGCTCGTAGCAGTCGACGCCGAAGCCGTGCTCGCGGAGGTTCTTCACCGCGGTGAGGCCGCTGGCCCCGGCCCCGATGACGCAGACGGTGTCGCCGCGGTCGGAGACCGGGCGGCCGTCCCGGGTCAGGGCGGCCGTCGTGTCCGGGTCGGGGCGGCCGAGGTCGGTGGAGGAGGACACCGGGGAAATCTCCTTTGTGCGGCACGCGTGCCGGGTCGGTGCGAAATCCTGCCGAGAATGCCCGCCGTTGTCCAGCCGCCCCGGCTCGACAATATCGACGAGGCCGGCCCCGTGACGGTGAGTAGCGGGTCTTTCGATTACTCACCGTGCGCTCCGGCTGCCGCCGCCCACCATCCCCTCGGCGGCTTTGCTCTGCTGCCGTTTCCGCAACACCTCGCTGAGCTGCCGCATCGCCGATCACTCTCCGATCCGATGCACGGCACCGCAGTCACAGCCGGTGACTGTTGCGTAGGTGGCAGCAGAGCAAAGGCGCCGACGCCACCGCAGCGGCGGTCAGTCGCCGACGGGCAGCAGCAGGTCGACCAGGATCGGGAAGTGGTCGCTCGCCTGCCGGGCCCGCGGCGTGTCCACCACGTCGTAGTCGACGACCGTGATCCGGGGGTCCACGAAGAGCGCGTCGATGCGCCGGCGGGGGTTCGCGCAGGAGTAGGTGTGCCGGTCGGCCCGATCCGTCGCCGCCGCCGCGTCGGTCAGTCCTTCCGCGACGGTCCGCCAGGCCGGCCCGTCCGGCCCCTCGTTGAGGTCGGCCCCGGCGACCACCGGCAGCGTCGCGGCGGCCAGTTCCCGCTTGAACGCCGCCGCCTGGGCGGGCCGTTCGGCCGGGTCGGTGGAGAGGTGGGAGCCGGCCAGCAGGAACCGGGTCCCACCCACCAGGCACTCGGCGTACGCGGCCCCGCGCAGATGGCGTCCGGGGGTGAGCGGGTAGCGCTGGCAGCGGGTGCCGGACACCCGCACCCGGAGGCTGGTGAGCAGCAGGTTGCCCAGCGACGGCAGGCCGCCGGCCGCCACCACCAGGCCGAACGAGTCGGCCAGCGTGGCGCACTTCTGCCGCCACCGGAACCGCCGCGGCCCCTCCTGGACGATCACCACGTCCGGCTCGGCCGCGCGGACCACCTCGGCCAGCGCGGCGGTGTCGTCCCGCTGGCTGTGGATGTTGTACGACACCACCCGCAGCCGCACCCCGGCGCCGGCGGCTCCGGCGGCGCTCACAGGCGCCGGGCGAGGTCGGCGGCGCCGATGACCCCGGCGCTGTTACCCAGCTCCGCGGGCCGGATCTCGGCCACCGGGAGGCGGCTGCGCTGGGCGAGTGCCTCGCGGTACGAGCGGCGGGCCGGGCCCATCAGCAGGTCACCGGCGTCGATCACCCCGCCGCCGACGACGAGCACCTGCGGGTCCAGGATCTGCGCCATGTCCGCCATGCTGGTGCCGAGCCAGCGCCCGACCTGGGCGAACGCCTCGGCGGAGACCGGGTCCCCGCCCTTCGCGGCGGCGGTCACCATCGGGCCGGTGATCGCCTCGGCCTCACCGCCGGCCAGCTCCAGCAGGGCGGTGGCCCGGTGCGGCTCCTGGCGCGCGGCGGCGCGGGCGAACCGGACCAGGGCGCTGCCGCTGGCGTACTGCTCGATGCAGCCCAGCCGGCCGCAGCCGCACTGGTGGCCGTCCGGCACGGTGAGCATGTGTCCCAGCTCGGCCGCGATGCCGTTGGCCCCCCGGAGCAGCTCCCCGCCGAGCACGATGCCCCCGCCGACGCCGGTGCCGATGGTGAACATGACCATCGAGTCGTCGGCGTGCCGGGCCGCGCCGTAGCGGAACTCCGCCCACGCGGCGACGTTGGCGTCGTTCTCCACGATCACCGGCAGGCCGGTGGCGCCGCTGACGTACTCGCGCAGCGGCTCGTCCCGCCAGGCCAGGTTGGGGGCGAAGAGGACGGTGGAGCGGGAGGCGTCGATCCAGCCGGCCGCGCCGATGCCGACCGCCGTCACGGTGTGGCCGGTCGCCAGCTCGGTGACCAGCTCGATGATGGTGTCGCGGGTCTTGGCCACGTCATCGGCGGGGGTGTCCCGTCGCGTCTGCACGAGAACCTTGCCGGTGTCGTCCACGACACCGCCGGCCACCTTCGTGCCACCGACGTCGACTCCGATGGTCAGCGTCACCGCTGCCACTCCCCTCTGCTGTGCTGCCTGACCTCAGCCGGAACCGGCCGGGCGAGGTCAGGATGACCGTGGTCAGGCCCCGTCGCCTGGTGCGTCCTCGCCCACCTCGCCGGACGCCCGCGAGGCGGGCACCACGGGACGGCCGGCCGGCGGCCGGGTCGCCGGCACGTCCGGCCCGGCGGCGTCGGCGGGCTCCGACGACTCCTGCTCGGCGCGTCTGTCGCCACGCCACGACCTGGAGCCGTCGACGGCACCCGGATCGGCCGCCTCCTCCCCCCGGGTGGCGGCGGACCACACGTCCTGCTCGGGTGCCGGCTGAGAATCATGCCCGGTACGGGTGGCCTCGCGCCACACGTGGTCCCCGGTCGGGTTCCCGGCGGTCGCGCCGTCGCCGCCGCCGGCGCCCGGCGCGGCGGGTTCGGCCGGGGCGAACGCGCGCAGCAGGCTGGCCACCCCGGCGGCGAGATCACCCGCGCCGGTGGCGAGTCGCTCGGCGAATTCGGGACTCGGATCACGCAACGCGGCGATACCACGGCAGACCGGACAGACGCAGCATTCCGGCGATCCGGTGGCGAAACCCGCGCCGCTCCCGGCGCCCCCGGCGGACCCGCCGCCCGGGCCGCCGGCGTCGCCGCCCCCGGGGGTGTGACCGAGGACACCCGACAGGATCCCACCGAGCGGACCCCAGGGGCCGGCCCCGGGCGCGGCGGCGGCCAGCCGGGCGGTGGCCAGCAGCATGGCGACGAGGCGCTCGGCCTCTTCCCGGGCCGAACCCGGATCAGTGGTGCCCATGGGTCGGCTCCTCTACCGTGACGACCGGTTCGACGGTCGGGTCAGTGGGCCGCACCGGATGCTTCTACCCGGCGCTTGAGCTGCTTCAACGCCGCATCCATGATCATTTTCTCGGCCTTGCGGCGAAACATGCCGAGCATGCCCACGGAGAGCTCCACCTCCAGGGTGTAGGTCACCGTGGTGGTCCCGTCCGGGTTGCCGACCAGGTCGTACGACCCGCGCTGGGACTTCTGCATCTTCGAGGGCGCCACCAGGTGCCACTCGATCCGGGAGATGTCCTCGGCGTACTCGTAGGCCAGCACGTACTCGTCGGCCATGACGCCGGCGTCGAGGGTGAACCGGACCTGGCTGGCGTAGCCGTCCTCGTACTCCTCGATCACCTCCGCCCGCCGCACCGCCTCGGCCCACTCCGGGTAGCGGGGGAAGTCGCAGATGACCGCCGCCACCCGGTCCGGTGACGCGCCGATGATGATCGACTGGGTGGAGGTGTCCGCCATGGGGGGAGGCTACCCGGCGCCGACCACCGGCGCGGCGTTCCACCCCGCCGGCCGCGCCGCGTGGCACCGCACCGCGCCGCCCCGGGCGTCCCATCAGCCGGGCGGGCAACCTCCCCGGCCGACCCGACCGAACCAGCGGGTAGGTTTCGACAGAGCCGTCCCAGGGCCGGCCCCGGCCAGTGCGAGCACGAGGGAGTGCAGGTGCGCGAGTTCTCCGTCCCGCCGATCGTCACCGTCGGCGACGCGGCCAACCTGACCGACCCGGTCTGGGAAAACGCCGAGGTCGCCGCCGACACCGTGCAGTTCGTCCGGCGCACCTCCGACGGGGCCGCTGTGAACGTCACCTGCCGCCAGTTCCGCGACGAGGTGGTCGCAGTCGCCCGCGGCCTGGTCGCGGCCGGCATCTCCCCCGGCGACCGGGTCGCGCTGATGAGCCGCACCCGCTACGAGTGGACCCTGTTCGACTACGCCATCTGGGCCGCCGGCGCGGTCACCGTGCCGATCTACGAGACCTCCAGCGCGGAGCAGGCGGCCTGGATCCTCGCCGACTCCGGCGCGGTCGCCGTCATTGTGGAGAGCACCGCCCACGTCACCCTCGTCGCCGGCGTCCGGGACCGGCTGCCCGAGCTGCGCGAGGTCTGGCAGATCGAGCTCGGCGCGGTGGACCAGCTGGTCGCCGCCGGCGAGTCCGTCGACCTGGCCGAGATCGAGGTCCGCCGCAGCACGCTGAAGGCCGACGACGTCGCCACCATCATCTACACCAGTGGCACCACCGGCCGCCCCAAGGGCTGCGTGCTCACCCACCGCAACATCTACGCCGACATCGCCAACGCCGTACCGGTGCTGCCGAACCTGTTCCGCCCGGGCGCGTCCACCCTGCTCTTCCTGCCGCTCGCGCACGCCTTCGCCCGGCTCATCCAGGTCGGCGTGGTGCAGGCCCGGACCACCATGGCGCACTGCGCGGACACCAAGAACCTGGTCGGCGAGCTCCAGGACTTCAAGCCCACCTTCGTGCTCTCCGTACCCCGGGTCTTCGAGAAGGTGTACAACGGTGCCCGACAGAAGGCCGAGGCGGAGGGCAAGGGCAAGATCTTCGAGCGCGCCGAGAAGGTCGCGATCGCGTACAGCGAGGCGCTGGAGACCGCCGACGGGCCCGGCCTGGCGCTGCGCGCCCAGCACGCGCTCTTCGACAAGCTGGTCTACCGCAAGCTGCGGGCGGCGATGGGCGGCCGGTGCCGGGACGCGATCTCCGGTGGCGCGCCGCTCGGCGCCCGGCTCGGGCACTTCTTCCGGGGCGTCGGCGTGGCCATCTGCGAGGGGTACGGCCTCACCGAGACCTCCCCCGCCGCCGCCGCGAACCTGCCCGGCCACACCCGGGTCGGCACGGTGGGGCGCCCGCTGCCCGGCGTGACCATCCGGATCGCGGACGACGGCGAGATCCTGATCTCCGGCGACATCGTCTTCCGGAGCTACTGGCACAACGAGTCGGCCACCGCCGAGGCGCTCACCACTGACGGCTGGTTCCGCACCGGCGACCTCGGCCAGCTCGACGAGGACGGCTACCTGAGCATCACCGGCCGGAAGAAGGAGATCATCGTGACCGCCGGCGGCAAGAACGTCGCCCCGGCGGTGCTGGAGGACCAGGTCCGGGCCCACCCGCTGGTCAGCCAGTGCCTGGTGGTCGGCGACCGACAGCCGTTCATCGCCGCGCTGGTCACCATCGACGAGGAGGCGCTGCCGAAGTGGCTGGAGGCGCACGGCCGGCCGGCCGAGACCGTCGTCGCCGACCTGCGCGAGGACGAGGCGCTGCAGGCCGAGATCCAGGGCGCGGTCGACCAGGCCAACCAGTCGGTCTCCAAGGCCGAGGCGATCAAGGTGTTCCGGATCCTGCCGCAGGACTTCACCGAGGCCACCGGTGAGTTGACCCCGTCGTTGAAGGTCAAGCGGCAGGTCGTGCACAAGACGTACGCGGCGGAGATCGCGGACATCTACCAACGCTGACTACCATCCGTCACGTGCCCGCCTCGACAGCCAGCCAGCCGCAGACCCAACCCCTGGCGGCAGCCGCGCGCCTGGTCCTCCTCGCGCTGGTCGCCGCCCTGACCCTGTTCGCCACCGGCGACCCCGCCCAGCTCTGGTGGATCGCCCTGCTGGGCGTCGCCGGGCTGCCGGCCGTGCTGGCCCCGCAGCACCGGTTGCTGGGGCTGCTCAGCCGCTTCGCCGAGGTGGTGGTCCTCGGGCTGGCCGCCAGCCAGGTCGCCGCCGACACCCACCTGACCGGGGTGACCGGCGGGCTGGGGGCCTCGGCGGTGCTGCCGTACCTGGCCGTGCCGGTGACCGTGACGGCGCTGCGCCGCAGGTACCGCGAGGGCGCGGCGCTGCTCGCGGTGGCGGCGGCCACGCTGCTGGTCAGCGCCGCCTTCACCGAGGTCGACGGCGCCCGGCAGCTCGCCCAGCTCGGCTACCTGGCGGTCTGCGCGCAGTGGCTGATCATGGCCGGGCTCGGCCTCTACACCGCCGGCACGTTCCAGCGGGTGGTCCGGGTCCGCGGTGAGAAGCCCCAGCCGTACGCGGAGGCCACCCGGCTGCTGACCCAGCTGCGCACGGTCGCCCGGCAGCTGCCCGGCGCCACCCTGGACCCGGGCGGCATCTCCGAGCACCTGCTGGAGGAGCTGCGGATGGTGGCCAAGACCGACCGGGGCGCGGTGCTGTCCGCGTCCGGCGGCGGCCGGCTGGTGGTGCTCGCCCAGATCGGCGCGGACCGGGTGGACTGGGAGACGACGCTCGACGCGGACTCGGCCATCGCCGACGCCTGGGCCAGCCAGCAGCCGCAGACCTCGAACCGGTCGCAGGCCCGCTCGCAGCACTCCGGGGAGGTGTCCGCGCTGATCGTGCCGCTGGTCGCCGGGGTGCGCACGGTCGGCCTGGTGGTCATCGAGGCGGACACCGCGCACGCGTACCCGGCGCCGGTGATGTCCCGGGTCACCGCGGAGACCGGGCCGGCGGCACTGCGCCTGGAGGCGGCCCTGCTCTTCGACGAGGTCCGGTCGCTGGCCACCAACGAGGAGCGGCAGCGGCTGGCGCGGGAGATCCACGACGGGGTCGCCCAGGAGCTGGTGATGGTCGGGTACGGCATCGACAACGCCCTGGCCACCGTGCACGACGACGCGGAGGAGACCGCCGACTCGCTGCGCACGCTGCGCCAGGAGGTCACCCGGGTGATCACCGAGCTGCGGCTCAGCCTGTTCGAGCTGCGCAGCGAGGTGGACCGGCACGGCGGGCTGGCCGCCGCGATCGCCGAGTACGCGCGGACCGTCGGCGCGTCGGGCGGGCTGCGGGTGCACCTGTCCCTGGACGAGTCGACCGCCCGGCTGCCGGCTGCCACCGAGGCGGAGCTGCTGCGCATCGCCCAGGAGGCGGTCACCAACGCGCGCAAGCACGCCGGGGCGTCGAATCTGTGGGTCACCTGTGAGGTCGACCCCCCGTACGCCCAGATCGAAGTGTCGGATGACGGTCACGGCATCGGTGACCAGCGCCCCGACGGGCACTATGGTCTTGCGATCATGGCGGAGAGGGCGGAACGTATCCGGGGCCGGCTGGAGATCAGGCCGCGGCAACCCAGCGGCACGACCGTGGCGGTGGTACTCGGCTCCTCGCCCCGGCGCGATAAGGTGCGCGGCAGCGCCGCAGCAGCAGAAGGGGAGTAACCCGAGGATGACCACTAGTCCGACACCGGCCACCCGTACCAAGGTTCTCCTTGTCGACGATCACGACCTGATCCGTAAGGGGCTGCGGCACGCCTTCGAGCGGGACCGGCAGTTCGAGGTCGTGGGCGAGGCCGCCACGGCCGCCGAAGGCGTCCGCCAGGCCGGCGCGCTGCAGCCGGACGTGGTGATCATGGACCTGCGGCTGCCCGACGGCAGCGGCCTGGAGGCGACCCGCGCGCTGCGCAAGTCCAGCGCGTCGATGGGCATCGTCGTGCTCACCATGTACGCAGGCGACGACCAGCTCTTCGGTGCCCTCGAGGCGGGCGCCAGCGCGTTCGTGCCGAAGACCGCCCCGGCCGACGAGGTGGTGGCCGCCGCCCGGCACGCCGCCTCCTCCCCCAGCGCGTTCACCGCGGCCGACCTGGCCGAGGCGATGAAGCGCCGGCTGGCCCCCTCCGGCCCGCAGCTGTCCCCCCGCGAGGGCCAGGTGCTGCGGCTGCTCGCCGACGGCATGAGCGTCGCCGGCATCGCCAAGCAGCTCTTCGTCAGCGAGTCGACGGCCAAGACGCACATCTCGAAGCTCTACGAGAAGCTGGGCGCGGCCAACCGGGCGCAGGCGCTGATGACCGCGCTGCGGCTGGGGCTGCTGGAGGCCCCGGACGCCCCCAAGTTCTGACCGCGTACGCCAGCGGCCCGCGTCCGGCACGGGACGCGGGCCGCTGCGGCGTCCCGGTCCGGCCGACCGCGTACGGTGAGCGGCCGACCGCGTAGAGACCGCGGTCTTTGCACCGGGGCGGCGGCCGGGCAGAATACCCGGGTGGTCGCGCGGGCGTGGTCCCGTGCGTCGTTCGGACAAAAGGGGCAGGGGCATGCAGCGGCCGGACTGGGCACCCGACACGATCGACATCGAGCGCCCCAGCGTCGCCCGCATGTACGACTACTACCTCGGCGGCTCGCACAACTTCGCGGCCGACCGGGCCGCGGCGCGGGCCATGGTGGAGGCCGTGCCGGAGGCCCCGCTGATGGCCCAGGCCAACCGGGCGTTCCTCCGCCGGGCGGTGCAGTTCCTCGCCGAGTCCGGGGTACGCCAGTTCCTCGACATCGGCTCCGGCATCCCGACCGTGGGCAACGTGCACGAGATCGCCCATGGGATCGACCCGGAGTGCCGGGTGGTCTACGTCGACGTGGACCCGGTCGCGGTGGCGCACAGCCGGGAGATCCTGGCCGGCAACGACCGGGCCACGGTGATCCAGGAGGACCTGCGCCGGCCGGCGGCGATCCTCCAGCACCCCGAGGTCACCAAGCTGCTGGACTTCACCCAGCCGGTGGCCGTGATGATCGTGGCGGTGCTGCACTTCATCCCCGACGCCGACCGGCCGGAGGAGATCCTGCGGACCCTGCGGGCGGCGCTGGCCCCCGGCAGCTGTCTGGTGATGTCGCAGGCCAGCGACGACGACCGGGGCGAGACCGGCGAGCGGGCGGAGGCCGAGCGGGTCTACCGCCGCACCGACAGCCAGCTCTGGTTCCGCAGCCGGGCCGAGCTGACCGCACTCTTCGCCGGCTTCGAGCTGGTCGACCCGGGCGTGGTCTGGGTGCCGCAGTGGCGGCCGGACTCCCCGGAGCAGGCGGAGGACGCCGCGAAGGCGGTCTTCATCGGCGGCGTCGGGCGGCTCGGTGGCTGAGTCGGCCGGCGCGCGCCGCTCCTGCCCCGGCACCTTCGCCCGGGCCTGGGCCAAGGCGGTCTCCGGGACGAGCTACCTGCCGATGACCCAGGCCCAGCTGGAGGCGCTGCTGCAGCGGCTCACCGAGCGGCTGGCCGTGGCGATCCAGTCGGAGCCGTTCGACCTGCGCATCGGCCAGCAGGTCGGCGCGGAGCTGGTGCAGGCGCACATCGCCTCCGCCGAGGGGCTCGGCCGTACCGTCGAGGTCATCCAGCTGCGCCTGGTGCGCGACCTCGGCCTGGTCGCCGAGGACGTGGAGGACCGGATGGCCCGGCTGCTCGCCACCGTGGCCACCGGGTACGCCCGCGCCCTGCGCGACCGCACGCTGGACGAGCAGGAGTCGATCCGGCGGGCCGCGATGATGGCCCGCGCGCAGGCCGAACGGGCGCTGCGGGAGAGCGAGGCGCGGTTCCGCCACCAGGCCACCCACGACCCGCTGACCGACCTGCCCAACCGCACCCTGTTCACCGAGCGGCTCGCCGCCGCCATCGCCGGGGTCGACCGGGTCGGGGTGTGCTTCCTCGACCTGGACCGGTTCAAAGTGGTCAACGACAGCCTCGGCCACCAGATCGGCGACCTGCTGCTGGTCTCCGTGGCGCAACGGCTGCGGCGGGCCCTCGGCGAGCACCTGGTGGCCCGGCTCGGCGGCGACGAGTTCGTCATCCTGGTCGAGCGCACCGCCGGCACCGACGACGTGGTGCGGGTCGCCGAGGCGGCGCTCGCCGTGGTCGGCGAGCCGACCCTGGTCGACGGGCACGAGCTGGCCGTCTCGGCCAGCATCGGCATCGTCGAGCGGCCGGCGGCCGGCACCTCGCCGATGGAGCTGATGCGGGCCGCCGACAGCACCCTGCACTGGGCCAAGGCGGCCGGCGGCGCCGGCTGGTCCCTCTTCGACGCCGACCGCAACCGGCACGAGCTGGCCCGGTACGCCCTCTCCGCGGCCATCCCGGCCGCCCTCGACCGGGGCGAGTTCTACCTGGACTACCAGCCGCTGACCGCGCTGCGCGACGGCCGGGTGCTCGGCATGGAGGCGCTGGTCCGCTGGCGCCACCCGGAGCTGGGCGTGCTCCGGCCGGACAGCTTCATCGGGCTGGCCGAGGAGACCGGGCTGATCGTGCGGCTGGGCGCCTGGGTGCTGGCCGAGGCGTGCCGGGAGGCGCGGGAGTGGGCCACGGTGGCCGGCGCCGCCCCGTTCGTCAGCGTCAACCTGGCCGTGCAGCAGGTACGCCGGCCGGGGCTGGTGGACGAGGTGCGCGAGCTGCTGCGGCGCACCGGCCTGCCGCCCGGGCGGCTCCAGCTGGAGATCACCGAGAGCACCATGATGAGCACCGCCGAGGAGCCGGTACGCGCGCTGCGGGTGCTGGCCGACCTGGGCGTCCGGATCGCCATCGACGACTTCGGCACGGGCTACTGCAACCTGGCGTACCTGCGTGGCCTGCCGGTGACCGAGCTGAAGGTGGCCGGCGAGTTCGTGACCGGGCTGCGCGCCCCGGCCGACGACCCGGCCAGCCGCACCGACGAGCGGATCCTCGCCTCGCTGGTGTCGCTGGCCCACGCACTGAAGGTGACGGTGACCGCCGAGGGCGTGGAGACCGCCGAGCAGGCCGAACGGCTGCGGGCGATCGGCTGCGACGCGGCGCAGGGCTGGCACTTCGGCCGGCCGGGGCCGGCGCGGCAGCACCTGGACCGCTCCCCCGCCCTCACCGCCACCAGCTGACCGCCTCAGGTCCGGGCCCGGTGGCCGTCCGCCCCGTCCAGGTAGGCCAGCACCGCCAGCACCCGCCGGTTGTCGTCGTTGGACGGCGGCAGTCGCAGCTTGCTGAAGATGTTGTTGATGTGCTTGCTGACCGCCTTCTCGGTGACGAAGAGGCGGCCGGCGATCGCCGCGTTGGAGCGGCCCTCGGCCATCAGGCCCAGCACCTCCCGCTCCCGTACGGTCAGCTCCCCCAGCGGCTCCGCCGCGCCCCGGCTGGCCAGCAGTTGGGCGACCACCTCCGGATCCATCACCGTGCCGCCCCCGGCCACCCGGCGCACCGCGTCGACGAACTGGTCCACGTGGGACACCCGGTCCTTGAGCAGGTAACCGACCCCGCCGAGCCGGTCCGAGAGCAGTTCCCGGGCGTACAGCTGCTCGACGTGCTGGGACAGCACGAGGACCGGCAGCCCGGGCAGCTCCGCCCGGGCCCGGATGGCGGCCTGCAACCCCTCGTCGGTGAAGGTGGGTGGCAGCCGTACGTCGACCACCGCGACGTCCGGGCGGTGCGCGGTCAGCGCGGGCAGCACGGACGGCCCGTTGTCGACGGCGGCGACCACCTCGAAGTCGAACGCCTCCAGGATGCGGATCAACCCGTCCCGGAGGAGGGCGAGGTCCTCGGCGATGACAACTCGCAAGGCAGCTCCATGCTGACGACGGTGGGCCCACCGGCCGGACTGGACACCACCATCGTTCCATCGAACGCCGCCAGGCGGCGCCCGACACCGGCCAGGCCGCTGCCCGCCGCCGGATCAGCCCCGCCCCGACCGTCGTCACCGACCACCATGGCCAGTCGCCCGTCAGCGTGGTCGAGGCGGATCCAGGCCCGGGTCGCCCCGCTGTGCTTGGTCACGTTCGCCAGCGCCTCGGCCACCGCGAAGTACGCCGCCGACTCCACCGGCGCCGGCGGCCGGCCCGAGAGGTCGACGGCCACCGCCACGGGCAGCGGCACGGCCAGCGCCAGCGCCCGTACCGCGCCGTCCAGGCCCCGCTCGGCGAGCACCGGCGGGTGGATGCCGCGGACCAGGCCGCGCAGCTCGGCCAGGGCCTGCCCGCTGGCCTCCCGGGCGTCGGCGAGCAGCCGCCGGACCGCCTCGGGGTCGCGCTGCACGAGCTGCTCGGCCAGGCCGATGCTCATGCTCAGCGCGACCAGCCGGGCCTGTGCCCCGTCGTGCAGGTCCCGTTCGATCCGGCGCAGCTCCGCCGCCTGGGCGTCCACCGTCTCCGCGCGGGTGACGGTGAGCTGGCGGACCCGCAGCGCCAGCTCGGCGGTCCGGGTGGGCGGCAGGAAGAACCCGGCGAAGGTCACGTGCAGCCAGACCAGCCAGCGCCCGGCGGCCAGCCCGGCGAACAGGAAGAGCGCACCCAGCGGGAAGCAGAGCAACGCCTGGAAGAGGTTGCCGATCGGCCAGAACGGGCCGTAGCCGTACCAGACGTCCAGGGCGTGCAGCAGCACCGGCAGGCCGAGCACACCCTCCAGGCCGTACAGCGGCACGACGAACGCGGCCAGGCACACCCCGCCGGTGACCGCGCCGGGCAGCAGCCAGGACAGGTCCCGCCAGGTGGCCGGGTCGGTGACCACCCAGCGGAACCGCCGCCAGGTGCCGAATCCCGCGTCGGCCGGCGCCGGCAGGTACGGCGTGGCCAGCTCCACGCCGCCCCAGCCGGCGAGCCGGCGGTGCAGTCCGGCGGCCAGGCGCACCAGCGCGGTGGCCACCGGGAACAGCGCGAACCCGACGCCGAAGAGCGGGATGAGGACCAGGGCCGCCACCGACAGCACGAAGAGCGCCACGTTGGCGGTCAGCGACAGCAGCGCGATCAGCAGCCCCTGCGCGGCGGTGACCGCACCGGGCCGCAGCCATCCACGGAGCTGTCCGCGTACCGAGCCGTCCACGGGCCCATTCTCCGGCACCGCCGCCACGGAAATCGGTGGTGCTGGCACCACCCCGGGTCGGCGGGGTGCCACCCCTGACCCGCGGCCCGCACGCCCGAAGGATCGGCATCGAGGGCCACGGGTCCGGCCGTCCGGCCGGCGGTGGCTCCCCGGTCCACCTGACGAAAGGAACTCGGGATGTCCCCGCAACGACTGGCCGGTCTGCCGTCCGGCCGCCGCGGCAAATACGCGGTCCTCCTGCTCTGGCTTGCGCTGCTCGCGATCGCCGGTCCGCTGGCGGTGAAGCTCGGCGAGGTGCAGGACAACTCGACGCTCGGCGCGCTGCCGGCGGGCGCCGAGAGCAGCCGGGCCGTCCGGCGGGCCGAGGCGGCCTTCCCGGACTCGCGCCGGCAGCTGGCCGTCGCCGTCTACGTCCGCGACGCCGGCCTCACCGCCGCCGACCGGGCGCGGGTCGACGCCGACTGCGCCGCCTTCACCGCGTACGCCGACGGGGGTGTGGTGTCGCCGCCGGTGCCCAGCGCCGACGGCCGGGCGCTGCTGCTCTCCCTCCCGATGGCCACGGACGACGACCGGCGCGCCGCGGCGGTCGCCGCACTCAAGGACCGGCTGGCCGAGGGCGCGCCACCCGGCCTGCGCACCGCGCTGACCGGCGACGCGGCCGCCGAGCACGACGTCTTCGACGCGTTCGGCGGGATGGACGGGGCGCTGCTGCTGGCCACCGCGGTCACCGTCGCCCTGCTCCTGCTGGTCACCTACCGCAGCCCGGTGCTGTGGCTGATCCCGCTGATCGCGGTCGGGGTCGCCGACCAGCTCGCCGGCGCGGTGGTCTACCTGCTGGCGAAGCACGCCGGGCTGGCCGTCGACTTCCAGAGCCAGACCATCCTGACCGTGCTGGTCTTCGGCGTCGGCGTCGACTACGCCCTGCTGCTCATCGCCCGCTACCGCGAGGAGCTGCGCCGGCACCCCGACCGGCACGCCGCCATGGCGGTGGCGCTGCGCCGCTCGTACGGCGCGGTGTGCGCCTCGGCGGCGACCGTCGCGATCGGACTGCTCTGCCTGCTCGCGGCGGACCTGCCGGCCACCCGCGGCCTGGGCCCGGTCGGCGCGGTCGGCATCGGCGCGGCGCTGCTCGCCATGACCAGCCTGCTGCCGGCGGTGCTCGTCCTGTGTGGCCGCTGGCTGTTCTGGCCGTTCGTGCCCCGGCACGACCCGGACGCGGACACCCGGGACCGGACCGCCGACCACGGCGTCTGGCACCGGATCGCCGGGCTGGTCGCCGGCCGGCCCCGCGCGGTCTGGCTCGGCACCGCCGCCGCGCTGGTCGCGCTGACCTTCGGCATCGGCAACCTCAGCCTCGGCCTGCCCGACGAGGAGTCCTTCACCACCGAGGTCGGCTCGGTCACCGGGCAGCGGCTGATCGCGGCCCACTACCCGGGCGGCTCGGCCGCGCCGGCCGAGATCCTGGCCGCCGCCGGCAGCGCCGGTCAGGTGGTGGCCGCGGCCCGCACGGTGCCCGGCGTCGCGCAGGTGGGCGCCCCGGAACCCTCGCCCGACGGCCGGTGGGTACGCGTCCCGGCGGTCCTCGCCGCCGCCCCGGACAGCGACGCCGCACGGGAGGCGGTGACCCGGCTTCGGGCCGCGGTGCACGCGGTGCCCGACGCGGGGGCCCTGGTGGGCGGGCGGACGGCGACCCTGCTGGACGAGCGGCGCGCCGTGGACCGGGACAACCGGGTGGTCATCCCCCTGGTGCTCGCTGCCGTCCTGGTGATCCTGGTGCTGCTGCTGCGGTCGCTGGTCGCGCCGCTGCTGCTGATGGCGAGCGTGGTGCTGTCGTACGCGGCCGCGATGGGCGCCGCCGGGCTGCTGCTCGACGCGCTGGGCCACCCTGGGCTGTTCGTCGGGGTCCCGTTGCAGGCGTTCCTGTTCCTGGTGGCGCTCGGGGTCGACTACACCATCTTCCTGATGAGCCGGGCGCGGGAGGAGGTCGCGCTGGTCGGGCACCGGCCGGGGGTGCTGCGCGCGCTGACCGTCACCGGTGGGGTGATCACCAGCGCGGGCGTGGTGCTCGCGGCCACCTTCGGCGCGCTGCTGGTGCTGCCGCTGGTGCCGTCGGTGCAGATGGGGGTCATCGTGGCCGTCGGCATCCTGCTCGACACGTTCCTGGTCCGCAGCCTGCTGATCCCGGCGCTGACCCTGGACCTGGGCGCCCATACCTGGTGGCCGGGCCGCCCGTCCCGCCGGACGTCCCGCTCGACCCCCGCGCCGGCTCTGGTCGGGTGAAAGGAGGGGGCCCTTGTTGACGCCGGGCGTTGCACAAGGGCCCCCTGCTCACAGCTCAGCCGGCGAGGAGGGCGGCCATCCGCTCGGCCTGGGTCTCCCAGCGCCACTCCTTCTCCACCCAGGCGCGGCCGGCGGCGCCGAGCTGGCGGGCCAGGTCCCGGTCGGCGAGCAGGGTGGCCACCCGGTCGGCGAGCTGGGCCACGTCCCGGCCCGGGACCACGTACCCGGTCTCCCCCTCGCGGACCGCGTCCGGCGCGCCGCCGGAGTCGCCGGCCACCACCGGCAGCCCGGTCGCGCTGGCCTCCAGGTAGACGATGCCCAGCCCCTCCACGTCCAGCCCGCGGTTGCGGGTGCGGCAGGGCATCGCGTACACGTCGCCCGCGGCGTAGTGGGCGGGCAGCTCGGCCGACGGCACCGAGCCGGTGAAGACCACGTCGCGCTCCACGCCGGCCTGCCGGGCCAGCTTCTCGAGCGTCGCCCGGTACGGCCCGCCACCCACGATCAGCAGCGCCGCGTCCGGCACCCGGCGCCGGATCTCCGGCAGCGCGCGGATGAGCATGTCCTGCCCCTTGCGCGGCACCAGCCGGGACACGCAGACCACCACCGGCCGGTCGGCCAGCCCCAGGCGCAGCCGCACCCGCTCCCCGTCCACCGACGGGTGGTAGGCGTCCACGTCGACGCCGGGCGCGAGCCGGCGCAGCTCGGTCAGCCCGTCCAGCACCCGGGCCAGCCGGACCCGGGTGTACTCGCCGAGGTAGGTGGTGACGTCCACGCCCCGGCCGATCCGGCGCAGCGCGGACCGGGCGCCGGGCAGCGCCGCCCAGCCGGCCTCGTGGCCGTGGGTGAGGGCCACCGCCCGCTGGATCCCGGCCCGCCGGCGCAGCCCGGTCGCGAGCAGCCCGAGCGGGGCCGCCGCGCCGAACCACACCGTGTCGCAGTCGTACGCCCGGGCCAGCTTCGCCGCGCGGCGGGCGACCAGCGGGGTGGGCAGCAGCACCTTGGTGCGCTCCCGGATCACCTCGAACGGCTGGTCGGCGTCGAACTTGGCGGCGCCCCGCCAGCTCGACGCGTAGACCACCACCGAGCCGGCGGGCTGGCGGACGGCGAGGTTGTGGACGAAGGACTGGATGCCGCCGGGGCGGGGCGGGAAGTCGTTGGTGATCAGCAAGGTCCGGCTCATCTGCCGATCTCCCTGGCGTAGGCGCGGGCGGCGGCCATCCGCTCCACGGTGGACGGGTGGGACGCCGACCAGAGGTACTCCCAGCGGGGCGGGTCGGGGTCGGCCAGGTTCACCCCGGCCAGGCGGCGCTGCATCGCCTCGAAGGTGACCGGGTCGCCGGTCAGGGCGAGCGCGTGCGCGTCGGCCCGGGCCTCGACCCGGCGCGACACCAGGGCCTGCACCGGGGTGGCCAGCAGCCCGGCCAGGGTGACCAGGGCGATCAGCAGCGGGAACGCGGCCGGTTGGGTGACGGAGTCGACCCCGGCCAGGCGCAGCAGCGGCGGCCAGGAGCCGACCAGGTAGAGCGCCACCACCGCGAACGCGGCGCCGAGCGCCCCGGTGAGCGTGCCGGTCCACACGTCCCGGTCCTTGGCGTGCCCGAGCTCGTGCGCGACGACGCTGGTCACCTCCTCCGGGGTGGCCTCGCGCAGCAGGGTGTCGTAGACGACCACCCGCCGGGTCGGCCCGAGCCCGGAGACGTACGCGTTGACCGCCCGGGTCCGCCGGGAGGCGTCGGCGACCAGCACGTCGCGGACCGGCACCCCGTCCCGGGCGGCCATGCTCATCAGCTCGCCGCGCAGCGGCCCGGGCTCCATCGGGGTGAACTTGTTGAACACCGGCTCGACCAGCACCGGCAGCACGAACGACAGCAGCACCACCAGCAGCGCGGCGCCGGCCGCGCCGAACGCCCACCACCAGCGCGGGGCGAGCCGGACCACCGAGTAGAAGCCGAGCAGGACCAGCGCGCCGATGACCGCGCTGACCGCGTACGACTTGAGCAGGTCGACCGCCCAGCCGCCCCAGCCCTGGGTGCTCAGCCCGTACCGGGTGAGCACGGTCTGCCGCCAGGCCGCGAAGGGCAGGGTGAGCAGGTCGGCGAGGAGCAGCACGGCCAGCCCGCCGAGCACCGCCTGGGCGATCCAGTGGTCGCCGAAGGGCCGGCCGGCGAGCGTCACCAGGCGGGCGCCGAACGGGGTGAGCCCGAGCAGCAGCGCGACGACCAGCCCGACGGCGAGCGCCGACCACGCGGCCGGGCGCAGCGCGCCGTGGAACGCCCGGCCCCGGGCCACCTGGTCGACCGGGAGGGCGCGCAGCGCGGCCAACTGGTCGGCGCGGGGCGCCGGCGGCCGACCCCAGGGGATCAGCAGCGCACCGGTGACGACCAGCGCTACGGCCAGCCCGGCCAGGGTCAGCACCGCCCAGCCGCGCGGGCTCACCGCCGCATCCCGCCGTCGCGCCGTATCCGCTTCATCCCGCTCCTCCCGCCGTGAGCGCCCATCCTAAGGCCCGGCGCGCCCGTCCCGGCCCCGGTGCCCGCCCCGGACGGCTGCAGCGCCGTGATCTGCCCCGCGTTGCGGAAAGCGGGGTCTCTCCGCTGGCGGACACCCCGAGTTGCCGCAACCCGCGTCGATCTGTCGGCGCGGCCCGGGGCCGCCCGGAACGGGCGGCCGGCGACGGGGTCAGGCGACCCGGCGACGGCCGGTCGGCCGGCGGGCGGGCGGGGCGGACGGCGGCAGCACCTCCACCTCGAAGCCGGCGCGGGCGAACACCTCGATTGCCCGGTGCTCGGCGGGGCCGAGCGCGGCCGCCGGCGAGCCGGTGTCGAGCAGCGCGGTCACCAGGCAGCCGGAGCAGCCGGCGCCGCGGATCCCGCAGGTGTCGCAGTCGATGAGCATCAACGCCTCCTGACGCGGTCGCCGGTGGCGGTCGGGGAAGAGGCCACCACCGTCGGTCACCACGAGGCTAGGCGACGGGTATGACAGAAACCGGACAACGAGGCAGCACCCGCCTCGAATCCGATCATCCAGCCACCAGCTCTCCGAACCGGCGCGATCACCTCGCCCACGACCCCGCCATCTCGCCGGCCTGGAGTCGATCACGCGCCACGGCGCCGCCCGCGTCGGCGGGTCAGGAGCGGGCGAGCCGCCGCAGCAGGGAATCCGCGCCCAGCGGGTACGCGCCGTGTCGGCGTACCCCGTCGGCGACCTCCCGGTCGGAGGAGACCACGACCACCGGCCGCCCCGCCGGCTCGGCCCGGACCAGCCGGCGGATCAGCTCGTCGGCGGTCTCCCCCTTACGGGAGAAGAGCACCCGCACGCCGCGCGGCGCGGGCGGCAGCCCGTGGATCCGCTCGGCGCCGTCGAAGACCACGGTGACCTCGTCCCCGGTCTGCGCGGCGATCCCGCCCAGCCCGCTGATCAGCCGCTTGCGCTGCTGCTCCAGGGACATCTCGCCGAAGCCCCGCTTGGTGACGTTGTAGCCGTCCACCACGAGGTGCGCCTTCGGCAACGCGAGGAGCTGGTCCAGCCGGGCCGGGTCGTCGGTGTCCCGGGCGCGGGCGGCGGCGCCGGCCTGGGTGGTCGCCGACTGGTCGGCGAAGGCGTCGGCCACGAAGTCGGCGGGCATCCGGTCGACCGGGTCGAGGGCCAGCTCGCGCCGCAGCCCGACGGCCGCCTGGCCGATGGTCTCCAGCAGCAGCCACAGCTTCGCGTCGTCGACCGAGCGGGCCTCCTTGGCGCTGGCCCGGGCCACCCCCGCCGTGGCCTCCGCCTCGGCCAGCCGGGCCCGGGCGCGGCGCAGCTCCGCGTCGGCGTCGGCCGCCGCCCGCGTGGCCCGGCCCCGCTCGGTGGCGAGCAGCTCGGTGGCCCTGCGCTCCCGGGCCTGGGTCTCCCGGAGGGTACGGGCCAGCTGCCGGGCCTCCTCGCGCAGCTGCCCCAGCTCCTCCCGGACCCGGGACAGCTCGTCGCGGAGCTTCTCGGCCTCGACCCGGGCCACCGCCCGGTCGTGCTCGGCGCGGGTGGCCCGCTGCTCGGCCTCCCGGACCAGCTCGGCCACGACCGCGCTGTCCGCCTCGGCCCGCACCGCGGCGCCGCTCGCCTCGATCAGCTCCCGCCAGCCGCGCGGCCGGGCCAGGTAGGCCAGGGCGGCCACCTCGACCGGGTCGGCGGCGGCCGGGGCGGTCCCCTCCACCACGGCCGCGCCCAGGTCGCCGGCGTCGGCCAGCACCCGGGCGGTGACCCGCTGCCGGAACAGCGGGTCGGCGGTGAGCTGGGTGGCGATGGCCGGGGCGCCGAGCCGGGCCCGGCGGTTGGGGGCGAACTTGGCCACCCGGCGCAGCGGGACCGGCACCTCGTCGGCGGGCAGGCCGGGCAGCACGGCGGCGGTCAGCGCCACGATCCGCTGCCGGACCGGTTCGGGCAGGGTGGGCTCCGGCTCGGGCGGGCTCTCCGCGTCCGGCTCCGGGGGGTCCGCGGCCTCACCGGCGGCGTACGCGCCGACCACCGACTCCTCCTCCGCGGAGAAGTGGTCGTCGTGCGGCTCGGCGAGGGGCATGTGGCAAGTCTCCCACCCCGAACGGGCCCACCGCCCGGTGAGTGAGCCGATCTCTCATCCTATCCCCCGTGGTGACACGTGGGACGGTTGGGACGGGAGTGTCGGACCCCGCCGCTACCGTGCCGCGGGTGACGGGAGCGGAGTACGTCCAGGAGGCGCTGGCCGGCCTGGACCGGGCGGCGGACGGCGGGGTCGACCCCGCCCTGCCGCTCTACGCGACCACCTTCGTGGTGGTCGACCTGGAGACCACCGGCGGCGCGCCGGACGGCGGCGGCATCACCGAGATCGGTGCGGTGAAGGTCCGTGGCGGCGAGGAGCTGGGCGTGCTCGCCACCCTGGTCAACCCGGGCGTGCCGATTCCGCCGTTCATCACCGTGCTGACCGGGATCACCCAGGCCATGCTGCTGCCCGCCCCGCCGATCGAGCAGGTGCTGCCGAGCTTCCTGGAGTTCGTCTCCGACGCCGTGCTGGTCGCCCACAACGCCCCGTACGACGTGGGCTTCCTCAAGGCCGCCTGCGCGAAGCACGGCTACCACTGGCCCAACCCCCGGGTGCTGGACACCGCCGCGCTCGCCCGCCGGGTGCTCACCCGGGACGAGGTGCCCAACCGCAAGCTGGGCACCCTGGCCGCCTACTTCCGCACCGCGACCGAGCCGACGCACCGGGCGCTGGACGACGCCAAGGCCACCGTCGACGTGCTGCACGGGTTGATCGCGCGGCTCGGCGGGCACCGGGTCGACACGATCGGCGAGGCGATCGAGTTCGCCCGGGCGGTCACCCCCACCCAGCGCCGCAAGCGGCACCTCGCCGACGGGCTGCCGAAGGTGCCCGGGGTCTACATCTTCCGGGCCGCCGACGACCGGCCGCTCTACGTCGGCACGTCCGGTGACATCGCGACCCGGGTGCGCAGCTACTTCACGGCGGGCGAGAAGCGGGCCCGGATCTCGGAGATGCTGGCCGCCGCCGAGCGGGTCGAGGCGGTCGAGTGCGCGCACTCGCTGGAGGCGGAGGTCCGGGAGCTGCGGCTGATCGCCGCGCACGCGCCGCCGTACAACCGGCGCTCCAAGTATCCGGAACGGCAGGTCTGGCTGAAGCTGACCGACGAGGCGTACCCCCGGTTGTCGATCGTGCGGGACCTCTCCCCCGCCGACACCGCCTACCTCGGCCCGTTCCGCTCGAAGCAGGCCGCCGAGCTGGCCGCCGCCGGTTTCCACGACGCGGTGCCCCTGCGCCAGTGCACGCACCGGCTCTCCCGGCGCACCACCATGCCGGCCTGCGCGCTGGCCGAGCTGGGCCGCTGCCCGGCGCCCTGCGAGCACCGGATCAGCCCGGAGGACTACGAGCACCGCGCCGCCGCCCCGTTCCGTACCGCCACCACCAGCGACCCGCAGGTGGTGGTGGATGCCCTGCTGGCCCGGATCGACGTGCTGTCGGCCGCCCAGCGGTACGAGGAGGCCGCGGTGGTCCGCGGCCGGCTGGCCGCGGTGCTGCGCGCGGCGGTCCGGATGCAGCGGCTGGCGGCGCTCACCGGGATCGCCGAGCTGGCCGCCGCCCGCCCGGCCGCCCGGGGCGGCTGGGAGCTGGCCCTGGTCCGGTACGGCCGGCTGGCCGGCGCCGGGGTCTCCCCGCCCGGCGTCCATCCTCGACCGACCATCACCGCGATCCGGGCCACCGCCGAGACGGTGCTGCCCGGGCACGGCCCGGTGCCGGCGGCCTCCGCCGAGGAGACCGAACGCATCCTGTCCTGGTTGGAGCGACCGGAGACCCGACTGGTGGAGATCTCCTCCGGCTGGGCGTCCCCGACCAGCGGTGCGGGGCGGTTCCGCGCCCTCCTGACGAAGGCGGAAAACGGTGCGTCCCACCAACTCTCGACCGAACGCTCATGACCAAGTGTCCGATCGGACGACGCCACCTCGCTTAGGCTGTTAGAGAAGTGCAGTCCTGCCCGTTTCGCGGGCCTGCTCCCGGTTGCCGGGCTCGGCGGCCCGGGGCCGGGGTGAGGAGGTGTCCCAGGTGGACGTCGACGCCGGACACGGCGCCGCCCTGGGCGGCGCCCTTCCGACCCAGCCCGGCGAGCTGCCGCTGACCCGGCGGCTGCGCGCTCTGCTCACCTGGCCCACCACCGACAGCGACCCGGTCACCGCGCTGGTCCGCGCCCACCGGGGCATCCACGCCAGCTCCGAGGCCTCGGTGCTCCGCCGGGCGTACACGATCGCCGACAACATGCACCGCGGGCAGTTCCGCAAGAGCGGCGAGCCGTACATCACCCACCCGCTCGCGGTCGCCCAGATCTGCGCCGACCTCGGCATGGACACCACCACCCTGGTCGCCGCGCTGCTGCACGACACGGTGGAGGACACCCGCTACACCCTCCAGGCGCTCCAGGAGGACTTCGGCCGCCAAGTGGCGCACCTGGTCGACGGGGTGACCAAGTTCGACAAGGCGTTCTACGGCAAGGCCGCCGAGGCAGAGACCGTGCGCAAGATGATCGTCGCGGCCGGCAAGGACGTCCGGGTGCTGATCATCAAGCTGGCCGACCGGCTGCACAACATGCGCACCCTCGGCGTACGCTCCGCCGCCTCCCGGGAGCGCATCGCCCGCAAGACCCTCGAGGTGCTCGTCCCGCTCTGCGACCGGCTCGGCGTCCAGACGCTCAAACGCGAACTCGACGACGTGGTGCTGCTGCACCTCCAACCGGAGGAGCACGCCCGGATCGCCCGGTTCGTGCACGACCGGCCCGGCTGGGACGCGTACCTGGACGACGTGGTGGCGAAGACGAAGGTGGCGTTGCGCCGCAGTCGGGTCGACGCGCAGGTGTCCCCCCGTCCCCGACACCTCTACTCGATCTGGAAGGACACCGTCTCGGGCGGCCACACCGCGCCGTACGACCTGCCCCGCATCGCGATCGTGGTGGACGGTCCGGCCACCGACTGCTACGCCGCACTCGGCGCGGTGCACGGGCTCTGGCGACCCGTGCCGGGACGGTTCAAGGACTTCATCGCCTCCCCGAAGAACAACCTCTACCGGTCGCTGCACACCAGCGTCTGCGGGCCCCAGGACCGCACCGTGGAGGTGCTGATCCGCACCGAGGAGATGCACCGCTCCGCGGAATACGGCGTCGCCGCCCACTACCGCTTCCCCCACGTCGCCGGGCACGACGCCGACCGGGCGGACGAGCTGGCCTGGCTGCGCCGGGTGCTCGACTGGGAGCAGGAGGCGGTCGACCCGACCCAGTTCATGGAGTCGCTGCGGTGCGACCTCGCGGAAGCGCAGATCCAGGTGGTCGCCGACGGGCGGCAGGTCATCCTCCCGGCCGGCGCAACCCCGGTCGATCTCGCGTACGAGCTGGGCACCGAACGCGGCGACCACTGCCTGGCCGCGCGGATCAACGGCCGGCTGGCCCCGCTCTCCTCCGAACTGGAGGAGGGCGACGTGGTGGAGATCTTCACCGAGAGCGACGCGGAGAGCGGCTTCGAGGTCGACGTCGCGCCGCGCGGGCCGCGCCGGGAGTGGCTGGGCTTCGTCAAGTCGCCGCACGCCCAGATGCAGATCAACCGCTGGTTCGCCGAGCACACCGAGCCGGGCATCTCCATCGCCGACAAGGTGCGCCTGGGCCGGGCCAGCGTCGGCCTGGCGCTGCGCAAGCACAACCGTGGGCTGGCCAGCGACCTGCCGCTGCTGCGGCTCTCCGAGGAGCTGGGCTACCCCGACCTGGAGACCCTGCTGGTGGCGGTCTTCGACCGGGCGGTCGAGCCGGACACCGTGGTCGAGCAGCTGATCGATCTCGTCGACCACCGGCAGTAGACCCCAGGTGAGCGCCGCTCGGGCGGGCCGTCCGCCCGGCCACTAGCCTTACAGACATGATCCCCCGCGCGCGTGCCACCGGACGGGCCCTCGGCTACCGGCTCTTCTACCGCCTCCCGGTCCGGCTGCGCCGGCGGCTGGTGCGGCTGGCCGTGCCGAAGTACATCGTCGGCGCGGTGGTCCTGGTCCGGGACACCGAGGCCGACGGCGCGGGGCGGATCCTGCTGCTGCGCCAGCCACCCGGCTACAGCTGGACCCTGCCGGCCGGCCTGCTCGAGCGGGCCGAGGCCCCGGTGGTCGGCGCGGCCCGCGAGCTCCACGAGGAGTCCGGGATCCGGCTCTCTCCTGACCGGCTGCGCCCGGCCGTGCCCAACGCGGTGGTGCACGCCCAGGGCTGGGTGGACGTGGTCTTCGAGACCGAGGTGCCGGCCTCGACGACGGAGCTGACGGTGGACGGCGCCGAGGTCTTCGAGGCGGCCTGGCACCCGCTGGACGACCTGCCCCGGCTGAGCCGGGCCACCGCCAACCTGCTCGCCTACTACGGCATCGGACCGCGCGCGGGCGAGGTCCCGCCGGCGACGCCGCCCGGCGCGTGACGGCGCCTGGCCCCCGTCGCCCCGGGGGCGCGCGACGCTCCACCGGGCCGGCCGGCCCGAGCCACCCCGCCGGCCGAGCCGGCACCGGCCCCGCCGCCGCCGAGCGCCCCACCGGCTCCGACGACCCGTTCGGCACCGCCGGCGCGGCCGGTCCCGAGGACCCGGCCGCGCCCACGCGGCCGGGAGGCCCGGCCGGCGCTGCCGACCCGAGCCGGCCCGGCGGCTCCGACCAGCCGGTCCGCGCGAGCGCCGGCGCGGCAGGATCCGGCTGGCGGGCGGCGGTGGAGGTCTGCGCGGTGGTGCTCGCCGCCGGCGAGGGCACCCGGCTGCGCCCGCTGACCGAGCGGCTGCCCAAGGCGCTCTGCCCGGTGGGCAACGTACCGCTGCTGGACCGGGCCCTGGCCCGCCTCGCCGGACTCGGCCTGGCCGGGCCCGACCGCGTCGCGGTCAACGCCTGTTACCTGGGCGACCAGGTGGTGACGCACGTCGGCGCCCGGGCGCACCTGTCGGTGGAGCCCGGCGACCCGCTCGGCACCGCGGGCGGGCTGGGCAACCTGCGGGACTGGATCGCCGGGCGGGGGGTGCTGGTCGGCAACGCCGACGCGTACCTGGCGGATCCGGACGCCCCGCCGGGGCCGGACGTGGCCGCGCTGCTGGACGGTTGGGACGGGCGGAGCGTACGCCTGCTGGGCCAGCCGGCCGACGACCCGGCGGCCCCCGGCACCTTCAGCGGCCACCGGTTCGTCGGGTTCTCGCTGCTGCCCTGGCGGCTGGTCCGGGACCTACCGGCCACCTTCGGCGACCTGGTCCGGGCGGTGTGGCGACCGGCGGAGGTGGCCGGCGCGCTGGAGGTGGTGACCTATCCCGGCGTCTTCTACGACACCGGCACCCCGGCCGACTACCTGGCGGCCAACCTGCACGCGGCCGGCGACGGCAGCCTGGTCGATCCGGCCGCCACGGTGACCGGGCGGGTGCACCGGGCGGTGGTCGGGGCAGGGGCGACGGTCCGGGGCGAGGTGAGCCGGGCGGTGGTCTGGCCCGACGCGACGGTACGCGAGGGCGAGCGGCTCACCGACGCGATCCGGGCCGGGGCCGACCTGACGGTCCCGGCCCGGATCCCCGAGCCCGGGAACGGCCGGACCGCCTGACCTCTAGCATGGGCCACGACGTCGACGAACGGAGAAATGTCCCGTGATCACCGCGATCGTGCTGATCGACTGCGCCACCGACTCCATCCCCGAGGTGGCCGAGACCCTGGCCAACCTGCCCGGCGTCAGCGAGGTCTACTCGGTGGCCGGTCACGTCGACCTGATCGCCATGGTGCGGGTCCGCGAGTTCGAGCAGATCGCCCAGGTCATCGCCGGCAGCATCTCCAAGGTGCCGGGTGTGCTCAACACCGAGTCGCACATCGCGTTCCGGGCCTACTCGCAGCACGACCTGGAGGAGGCGTTCGCGATCGGGCTGGCCAACGCCGACTGACGTACGCGTGGTGGCCGGCCCACCCCGGGGGGCGGACCGGCCACCGTCGGCCGTACGGCGTCAGCTCTGGCTGGGCGCCGGGGTCTCCGTGGTACCCGGGGCCGGCGCCTCGCTGGTGCCGCCCGGGGCCGGGGACTCGGTGCCGCCCGGTGCCGGCGACGTGCTGCCGCCCGGGCTGGGCGTGCCGCTGGCGCTGGTCTGCGGGACCGGGACGCCCAGGGTCTGGGCCAGGGCCGTCAGCGCGTCGAGATGCGCCTGGAGGACCGGCAGGGCGTCCTGGGCCAACGTGACCACCGACTGTTCGGAACCCTGCGAGATCTCGGTCTGCGTCGCCTGGATGGCGGCGACATGGCTGGCCAGTTCCGCGGTCACCCACGCCTTGTCGAACTGGGCGCCGCTGTCGTTGTTCAGCTTGCTGATGACCTTCTGCTGGTCGGTGGTCGGCTCGGACGGCAACTGCACGTTCAGCTGCTGCGCGGTGCTCTTCACCGACTGGTCCAGCTGGGTGTGGTCGGTCACGAACTGCTTACCCAGGTCCTTGACCTGGGTGTTCTGGCCCTTCTGCTGGGCCAGGTTGCCCATCGTGATCTCGGCCAGGTTCACCTGGTGCAGCGCCTTCAGGTACTGCGTGTCCTGCGTCGACGGCTGGGCCGCCGCCTGCGCCGCCGCGGCGGGCGCGAGCCCGACGAGCACCAGCGCGGCCAGCAGGCCCAGGCGTTTGATTCCCAACATGCTTTCCCCCCCTTGAGACGTTGGACCGCACGGATACCCGGCTGACCGGGGTTATTCCTGCGATTCCACCCGTCCGTGTCCGGGGGCGGCGGCGCGGTGGAACGGGACCGTCGGCCACGGGAGGGGACGAACGGTCCGGAAACGGCCGTGGGGGGGGGGGGGGGGGGGGGGGGGGGGGGGGGGGGGGGGGGGGGGGGGGGGGGGGGGGGGGGGGGGGGGGGGGGGGGGGGGGGGGGG
>NZ_JBVJJA010000056.1:0-38956 GCF_055586005.1 Micromonospora sp. NPDC051924
TGCGGCCTCACCCGCTCCTGACGCCTCCACAGAGGCCGAACTCGTCTCGAAACTCCTGGCCAGCAACCCGCCCGCCGACTATGCAATCGCCCTGGTCGGTATCGCAGTGGTCAACGCCGGCCGTTTCCTCTTCGACCTCCTCGATCAGAGCCATCACAACTTCATCATCTTCTGCAGTCAGCAGCCTCGCCGCCATTTCCTCGTCGATCGCGAAGTGCACACCCAGGCTGCCCATGATCATCCTTCCCGTGTGGGTCGACGGACATCCTGACATGCCGCGATCCGCTCGCTACGCAGTCACGGCACGGCGGCACCCTCGGCGCCCGGACATGCCGATGTGCGGACGTTCTGATGAGCAGCGGAATGCCTCGGCAACTCGTCTGGCCAGAGACGGACGGGCGACCGAAGCGCGCCCACACCTTGGAGCTACACACGTCTGATGACCGCACGCAGTGGCTACGTGTAGGTCTACCTGATGGTGCTCAGCCTGGGCCGCCATGTCGCACGAGACGCGTGTGCAGGAGAACCGCCATGGCGCACCACGGCATTGGCGTACACTCGCCCAGATTTCGGCATGGCGATGAGTTTGGCGGCGCGCAATAGTCCAAGTGACCATGAGTATCCGCAGGGCGCAGCGCCCGCAGCAGGAGGTGTGCACCTTGAGTTCAATGGCTCGTCGGATGTTCGAGCTGGTCGAGCCCATTGGTGTGATCCCTTACTCGGCCGACGAACCCAACGAGGCGATGTTCGCCCTGGGGTTCACCAACTACTGGGACACCTACTTCGCCGGACGGGCGGCGCCTCTCGGCCTTGTCCCGGCAGAGGTGGTGGACGCGCTCTTCTACAACTTCGCTCCCGGCGAAGTGGCTCGGCACATTCCGAAGGTGTGGCGCACCACCACGCCCGAAGCGGCGATCGCCGCTCGCCAGTCGGGTTGTGCGAAGGCGCTGCGGCGGATCCTCGGCGACCACATCGACTCGTCCGCTTTCGCCCGCGCCGCTGAACTGTTGATCAAAGCGGCGACCAGCGCACCGCTCGAGGGCCGACCGATGTTCGCCGCGCTGCGCGCGCTTCCGATTCCCGATGATGTGGTGGCCCGCCTCTTTCATGCAGCTGCCCTGCTGCGCGAGCATCGTGGCGACGGGCACGTCGCGGCCCTGATGATCGAGGGCGTTGGTGGCCTCGAGGCGCACGTCCTCGTCGCCCTCGACATGGGCATGGCGGCGGAGAAGTTCGGACGCATCCACCACCTCCCCAAAGCGCAGATCGCCGCCGTGATCGACGGGATGCGCGATCGCGGCCTGATCGGGGATGACGGCAGGCTGAGCGACCTGGGTAGCGCCGTCAAACAGCGGGTCGAAACCATCACCGACGACCTCGCGGCGAAGCCCTACGAGAGCCTCGCGCCGGACGAGCTCGACGAGCTCATGGCCGCTCTCGAGCCGCTCGCCGCGCTGCTGCTCGCCGAACAGGACTAGGACGATGGCTCTTACTGCCCAGGCCGGCGTCTTTCTATGCCGCTGTCCGAGCCTTACGCAGCGTCAAACCTCCGAGCCGAGTCGGAGTCCGGCCTTGCCGATGTGCGCATTCTCGTGCGAATGGGGCCCTGCGGCGCGGGACTGTGCCGGGACATAGCCAGAGCAGCGACCGACTATCGGTTCTCGGGAAGTAGGAGGCCTGGCGGTGGTGGTGTGAGGTCGTTGAACTCCGGGGGTGTCGCGAAATCCGCGCCTCGCAGGTCGACGGTGCCGCCGGCGAACTGAGCGTCCTGGAAGCTGACCTTGGCCAGGAAGCGCGCGCGTTCGAGGTTCAGTACGCCGTCTGTGAAGCGGGCAGCTTCGAAGCTGACCGCTTTGCCTGCGAAGACGGCGTCGTCGAGATCACCGCCGTCGAAGACGGCCCCGGTGAAGTCGAAGTTGTGGTCTCGCCAGCTTGTGCGGGCCGACGGACGAAGGTGGTCGCCGATGAGGCGGATGATCGACAGGCGGACCTCCCGTTCACCAGGCTTCCACCCGTCGCCGTCGCGTGTCGGTTCGTAGGGCAGGCGCAAATATGCGCACAGCACGTCGACGCACGTGTGGAGATGATCAGGCGAGTCGTCGGCAAGTTCGGCCATCGCGTAGACCCCGGCCAGGCGTACCGCCGCGCTGTCGTGGCCCAGTTGTGCGCTGGCGGCGATGAACCGCTCGTTGAACAGCTTTCCGCTCTCGCGCATGTCAGCCTGTTCGTGCAACCGTTGCCGGCGATAGGCGACAACGAGCGCGACGACGCCGCCGATCCCGCCGGTGACGACCAAGGCGATCCGAGTCAGATCGAGCAGTCCGGTGACGTTCAACGGTGCATGCCGCGCCACCGGCGGGCGGCCGAGCACGAACCAGAGCACCAGGCTGACGACAACCGCGACAACGACGCTGAGCAGCACGACCGCCGCGAGCGCCGCCCAGAACGGCCACAGCCGCAGCCCGCTACGGGACCGCTGTCGGTTCCATGACCACACCGGTCAGTCTTACCGCATGCCCCTCGCGGTATCGAATCGACAAGCCGCGCTTTACCCCTACGAATGGCTCCGCTCTGGGTCAAGGGGGGGCTGGTGTGCAGGCCAAATGAGAGCCACACGACCAGCGTGGGCAGCCGAAACTCACGCACTTCTCGGTGCCATCCGATTCCGCTCTCCGTCCACCCGAGTGACTCGTCTCCCTCCCCTGAGCGAGTCGGCCCGGCGCAGCGCTGGTCGGACGGCCGGTTGGGCCACTTGACGCCCGACCTACGACTGGGATCAAACCAGTGACCTCTTCGGTGTGAACGCGGACGCGCCCCGCCGTCGCGTACTTTCGGGCATCGTTCTGTGCTGCCGACCATGACAGCTTTGCTTTCCCGGGTCACCGGTCGCTGGTCGTTGCTGCTTCTTTCGCTGCCTCCTGGCTGTCTACATCGTCCGCGCGACTTGAGCTCTACCTCCGATGTCTGGGACTAATGGACACGCCGGCAGCCGCCGGCAGCCGGCAGCTGGTGGTGTCCCGTCACGGGACATGCTTGACGTTCGCGTCCCACCAGATGCTTGACATGATCGCGCGGTCAGGGGACACCGGGGCCGCGCGCGGTCGGCTAGCGTCACGCCCGTGAACGGAGAACGTGTCCACAGACTTCACGCTCCCCACTCCGAGCAGCACATGGCTGCGCGGGTCTGAAACGTCCGCGCCCGGCAGGGCCGGAGTGGTCCATCAGCGGGAACATTTGGGTTCGTCGTTCTGGCATCAGGTGATTCGAATAGGGAGGCTCACACATGCGCCGATGGCGCGTGCTGGCGTTGGCGCTGCTAGTCGTCGCGGCGTCCGGCGTCTTCGTCGTGTGGCGGATGGCCGAGCCCAGCGGGCGGAAGCTTCCCCCCGGGCCGCTGCGCGACCAGCTCGCCGCGCGGGTCGTGGAGGCGCTTGAACACGACCCGACCTTCCGGACCGAAGTCACCCGGGAACCAGGTCCGCACCCGGTGTGCGTGGCGTCGGTGTTCGGGGTAGCGCCGGATTGGGCTGACACCGTGGACGACGTCCGCACCATCTACACGTGGGTGGACTGCCTGTGGTTGTGGCCCGCCGATATCGCCAAGGGGCAGGCTGGTCTCGACCTCAGCCAGCTCTCCGGGCTGGGGATGGCGATCGCCTTGCAGCTGGGCCCACCCCTCACGTACCAGGCCCCAGAGGATGGTGAGGGACACGCGGACAGCGTCCGGCGCCTCTTCCCCAAGTCGCTGGAAGCCGCCGCCTTCTCCCCTCCCCACCGCTCGACCCGTGACGAGCTTCGGCAACGCGTTCTACAGGTAGTGGCCTCGTCGACGCCCTCGCCGTCTCCTTCGCATTCGTAACGCCACTTGATCGCCCAACGGGGGGGGGGGGGGGGGGGGAACCAAACCGGCCTCGCGCCGCCTGGGCCTCTCCCTGGCTTCTAGTGCTGCCCTGGGGCGTCTCCGGCCGGGTCGCTGCTGCGGCACGATCACCGCTCGTGCACGTCGCTGATCGCCGGGTGTCCCGCATGGCCGCGAGCACGATCAACGGCAGTGTCTCAGCCAATGACCTAGGTCATCTGTGAGACATGTGCTGGGACGGATGTGTTGCCGGCAGCCGGCAGCCGTGTCAACGAACGCTCGAAAACGGGATCCAGATCCGTTTTCACGCGTCGCCGACAAGCCGGTGTGTCCGGTCTCAGGAGTTGCGTGACATCGGTATCAGGACCTGCGTGACGCTTCGCGGAGCCAGGGACCGGCGAAGCGCCCGTAGGGGGTTGCCCCTCCGCCGGAGGGCCGGCCCACTCGCCCAACGACAGAGGGCCGCATCGCGTAGACGTGGATCGGTATGGTGCCTGGCATGGTTCGCACCCGCCACCTACTCGCGGCCGCCGCCCTGCTCCTGGCTCTGCCTGCCTGCGCCAGCGAACCGCAGCCGAGAAGGTCCAATAACGTCGCCCAGCCGCAGTACGCGCCCCCGCTCAGCAGCGCCGCACCGGCCACCAGCGGCCCGCCCGTCGACGGCGGCACCTACGACAGCCCGCTCCTCCTGGTCGACGCGCTCCGCAAGGGCGGCATCGACTGCACCGGCTACTCAGCAATCGCCCAACCGCGAGGCGCAGTCGCCCGCGGCAACTGTCACGTCAATGGCGACGAGTACACCGTCGGCATCTACGTTTCAGCGTCGGATGCCAGGGCCCAGCCCGATATGGAGGCGGAACTGCTGAAGGGTGTGGCACCGGTGGACCTGGTGCTCGGCCGGAACTGGACGGTGGGATGCCCGGATCAGCAGGCGTGCCAGGCTGTGGCGTCGATGCTAGGTGGCGAAGTGTTCCACGAGGACGCCTGACTCCGCAGAGCTGCTCCATGCGGCCTCAAGGGGTTACGGGCTGGGCTCGCCTCCCACGCCCAGCCGGATGGCCTCCTGCGGACCTGCTCAGCGCGGCTGCAGCCCGCTCGGGATCGACCGACACCTCCTTCACCAGATACTGAGCCGCTGGACAAACAAGATCGTCTAGCCGGACGTGTCACCCAGGTCCCGAGACTGATCTGTCACGGACGTCCTGAGACCCCACATCGCCGGCAGCCGGTGGTCGCACGTACGTTCGATTAGGCTGCTGCCGGTGGAGGTCCGCGGGCGCTGGTGGAACGGGTCATGGGGTCGCATGGCCCGGCGCGACATCTGGCTGCTCTCCGACCGCCGGCTCTGGCGGGTCCGTGGCCGCCTCGGTGGCGACGGAGGGCAGGAAGTCTCGCACGACTTCTCGGACGAAGCATCCGCCCGTTCGATGGTCGACCGGATGATGAAGACCTCGGCCGGCACCTGGCGGGATCTCACGGAGGCGGTCCGGCAGGAGACGAGCCGCCGGCAGACTCACTGACCGAGGGCCTTCGAGCCACTACGCGGGCGGCTCGCCGTACCGCTTGATGTGTTCGGCCCAATCACGCGCGACCGCTTTTGCCTGGGCGCGACGCATCGGTGGAGTGCGGTGCATTTGGATGTTGCCCTCAGGGTCGTCGGGCACATAGGCGATCACTGGCCACCTGTTCGTTATGGCCCGCCACGGCCACACCACCAGCGTCGCGAGCAGCGCGCTCACCACGTTCAGCATGTCGAAGAGCTCACGGTCTCGTGGGCCGAACGGCTCGTAGTGGTACCAGGGCGCCCGCCACGGCGCGCGCGGGACTGGCCGCCATGCGAGGCGCTGCCGGCCTACCCGCCACGGGATCCATTCGCCCGTCGGCGACCGCGTGAACACCAACACGCCGTCATGGTGGCACTGACGCACAACCTCGCGACGCTGGCGTCGATCAATGCGTCGGCAATGGAAAGCCGCCGTGCGGACGGGACTACCGTCCCGACCACCAAGGGCATAGCGGATCATCAACCCCCACATGATCCGCCCGGCTTGTTGGGTGACGGTCCGTTCGATGTCTCCGCACTCTGACCTACCAGCCACCAGCTACCAGCTCGACCAGATCGCCGCCGAACTCAACGACCGGCCACGTCTGTGCCTCAACGACAGCAGCCCCAACCAAATGATGCGATGATGGCATCGTCAATCAACGAGATGATTCGCGACGTTCGCTGGAAACCGCCAGGTCTATTCACACGCCAACCTTCCTTGCGCCGCTCCGGGCCAGAAATCTAGCCTGCACGGATGCCGACCGAGCCCCGCGGGACGATGCATGGGTGGATCTGGCGCGCGAATCTGGTGCCCTTCGTCGAGACGATCGCTGATCTCGTGCGGTGCCGGCTCGACGAGAGCGGGCTCATCACAGGAGTCGAGAGCTCCGATGCCGACAACGACCTCTGGTTCGCCTACATCCTGGACGGGAAGCCGCGCGTCCAGATGCACTTCGCGGGCACGGATGACCAGGTGCTGGTCGACGTGGAGTTGGACGGCACCGACGAGTCGTTCGAGATCAGGGCTGCTCTATTGCTCGACGTCTGTAGCAGCTACCGCCTGACTCCCGAGGCCACTTGATTTGCGCATTACGAGTCGGTAGCCACACGCTGGTCCGGCGCTCGTTCCTCCTGCTCGCCTTGTTGCCTCGGTCCGCGATTGTCCTCCGCTGCTCGCGGGTTTGGCTGCTCGCTTGGCTGCTCGGCGAGCCGGCGGCCTGCCGGTGGTTCCCACCGGCCTCTTTGTGTACGAACATCGCAGCTTTAGCCGCTTTCCGCGTTGTGCTTCTCAACCAGGCTCGGAAGTTCGTCCAGCGAATCGATGCGGAACAGGCACTGCTCAGACACGGCTGGCATGTCGAGGATGTAACCCCACGGACCGCGCCGGATCAGGCACGTCTTCATACCGGCCTCCATGGCCGGGCGTACATCGTTGTCGGGCCGATCGCCGACGTACAGAATCGAAGACGCATCGCCACCGCCTTCACGAATGACGTGCTCGAAAAAGGCCGGTGCCGGCTTCGCCACGCCCCAACCGTGCGACGTGCCGATCACATCCACGGAGAGGTCGAGAGCACGGAGGCTCGCCTCAGCATGAGCTGGCTGGTTGCCGGCCAAGCCCACAAACAGGCCCTGATCCTTCAAGGAGGTCAGGCACGATCGCGCGTCGGGGTAGAGATCTTCTTCGCCGAACGACTCCGGTTTGCCAGCGGCTGCTCGGCGTTCGAGCTCGGCCGCGAGATCGAAACCGGGCCGGAAGACCCGGAACGGTTCCTGCCAGTCCAGACCCCGGGCGATCGCCGCACCGAAGACGGCCGAAAACGTGTGCCGTGGGACGCCGAACCAGTCCGCCCAGGTCTCGAACTCGCGGGCCTCGTCGAGAATCGTCCCGCCGATATCAAAAAAGATCGCGTCGATCACTTGCGTTCCCCCGTCACGATCGCACTGCCACTGGATCATAGACGCGGATCGCCAGGACCTTGCCCGCGATCATCCCTGGAGCGCTCCGTGACGTCTCGCTTACAAGGCGTCTCCGGCAAGAGTCGCAGCGTCCGTTGACGTCTGCTGTGCCCGCACCGAAGGCGAGATTCGTACATGCATGTGCAGCTTCGCCCATCTAAAGAACTGGCGGATCCTCGCCAAGCTCCGCACCGATCAGGCCCGCGCGGCTGGCCTGCTGCACGCCCTGTTCGTCCTGACGAACCTCGAAGGAGCCCGCTGACAGATGATCTACACCTGAGGCCTCCGCCCAACACCAGCATGACCACCCCAAACGACCCTCACGCCACCACCCTGACCAGCTACTTCAAGAGGGCGCAGCTTCACTGAAGCTTGCAGCCACGGAGCGTCACGGAGTTCACGTAGGTTCCCGAATCTCGATCGCCGATTACCGGAAGGTCATATGCGGCGCGGTACGGCTTCGTCCTGCCAGCGGTAGAGGTCGCGCAGCAGGGAAATCTCGGCGCCGTGATGGATCAGCTCCCTGTTGACGTGCAGGACGATGCCCTCCATGGGAAACCGCTCGGGACCCACCGTGGGCGGATTCTCCAGGTCAGCGTCCGAGAGCTCGCGGACCCCCGCGTTCCATCTCCCATACATCTCATCGAGCTGTTTCAGCGCCTCGTCAGCGGTCCCCGCGTAGGCGAATGTCTGGGAGTCGACGTCCTGGCCGCCGAAGTGCCATCCGACCCGATAGCCCAGGCAGGAGACGATGATGTGCGCCAGCCGCCAGGCAATCGTGGTCACGTGATCCTGCTGTTGAAAATCGCGCTCGCACCGACGCTCGTGCTCGTTATTTTGGGCGCACGTGATCCACATCGAATCCCAGGTCACCCATGGTGCGACCGACACCGCCCACTGCGTGCCACCGGGTTGCCGCGAGGAGCTCGTCTGCGGTCGGGCATGCGGTCAGACGGCCGGTAGGGCGCGCTGGCGGCCCTTACCGGCGCTAAGCTCCGCCTGCCGGCCCTCGCCCGCGCCGGGCTCCGCCTGGCGGGCCGCTCCACCGTCCAGTTCCAGCGGATGGGTCACCCCCATCTTCGAGCTCCATAGTGGCCATCGAGCGGTGCTGGAGGACCTGGGCGATGCGCTGCTATCGTGGCGGTGCCGCGCGGATCCCGGCCGCCCCGCCCCGGTCAGCAAGTCGCGGAACTGGCCGCGGTTCCACTGCCGATATTGGGCGATGGGGGCGCATCGCGTGGGGTACCCGGCTGCGGCGTTGGTGAAGGGCGGCCACGAAATCGCGGGTGGGCGGCGTTATCAATGGCGCCTCCGCCCGATGAGCCAGGCTGCCGGTGAACAGGAGCAGGTGTCGATCCCGCTTTGCTTGCAGCAACGGCTGGCACACCGTCGATGACAACGCCACCTGGATCGCGGATCCGCCGGTCGCGGTCCAGGTGACGCTCCGCGGGCGGCGGCTATTCGGCGAGCAGCGCGACCGGGATGTTGCCGCGCGTGGCGTTGGAGTACGGGCAAACCTGGTGAGTGGCCTCGATGAGTTCGCGGCCGATCTCTCGAGGCACGCTGTCCGGCAGCGTTGTTCGTAGGGCGACTTCGAGTTGGAAGCCACCCTGCCCGTTGGGGACGAGGCCGACCTCGGCGGTGACCGACATGCCCGAGACGTCGACCTTCTTCTTCTGGGCCACCAGCTGCATGGAGGTGGCGAAGCAGGCCGCGTAGCCCGCGGCGAAGAGCTGTTCGGGGTTGGTGCCGTCGCCGGTGCCGCCGAGCTCTTTCTGGAGGGCCAGCTCAACGTCCAGCTTGCCGTCCGAGCTGGTGGCGCGGCCGTCGCGGCCGGTCGCCGTAGCGACGGCGGTATACAGGCTCATGTCCTGCCCTTCTGGTAGGTCCATCGGTCAATGTGTGTGCCGCATTCAGCGTAGGAGGCTCAACAGCTGTTCCCCAGGCCTCACCGTCTCCGCTTCATGTCTGATCGTCTTGCGTGGCGCCGTCCCGGGATACGATCTGCCGGTGGATGTGCTCAGCGATGCGATCGGCGTCATGCGTACGGGGCGCCCGCATTCCAGCGAGATCCGCAAGCACGCTCCGTGGGCAGTGCGGGCCGAGCCGTTCTCCGGGGCCGGATTCCATGTGGTACTGGAAGGGACTTGCTGGCTGATCCCGTCGGAGGGCACCGCGATCGCGTTGAGCGTGGGTGACGTGGTGTGCCTGCCGCACGGCTGCGGGCACGCTCTGGTCGACAGCCCGTCAACGCCCGTGGCGGACGCGCCGTCGGCCTCCCTGCCGGAGATAACGCCCAGCGCCGACGGCGGCGAGGGCGCCACGACGCTCCTCCTGTGCGGCGCGTACACGCTCGACCAGGCCCGGCCGCATCCACTGTTCGCGGAACTGCCCGAGGTCATCCACCTGCCGGCACGCCTCGGCCACCGTACGGCGCTACACGCCGCCGTGAACCTTCTCGGCGACGAGATCGCCAACCCCGACCACGGAACCGAAGCGGTCGTGTCCGCCCTGCTGGACATGATGCTGCTCTACATCCTGCGGGCATGGCTCGACGAGAACACCGGCGACGGCGCGCCCACCGGGTGGGCCGCGACGCTGCGCGACCCGGCGATCACCGCAGCGCTGCGCCATATCCACCGGGAACCAGCCGCACAGTGGACGGTCGAAGCGCTGGGCGCGAAGGCCGGACTGTCGCGCGCGGCCTTCTCCCGCCGATTCACCTCGCTCGTCGGCAGACCGCCGCTGGGCTACCTGACCTGGTGGCGGATGACTCTGGCGGCGCAGCTGCTGCGCGAGGGCGACAAGCCGGTACAGGCCGTCGCGCAGCGCACCGGATACACCTCCGAATTCGCCTTCGCCAAAGCGTTCAAACGGGAATACGGCGTGCCCCCTGGCCGGTACCGCCAGCAGTCGCGCAGGTAGTCCCGTCAGCGCACCGTGACCAGGACGACCCGGTGGCTACGCCATGCACGACGGCGCGCTGGCTCGATCGCCGCCGTGGCATCCCCTGCGTGGCGGCGGGCCCCGGATCGATGACCCCACGGGCGGGGCGGCCACGTCAACAGACGCACGCTCGAACTGTGCCGGCGCTGGGGCATCCAGCAGGACGTCACCCGCAGCGGATTCGCGGGCGACGTGTTTCCTGACCGGCAGGTTCACCACGACAACGGAATGCACCGCCGGCGAGGAGAATGCCGCCGCCACCTCGGTGCCCCTGCCGCGGACGAGGCGGCCGACCTCAGTGCACTGGCCGCCCGTATCGGCGTGCACTGCGACCGCTGCAACCCGCTGCAGTTGTCCATGATCGATCGGTGATCACGTGGAGAGCCCAATCGTGGCACTCCACGAAGATCCTGCGTTCGCTGAAGTGCGCTCCATCCGGGGGGAGCGGATGGGGAGCACGGCGGCGCTCTGTACTGCGCTCAACGGCGTCGATCGGCGCTGTACTGCTCCGTACTGCACCGGTTGACCTGCGGCGCCTCGCTGCGCTGCTGATCAGGGGCTCGCGGCGGCCTGGTTCTTCCCGAAGAGGTCACGTGAACAGACTTTGGCGTCCCCGCCGGCGCTCACCGATGGAGCTTCTCTGCCGCCGGTGGCAGGGGTCAGGCCGATGCCACCGGCGGCGTCGCTATTTACTGACGACCGTCCGGCTTCGGTCCTCGACTGCTGAGCATGCGTACGGTGGTGCTGAGCTTGATCGGCGCGTCGTGGGGGCCTCTGAGGAATGGGTGGATGTAGACGGGGCGGCGCAATGATCGGCCTGGGCCGTGGGCCTGGTTGCGCCAGTGGCCGGACACCCAGAACCGGCTGGTCTGGGAAAGCCGTCCGTCGTCCGCCGTCGGTCGTCTGACTGGCAGTGGAGTTGGGCAGCGGCCGCGGATGTGCACGACGCGTACCTCCGGTATGGGTCGCTTGGCCCGGGCGTAGGCCTTGGCGACCGCTTTGTCGACTCCTGCCGTCGTGATTTCTGCGGCCTTCTGCGCGGTGAGGAGCCATGTCGCGACCAGCGCTGCCGCAGGACGGTCGCCGGTTATCAGTTGCTGCCGGTGCAGGTGGGCTGCGCTCATGGGTGCGAGCCAGCCGACCTGTTCGCGTAGCCGCTGCAGCGGCTTGCCGTCGAGGCCGGCGCCGATGGTGCGGTAGAGCACCAGGTGCCAGCCTTCGTTGGTGTCGGTCCAGGACGCTGCGGTGAGCTGGCGGCGTGTCACTGGCCGCGCCCAGATGATCAGCCCCTCGGCGGAGGGAAGGAGGTCGCGGCTGAAGGGGACGTCAGGGAGTTGAGCCGCGGCGTGCTCGGCAAGGCCGGTGAAGTCGTTGTCGATCCAGTACAGCTGCGACCGGTCCAGGCCAGTGGCGATTTCCGCGCGCGTCTTGGTGATCCCGAGCGTGGCAGGCAGTTGGTCGTTACCCCGGTAGAAGCGGGTGAGCCTGTCACGGACCTTGGGCACCTCCGCAGCCGTGATGGTGGTCGCCGGCCACGCGGTGGTGGTGATGAGGGTGCGACCTGGCAGTCGGGCATCAAGGAACGCACGGTGCAGTCCTTCAACGCGCTGTCGCGCCTGCGGGTGGTCGCTGAGGCCGAGTGCCAGGGCGGCACGGCCGACGACTTTGTCGTGGCGGCCGTCGTCGATGTGGGTGTGGCAGGTGGCGCAGGCTGCCCAGGCGTGGCCGAAGTCCTGGACGAGTCCTGCGGTGGGGCCGACGGCGATGGCGGTGACCTCGCCGCCGTGCAGTGTCCAGATCGGGTACGGGTCCCCGCAGAAGTCGCAGCTACGGCGGACGGTGTCGAGCCGGCTGACGGATACCGGGGCGGGGTCGTGGCCGTCGGTGGTGAGGTGGGCTGGGTGTACGTAGGTAGGTGGCATGCCGAGGGTGTTCAGCGGGACGAGGCAGACCTGGCAGGCCATCTCCTCCCGCGGGGCCCTCATGCCGTCACCTGGCCGGTGTTTTGGCGCCGGTCGCGCAGGCGCGGTCCGCGGCGGTGCCGGGCGGGTGGCATGGTCATGCCCGGGCGGTAGACCGTGTAGCGGCTGCGGCCGTTGCGTTTGGCGTGGTACATCGCGATGTCGGCCCGGTGCAGGCCCACCTCCGTGAGGCAGTCGGCCGTGTCGGCCAAGGCGAGGCCGACACTGGCGGTGACGGTGAGCGTGACCGTGCTCTCGTTGGCCGCGAGGATGACGGGTTGGGCGATGATCGTGGCGAAGGTGTCAGCGACGCGCTCGAGGTCGTCGGTGCGGGCCGGTAGGAGGGCTGCGTATTCGTCGCCCGCGAGCCGGGCGGCGGTGCCGCCGTGGAGTGCGGCGAGGTCGGTGATGCGCTTGCCGATGGCGACGAGGAGTTGGTCGCCGAGCTCGTGGCTGTGGGTGTCGTTGACGTGTTTGAAGTCGTCGAGGTCGATCAGGGTGACGATGACGGGCTGGGCGGGGGTGCTGTCGGTGAGGGCGGCGTGCAGGCCGGCGCGGTTGAGCATCCCTGTGAGCGGGTCGTGGGCCAGCGCCCAGGTGGCGTCGGCGAGCTTGGCGCGGAGGCGGTGAATGATCGGCCAGGTGGTGAGCGTGCCGAGGGTGAACGCCACCACGCCGGTGGCGATCATGGTCAGTGGTAGGGACACTGGGTTCCTCCTTTGGAGAACCCGGGACGCGATCGTTTCGTAGGCGGCGCGTCCCGGGTCCGGATACGACGACGGCCCGCCGATGGCGGGCCGGTTTGGTTTGTGCCGCGGAGTTCACGGCATCGGGAGTGACGGCCTCCGGCGGGAGGCGCTATCGGGGCGGCTGCGTCAGCGGCTCTGCTCGTGGGCGTACTTGGGAGCCCTTCGCAACCGTTGCCGCCCTATCAGTGCAGAAAGCGGCGAGTTGGTGTCAGCGGCGCACTGGGTGCGCGGCCTGATCGGCGCGGAGCCTGGCGGGCAGGTCGGCTGGTATGTCGGCGTAGGGTTCGACGGCCGCGAGCACCTCGGCCGGGTCGAGAATCGTCTCGACCCGGCCGAGTTGGATGGTGTCGGGTTGGCGGTCCGGTTCGGTGACCGGGTCCCAGGTGAAGTCGACGACGGTGGCGACGTAGGTGCGGTGCGGGTTCCAGCCGACCTGGACGGTGTACCGCTCGAACCCCGGTTTGGGTGTGAGGGTGTAGAGGCTCATCGGTTCCTTTCGTGGCATGGCTGCCGTCGTGCTGGGGTGAGGCAGCCGCAGCGGGCCGCTCGGCGGCCGTTGATGGCTGTGCTGCTGAGCAGAGGCGTTGGCGCGCGACCGACCTGGCCCGGGGGCATCGAGTGGACGCTGCAGGCGCTCCCCCACCAACTGCCTGGAAGCGCCCAGCGCGCCGACAGCGCAGGACGGGTGGCGCATGCGGCGCCGGGGCGAAGCGCCCGGCGCGAAGCCCGGCCCGGTTTGATGCTCTATGCCGGTCGGCTTTGGGCGCGCTCCTCAGCGGCTTCGATGATTTTGTCGCGTCGGGCGGGCGGAAGGTCCGCGAGCAGGTCGACGTAGTGCCGTTCCTGGGCGGTGAGCGGTGCGGCGAGGGCGGCCTTGTAGGCCAGCCGGGCGGCCTCGTGTTCGGCCTCGATGGCGCCGCTCGAGTAGTAGGCGGAGGTGACCTGGCGAAGCTGGGCGGCCGCGGTGAGGGGGTCTCGGGACAGGGTGGTGTCGAAGAGGCGGAAGTTCGCCGGCAGGTCGGCGGCGCCGATCGCGGTGATCAGGCACAGGTTGGCCTGAACGTTGTGGGCGAAGGCGTCGCTGCGGGTGGGTGTTCCGCCGCGGGCTCGCACGGCGGCGCGTTCGGCCTGCCAGCGCAGCCGGGCTTCCTCCGCGCTGCGGGCGAGGGACAGCAGGATGGCGCGGATCGGGTCCATCAGGACTCACTCCTGTTCGTTGGTGTGGTTCGGGTTGCGGGTGCAAGGGCTGTGGTGGGTGCGGGTGATGGCTTCCTCGATGGCGGCCGGTGGCAGCCCGGCCTGCAGGGCGTGCAGGACCAGGTGGGCAAGCTGGTAGTCGGGGTCGATCTGCAGGACGTGTTCGGCGGCCATGAGGGCCAGGACCCCGTCCCCGCACCGCCACGCGGTCAGGGCGAGCACTATCGCCGGCGCCGCCGTGAGTGGTGTGTGCCCGCGGCGGGTGATCTCGGCCCAGAAGGTGATGTGCTGCTCGTGTGGCTGGGTGAGGTCGACGGCGACGTCCCGCACCGCCCTGTCGGTCAGCAGCACGGCCAGCCAGGCCACCTCGTCGTCGGTGAGCCGGGCGCCGCTAGCGTGCTGGCGCAGCGCGTCGCGGACCGCCGGCACACCGGCTTCGAATACAGCGGTGCTGCCTGTGGTGGCCAGCGCCTCCATGCGGGTGGTCGCTGTGTTCGTGGCGTCGCGGATGCTGTCGCGGCCGCTGTCGTCGGGGGTGAAGCGGCGGGCTACCGCGGCCCGGTCCGGTCGTGCGACGAGCCCCGCGACGGTTGCCTGGACGGCGACCAGTGACGCGGTCGGGTCGAACGGGGTTCCGTCCGCCGGGCAGCAGCTGCGGTCGTCGCAGGTGAGGCTGAAGATCCGCGTTTCGGTGACGCGCAGCACCTCCCGCACGGTCAGGCCGGCGGTGGTGAACGCGTCCCTGACTGTCGGCAGTGCCGGGTCGAGGTGTTCGGGTGTTCCGTAGCCGACGAGGACCAGGTCGGTGATCGGCTGCTGCCGCTGCACGACCGGGACGAGGTGGGCGGTGAACTCCCGCAGCAGGTGGGCGGGGGTGGGCAGGTCGCCGCGGGCGACGAACACGATGCGCCGGTCGCGGGAGGCGATCACGACGATGCTGCCGTCGCTGGGGTGGAAGCCGAGCAGGTACGGCACGGCGGCCGCCAGGTCGGCTGAGGATCGGACGGTCAGTTTGTTCTCTGTGAAGGACACGATGATCTCCAGGTGAGAGGGGGCAGGAAGTGGACGGCCGGCGTCCAGGCTGAAAGTGGTTGGGACCCGCGTCCGCGCCGCCTGCTCCGCTGCGTGAGCAGCCGCCATCCCCCAGGACGGACCGTGGGTTGGAGTGGCGCCTGCTCGGGAGCGAAGACCGCGGGCGGCGGACGGGGTCAGTCGTTGTCGGGGTCCAAATAGAGGTCGACGCCGACGTCCTCGACGGTGACGCTCACCGTGACCAGGCTGTGGCCGACGCCAGCCAGGGTCCGGCGCAGGTCGGCGCGCGCGAGCACTTCCGCGGCGGTGGTGGCGGTGGCGGAGGTGGTGTGGCCGCGTAGCCACATCTCGTACTCGTGCCGCCACGCAACCCGCCAGCGGTCACCGTCCGGCGCGGCTGCTTCAGAGTCGGTCCAGCCGTACGCGGTCCAGGGCCGGGCCGCGTCCGGCCAACTGGTGCTAGCCGGGCGCATGGTGTCTCGGGCTGCTTCGCAGGCCTGCCGGGCGGTGCCGGCGGTGACCAGCAGTGTCAGGTCGGCGACCGCCGTGACGTGATGTGCGCGGGGCAGCCGGTCGAGGCCGAGGCCGGTCAGGAACCGGTCGACCCGCTGCGCGGTGTGTTGGTAGACGCCGCTGATCTCGTCGTCGACCAGGGCGCGGATCGCCCGGGTCCGGATGTTGCGCCGGAGGTCGGCGAGAGCGTGCACGGCGGCCTCACGTGCCGCTCTCGCGGCGGGCAGGTCGTTGGCGTCGGCGGGCTGTGCCGCGGTGGGAGGTTGAGTTTCGGTGTCGATGTTGGCGAGGGGCACCTCTTCGGGGCGGTCGGCGGCCTGCCAGGTCAGCCCGGTCAGGCTGATCCCGGCGCCGGCCAGCACCGGCAGGTGCCCCTCCACGATCGTGCGTGCCGTTTGCTGTGCTCCGGTCTTGCGGGTCGCCGTGGCCCAGGTCTGGAGCGTCGCCCGCACGGTAATGCCGTACCGCTGCGACCCGGGCTGGTCATTGCCGCACGGAACGGCTGCGACGTCGATAACGCGCCTCGGATAGACGGCCATCGCCGGCTGCAGCCGGCGCAGTTCCTCCGGCACATCCCAGCGGGCCTGTTCGCGCGCCTGCTCGAGGTTGGTGTGCGACTGGGTGTAGGACAAGTGGGCTTCCGCGGTGACGGCCCATCGTTGCGGCAGGGGTTCCAAACCCCACGTGGCGAGGGCGTCCTCACAGCCGGGCCGGCAGATCAGCCTGCTGCGTAGTGCGACGATGAGCGCGGAACGGGCCTCGACGGCTAGCGTCTGCCGCTGCTCGATCGCGGCGACCGTTTCGGCGTGCACGCGACGGAGCTGGGCCGTGAGGCTCCCATCGGTCATTGCCGGGCCCCCGGTTGCCGGCCGTGAGCAGGTGTCCGTGACCCGGTCGCGGCATGAGATCACCGTGATGGTGTTCGCCAGGCGGGATCCGCCAATCGCGGCGACGAGTGCGGCGACGCCGCTGAGAAGGTCAGGTGGGGCTGCGCTACGGCGGTCGGCGCGGACGTCGCGGGGTGTCAGGTGCACCGGTCCTCCTTTGGACATGAAGAAGGCGGCCACCGGGTGGTGACCGCCTGAAGGGATGGGGACGCCGCGCCCCGTCGCATGGACGAGGGGCGACGGATTTGTGGTTCCCGGATCTGAAGCTCGCGACGGCAGCCGACCGGTGGTGGTGGGCGCGATGCCGTCGCGCGAAGGGTCAGACCAAGGGGTATTAAAAGCAGAGAGAAACCTCAGGTTAGGCCGGCCGGAAGCCTTGTCGGCCGGGCTGTCAGATACGACCCCCTGGCAAAACCTGACAGCCCCGCCCCTCCCCTGTCAGTTCTTGCTCGTCCCGCGGAATTAACGGAACTCAGGGCGGGACTGCGGCCCGCCCTGAGTCGGTTTCGGCTGTCCAGCAGGTCCCGCTGCCCCAACTGATCAAGGCCGACCGATGCGGGACGCCTTCACCACTCGTCTTCGCTGCGGATCGGACCGGGAACTGGTCCGCCGGGCACCGCCGTCTAGCGCCGCGTCAGGCAACGTTCGCCCCTGTTCGCACCCCAAACGGGCTTTCATCTCGCACGGGCAGCCGGCGCGATCCTGCTCATCATCGGCGCGCTGATCACCCGCAGCAGGCTCGTGCGCTGGCTCGGCAATCCCCCAGCCGCCACGCAAATTCCGGCAGCCCTCACAGCGCCAGGTCTGCATCGGCTGCTCTAGCCATGATCGTCCCCGGCTCGACGGCTCGGCAGTCCGCCTCGGCCGACGATGCGTACGGCGAGGTCGACCTGCCGTCGGGGAACGATGATCCTCGGCGGCGCCAGCCGCAGCAGCCGCGGCGCAGATCGTCGGAGTGCCGCTATCTCCGGAGCTGCAGCCCGAGGACTGGAACGCTTCCCTCTGGGATCCAGAGGTCCAGGAAGACATCGAGCGGAGGCGTCGACGGGGCGGGTCGAACGTCTGATCGCCAATCCGTGATCATCAGAATATGAGTCAGTACTTCCAGGCGGGCGACGTCGTCCTGTGGAACCCTTCAAACCGAGTGGCCGAGTTGTTCGTTCGTACCAGCGAGGCGGTCGGTGAACTGGTTGACGTACCGACCGGGATCGGCCCCATGCGCGCCGACGACTATGAGATCGACCTCGACGTGTTCGTCGGCTTCGTGGATGCACTGGTCGCGCAGTACCTGTCCTCAAGCCACGCGATCCTCAGGTCCTTGCTGGAAGGATTCACCGCCACCGCGCTCGTAATGGTTGACCGCGCTGGCCGAAACGTGCCCTCGCTCCAGGCCACAGCCACGCTGGACCCGAGGGACGTCTCCGTAGGCCCAGGAGGGCTCCGCCCGCTGGGCGACCCCGCGCGCCTATACGAGCTCGCCCGCAAGCACGCCGCTGCCATGCCACGTTGACCACATCACGTGATCGTGTCCGCCCACCGGCAGTCTCGCGTGGCCTCGGCTGGCCCCCGTCGTCCTCGCCCAATCGCACGCTAGTGGCACGCCGGGTGCCTGCTCGGCTCCCGCGCCGTCGTGGCGGGCCGAATGTGCTGGAGTACTAGGTGAGATCACACATGCCAGGATCCTGGTTCGCACAGCTCTATCCCGACGTCGCCTCGGCAAGCAGCCTCGCCACAGCCCTGCACGAGTCGGCAAAGCGGCAAGGCTTGAACCTCAACGGCATCACCGCTGCGTCAGGCTGGCCCACGAGCGCCGTACTGGTAAGAGAGGATCGCCCCGCGAGCGTTCAGCTGGGCTCGGAGAGGCGCCGCTTCATCATCGAACTGCGGGGCAGGGCGGTCGCCCTATCGTCGGGGACAGGCCCGATCTGGACGTCACGGCCGGCGTGCTGCACTGGTGATGCAGCGGCACCACACTGACTGATCTGCATCGGCGCTACGCGTTCATGAGCGTCGGCCCTCTCGCTCTTGCTTATGAGGCCGGGACGGAGGTCGGGGCCAAGTGGCGTTCACTCCGCGAGACGGCGATCGGGGAAATCCGTGTGGCGGTCGAAGCGGCCGGAGCTCGACCAGTGTTGCGCGGCTTGTTTCCGTTCTTGAGCCATCAGACGTTGTGCATCAGCCGCTGCACCGTCTACCCATATTCAAGGGATGTGCCGGTCATCCAGCCTCTCGGTGGAAACCGCTTCCGAGTTCAGACGCCGGACGGGACCACCGCGGCCACTGACGTCACCGCCGAGGGAGCCGTCGGAGTAGTGGTCTCGCACTTGCCGCCTGACTGCGGGCCAGCAGTGTCGGGGACGGCACGAGATTTGATCTGAAGCGTAAGGGTTCTCGTGTTAGCAGGCGTATGGCTGCCGTCCTGCTGGCAGATCTCCTCGTCGGGCAGTCGCCAGACCGTCCAGCGTCCCCGGTAGGGCGTGCGGCTACCTCGCGTGGCCAAGGAGGAACCGGTGTTCCTCGACCACGACCAGGTGGCGAGGCTCGCGGAGGCATGCGGTCGGTACGGGCTGCTGGTTCGGTTCCTCGCCTACACCGGCCTTCAGTGGGGTGAGGCGTCGGCGCTGCGGGTGTCCCGGCTGGACCTGCTGCGGCGGCGGTTGACCGTGGCCGTGGCGTTCGCGGAGGTCGGCGGGGAGCTGGTGGAGGGCACGCCGAAGAACCATCAGCGCCGGTCGGTGCCGATTCCGCGGTTCGTCGTCGACGAGCTGGCCGCGCACGTCGCCGGAAAGCGCCGGGAGGCACTGGTGTTCACCGCTCCGAAGGGCGGGCCGCTGCGGAACACCAACTTCCGGTCGCGGGTCTTCGCGCCGGCTGCGGCGCCGGTCGGGCTGACCGGGCTGACTCCCTACAACCTACGACACACGGCGGCAAACCTGGCCGTGGCGGCGGGGGCCAACGTCAAGGCGGTCAGCGGATGCTCGGACACGCCTCGGCGTCGATGACGCTGGACGTGTACGCGGGCCTGTTCGGTGACGACCTGGACGCGGTCGCCAACCGGCTGGACGAAGCGGTCGCGGCACGGGACAAGGACTATTCAAGGACTCGACCGGCGAGCGGCGGCGTTGTCGACCTTGAGAAGCGGCGAGGCCCAGGCCTGTGGCCTGGGCTTCTGCGCCGAGCCACCTGACGGAATCGAACCGTCGACCTACGCATTACGTGATCAAAACGGGCGAGCCTGCAAGCAGTGCGGATTGGCTCCTAACAGCCGAAACACCTTTCGGCATCTCTCACCACTCCCCTGCCGTCCGTGGACCTCTTGCGGACTGGATGCGGACCGCCTCTGCTAGGCGAACGGGGACGGGGCCTCCGGTGGGTGGCCAGCGGCGCGTCGCGCGTCCGCAACGGCTACCCCGAGCAGCACGACCGCAGCGACGATGGCGGCGAGCAGCGGCGGGCCGAAGAACAGCGGCGGCGCCAGCAGGACCAGAACGGCGATGCCGACGAGCCGGCGCACGGCGAGCCGGTTGAAGACGACCCGTTCCAGCCGACTGCGGCCGAACAGGAAGATCGCCGGCCCGCCGAGGATGACCGCGAGCCAGGCCAGCACGGACGGGCCCTGGGGATTCGCCAACACGATTTCCGAGCCAGCCGCGGCCAAGGTGATGCCGAGCACCATGAGCAGATGGGCCACGCCGACGATCCCGCCAGCAGCTGCCCGGTTCGACGACATCTCGACGGCCTCGGCCAGCACCTGGCCAGCGCGATAGAAGTAGATCCGCCACATCAGTACGGACGTCAGGAATGTGACCACCAGGGCCGCGTTTGCGGCGAGCGTGGCGGGGTGGGTGGCGTAGGTGAGGCCGATGGACAGCATCGTCTCGCCGAGCGCGATCAGCAACAGTTGCTGGTAGCGGTCGGGGAGGTATCGGCTGTTGGTCATCGCCCACGCGCTGGTCGGTGGTCGGCCCATGCCGGGTACCGGCCATCTGATCCGCGCCACGACCAGGTCCACGGTGATGGCGATCAACCACAGGACCAGCCGGGAGTTTCCGCGCGCCACCGCCCCGGCGAGCCAGATGACGCCGGAGATGCTGGTCCAGATGGCCAGGCGGGTGTAAAGCTCCCGTACCTGCTCGTGCTCCCGTAACAACGGCCGGAGCACCAAGGGGCGTCCGACGTGCAGCACCACGTACACAATGGCGAAGGTGGCGCCGCGTTGCTCGAACTTGTACAGGGACGTTGCCATGATCAGCAGGCCGAACGCGCTGACCAGGACCAGCAGCTGAATCCAGCGGTTGCGGTAGTCGAACCGGCTGGTGAGGTACGCGGTGGTCGTCCACAGCCACAGCAACGGCAGGGCCAGAACAACCGTGTACAGCAGCGACAGCCAGCGCAGACGCACATTGTCGGAGAGCAGGTCCGGCACGATCCGGCTGACGACCCCGACCAGGGCGAAGACCAACACCAGGTCGAAGAACAGCTCCAGGAAGCTGGCCTGCTGGGCGTCCTCCTCGCCGCGCATGATGCCCCCGGTCTGCGCCGGCTCCGATGATCGCCCCATCCGCCCATGGTCGTGGAAGGGTCGCCTTGCGCGCACCGATTCCGCCCGTTTCATCGACCGGCGGTGACGGCGGTAAAGGCTGACGCGAGCCAGGCACGGATGACACCTGCGCCGATCCGTCGACGTTTGTGGGCGCCCAGCTGAGCAAAGGACCGGATCTCTCCGTCGGGCAGTCGCAGACGGTCCAGCCTCCTCCGACCAGGTGGAGCGCCCTACCGGACGAACGACCTGGTCCCCGTCCGAGAAGGCTGGTAGCCCTTGGGTGCCCGGCGAGGAGATCCGCGACGGCATCTCTGAGGAGGGCCGGGGTTCGGGGCGGAGCCCCGAGGTCCTCGTGATCCTGATCGCCCGACAGCGTGGCCGGCCGGCCCGGCCGATACGGGCCGAAGGTCGCCAGCAGGCCGGGGCCGGGGCCGGCGCGGCCCGCTTTGCGGGCCGCCTTGACCTGGGATGACGGTGGTGCGCTCGGCAAGATTCGAACCTGCGGCCTTGGGATCAGATGAAGGTCGCGGCCCTGACAGGGGTCTGTCAGCGGCGACGAAGGACCAGCACGTCCTCGTGCGCCACCAGGTGCACGGGGATGCCTTCGTCCCTGGCTCGGCGGACGGATAGGAGACCGAACATGTTGGCCCGGTGCACGATCTGCCCGTCGCGGACGGCGGCGAGCATAGCCGCGCACCGCTGCACCGGAATCAGCCCCACCGACTGTGCGACAGCGAGGAACTCGCCGGGCAGGTCTATTAGGTCGTCGCGCTGGCGGCGTACCGGCCGGCAGGTGATCACCACGGTCCCGCCGGGGCGCAGCAGTTGGTTGCTGGCGGCCAGGATCGCGGCGAACCCGCCAAGCAAGCGGGACCATCCCGCGTAGGCGAGGTTGCCGCTCTCGCGGTCCCCGTAGTGGTGGTGGCGTTTGCGTACCCCGGTGCTCGTCGTTTGCACGAGGCCGTGGGTGCCGCGGCCGTAGGGCGGTGAGGTGAGCACGAGGCTCACCCGGCCGACCGCGGACGCGGGCACCATGTCGAGTAGTCCGGTGGCGTCGCCGGTGAGCACCTTCGCTGCGCCGGCGGCGCCCTGCTTTGCGGCGAGGGCGACGTTGACGCCGGCCAAGGCGGTGAATCGGGGTTCGATGTCGATCCCGATCGCGTGCCGGCCGAGGTGTATAGCCTCGACCAGAGTGGTGCCGGACCCGCACATCGGGTCGAACACAAGATCGCCCGGCGCGGTGTACGAGCTGATCGCGTGCGCGGCGAGGTGGGGCAGCATCTTCCCAGGGTGGCTGGAGGTCTGCCGGACGTAGCGGCCTCGCCGCTGGTCCCGGGCGGGCTGTTGGCAGGTCAGCCACACCGAGGTGACCGGCATGAGCTCAGCCATCGGTGCTCCCGGTCTCCGTCGCGCTGCGGGTCAGGATCAGTACGTCGGTGTGGATGTCCAGCTGCGCCTGCTGGCCACGCTGAGGCGGTCGGTCGACCGCCACGATGTGCTGCAGGTACGCCAGCCCGGCCCGCTTGGCGGCGATGACGACGTCGACCGGTGCGGTGACGTCGCCGTGCGCCAGCAGCACCGCCACGCAGCCACCGGGCGCGAGGCTGGCCCGGCAGCGGGCGAAGAACTGGACCGGCGAGGTGGTGTCGTCCAGCGGCCAGCCGGTGACGATCAGCGTCGCGGCCTCCCGGCCCCAGCCGAACTGCCGGGCCGCGTGCAGGTGGCTGCGGCGGTGCGTGGCGATGACCGCGCGGGCCAGCTGCGGCCCGACGGCCAGGTCGATGATGAGATCGGATGGGTGGGTGAGGTTGTGGACCAGCCGCACACCCATCGCGTTGGACATGGTCTCGCCGTCCTGTGGGGCGGGGACCGGCCAGACGGTGATCGGCACGGGCGGGTCACCGGGCACCACATCCCCCACGGGGACCGGTGCGCGGCGTGGAATTCTGTCGGTCATGGGCGTGGTGGCCCCCGGACCGGCGGGCGTACTGACACTCCCAATGCGCCGCTGACAGGCAGATCGAACCCGCCCCCGGGCTAACAGAACCGGTCATCCCGGCCGCCGGCCAAGGTTGCGCGGGCGGTCGCGGCGGCGAACCTGACACCACCCGACACGCCCTGTCCCGGTCTGACAAGCGCTCGTGGTGTCAGGTCGGGCTGCCCCAATCGACGTCTCGGAGCCTTCGCACAGGGCGAGGCCCTTGCGTCGAGGGGACATCACCATGGCACCGACCACCCGTACGAGGACGGCCGAAACGGCGCTGACCACCGCCGAGAAGGCGTTCGAGCTGCTGACCTGCGAACCCGCGCCGCTGGTGTTCGACGCCCGGCCAATACCGGGCCTGCCGGACGCGACGATACCGCTGGACGAGCTGCGCAAGCTGCTGCTGTACGGGCGCCACGACAGCGACATCACCGACGAGGTGTGGCGGCAGCTGGCCCACCACGCCCGCCGGCGGGGACCGGCCTGGATGGTCGGCGCGATCGGTGTGGCGCTGCCCGCGCTGACGCACCTCGCGGCGAAGATCAGCCGCGGCCATGCTCAGCACGCCGACGACGTTGACTCCGAAGTCCTCGCCGGGTTCCTCCACGCACTGCGCACGGCGGATCTCGCCCCGCCCCGGCTGTGGCTGCGACTGTGCTGGGCGGCGTGGCGCGCAGGTACCGCGGTCGTCAAGGCCGACGACGGGCAGGAACTGCCGCTGGACCTGCCGAGCGGCTCGCATTCGCCGAGGCTGCCCTACGGGCACCCGGACCTGCTGCTCGGCCGGGCAGCCGCCGCCGGCCTGATCACCGACGACGCCGCCGAGCTGATCAGCGCGACCCGCTTCGGCGACGCACTGATCGAGCACCTGGCCGCCGAGCAGGGCGTGACCGCGTCGGCCCTGCGCATGCGCCGCCGCCGCGCCGAGCGCGTCGTAGCCGCAGCGGTCACGCGAGGCGATCTGTCGATCCCCTCGTCCCGCCGCGGCGACGCCACCCGGGCGGCGTAACCACCGTCTGCGCGCATCGCGACACGAGGCCGCCCCGGTCCGCCCGGGGCGGCCTTTCGTTGTCCACGACTCGGAAACGGCAACATGAGTCGCTGCCCGGTTACGTCAGGTCGTGACAGATCGGCGACGAGTTCGATCGGCCTGACAGCCGAGATCTGGGCGGTGCATGTCATCCACGACATGCCCGCCCGGTGGGGACCACTCCTCTCGGCGGGGCCAACGGGTTCGGCATGGCTGGCGCGGCGTACTGACACCGCAACCTTTCTGATGCAAGAGAGGAGCGCCCCCCACCGGACCAGCGCGGCCCTTTGTCCGGTCCCCGCCGCGGCGGCCCGCAGATCCCTATGGAGGGCCGCAACATGTACACAATCTCTGTCCTCAACGACCTGGTCCTAGCCGCGCCTACCCCTGACAGCGGCGGGGGCCCCAACTCGATTGCTCAGGTCATCTCCAACATCACCGGCTGGATCATGGGCATCATCGCGTTGGTCGCGACGATGTTCCTGGTCATCGGCGGCCTTCGCTACATGGCCGCCGGCGGCGACCCCGCCCAGGTCGAGCAGGCCAAGGGCAACTTCAAGTCCGCCCTGATCGGCTACGCCCTGGCGGTACTGGCACCGGTGGTCCTGCAGGTGTTGCAGGGCATCCTCGGCGGCTGAGGCGGCCACCGTGGTCGACTGGCTGATGAACGGCCTGGTCAGCTGGCTCGCCCAGAAGGTCACCGACCTTCTCGGCGGCCTGCTGGCCTTCCTGGCCTCCTCCATCTTCGTATCGCCGGACGTCACCGTCCTGCCGCAGGTGACCTCGATCGCCAGCAAAGCTGCGGTGGTCGTCAACGCCTGCTTCATCCTCGCGATCATCGCCGTGGGCGTCGCCGCGATGCTCGGCGACTCGGTGCAGATGCGCTACAGCATCAAGGAGCTGCTCCCCCGGCTTGTCGTCGGGTTCGTCCTGTCCGCATTCGCGGTCCCGCTGACCGGTGTGCTCATCGACGTCGCGAACACACTGGCGGTGTCGTTGACCGGTGCCTCCGCGCCGACCACCGAGGCCGTCACCTTCGTTCGGGCGCGCCTGGCCTCGGCGATGACCGACCAGAGCGCCGCCCTGCTGATGACCGTCATCGGACTGCTCATCGTCGTGTTGATGTTCATGCTCGTCGGCACCTGGCTGGTGCGGATCGGGGTGCTGGTCGTCCTGGCCGGGATCGCGCCGGTGGCGCTGGCCTGCTACGCCACCCCGTGGACGCAGGGTGCCGCGCAGCTGTGGTGGCGCAGCCTCCTGGGCTGCCTGGCCACACCGGCCCTGCAGGCGGTCGCGTTCTCGGCCGGCGTCGACCTGGTCATCGACCCGAAGTCGAACTTGCCCATCCTGCTCGGCCTGCCCGGCTCGGACGCGCTGAACCTCATGCTCGTCATCGTCGTGCTCTGGGTCACGATCAAAATCCCGGGCATGATGCGGCGTTATGCAACCCGGGCGGGGTCGCCGAACGCGGGCGGGGTTCTGCTGCGCGCGATGTTCGTCCAGGGCGTCACCCGTCACCTGCCGCTCGGCCGAATCGGGCGTACCGCCATGCGAGGTGGGCGATGACCCACGAGGACAACACTCCGCGCGCTGTCGTCCCGGCCAACGTCAACGAGCCCGACCGCATCGCGTTCGGGCTCACCTTCCGGCAGCTCGGCATCATCGGCGGTGTCGGTCTGGCCGGGTTCGGTCTCTACCGCGCCTTCGGACACCTGCTGCCGCCGGTGGCGTGGGTCGTCGCCGGGGTCATCGTGTTCGCCGTCGCGATCGTGGTGGCGCTCGGCCGCCGTGACGGCCTGCCCCTGGACGTGTGGCTACGGCACGGCTTCGCCCTGTCCCATAGCCCGCGAACACTGGCCCCGGGTACGGCTCGGGCCAGCTCGGTCGCCGTCGTCGCCGGTGAGCCGAGCGTCCCGGCGCCGCTGCGCTCGCCGGTCACGTCGGTCAGCCAGGCCGGAGTCCTCACCAGTGAGGGCAGCGACAGGGTGCTGATCGCTTGCGGTACCACGAACATTCACCTGCGCACCGGTGGTGAGCAGGGCGCGCTGTTGGACGGGTTCGGCCGGTTCCTCAACAGTCTGACCGGGCCGGCGCAGATCGTCGTTGCCGCGCAGCGGCACGACCTGTCCGTCTACGCGCAGGCGACGCTCGACCACGCGCCGCGCCTGCCACACCCGGCGTTGCAGACCGCCGCCACCGACTACGCCGACTTCCTCCTCGACCTCGACAGCCAGCGGGATCCGTTGCGCCGCCAGGTACTGGCCGTCGTCACCGGCGCGCACGCCGCCGAGGGCGCCGTGCGCGCCCTGTCCGGGCTCGGTGTGGAAGCCGCCGCGCTGGACGGGCCGGCGGTCGCCTCCGCGCTCGCGGCCGCGGTCGATCCGTTCTCTCCCCCGCCGCCTGGCCCTCGCGCGGTGCCCGGCGCCCCGATCACCCTAGGGAGCACCTCGTGAACCTGTTGAAACCCAAGAGGAAGAGCGTCGCGGCCCGGGACGGCATGCCCTCCCCGGCCGCGTTGTCGGTCACCCCATCACACGTGCAGGTCGGCGACGGGTACGCCGCCACCTACGCCGTCTGCGGCTACCCCGCCGAGGTTGGCCCCGCCTGGCTCGACCCGCTTCTGTCCTACCCCGGCCGGGTCGACGTCGCCGTGCACCTGGGCCCGGTGCCGCCGCAACTGGCGGCGCCGATGCTCAAGCGTCAACGCGCCCGCCTCGAATCCTCCCGCCGCCTCGATGCCGACCGGGGCCGCCTGGGCGATCCGATGGTGGAGGCGGCAGCGGCGGATGCCGCCGACCTCGCCGAGCGCGTCGCCCGTGGGGCGGCGAAGTTGTTCGAGGTCGGCATCTACGTCACCATCCACGCCCGTACCCTCGACGAACTTGCCACCGTCACCGCCGGCGTGAAGTCCGCCGCCGCGTCAGTGCTTCTGGAGTTGCAGCCGGCGACGTTCCGCCACCAGCAGGGCTGGATCTCCACCCTGCCCGTCGGCGTGGACCCGCTACGGATGCGCCGCATCCTCGACACCACCGCCCTCGCAGCGGCGTTCCCCCTCGCCTCGGCCGACCTCGCCGCCCCCTGCCCCGGCACGGTCGCCCCGCCCGAGGGCGTGCTCTACGGGGTCAACACCACCAGCAACGGGGTGCTGATCTGGAACCGGTGGGCGCAGGACAACCACAACAGCGTGGTCCTGGCGCGCAGCGGTGCCGGGAAGTCGTACTTCGTCAAGCTGGAGGTGCTGCGCAACCTCTTCCAGGGCACCGCCGTCAGCGTGATCGACCCGGAGGACGAGTACGCGCCCCTCGCGGAGCACGTCGGCGGCACCGTCGTGCAGCTCGGCCAACCAGGCGTGCGCATCAACCCTCTCGACCTGCCCGCCGACAACCGGCCCGACACCCTGACCCGGCGCGGGCTGTACCTGCACACGCTGATCTCCGTCATGCTCGGCGCGACTCCCCCGCCGGCCGAACGAGCCGCTCTCGATCGGGCCATCACCAACACCTACAACCGGGCCGGGATCAACGCCGACCCGACCACCTGGACGAAACCTGCCCCGCTGTTGCGGGACCTGGCCAAGGTGCTCGCCGCTGACAATGACCCCGCGGCCGGGCAGCTCGCCGTGCGGCTCGCCCCCTGGACGGTCGGGAACTTCGCCAGCCTGTTCGACGGCCCGACCACCACCCCTCCAAAGGGGCATCTGGTGGTGTGGTCGCTGCGGCACCTGCCCGACGAGCTGCGCACCGTAGGCACCCTGCTGGCCCTGGATTCGATCTGGTCGGGCATCGACACTCCCGCCACGAATACCCGGCGGCGGCAGCTCGTGGTGGTGGACGAAGCGTGGCTGCTGATGCGCGACGGCGAAGGCGCGCGGTTCCTGTTCCGGATGGCGAAGGCCGCCCGCAAGCGATCCGCCGGCCTGTGCGTCATCACCCAGGACGCCGCCGACGTGCTGTCGACCGACCTTGGTCTCGCCGTCGTGTCCAACGCGGCAACCCAGGTGCTGATGCGCCAGAGCACACAGTCCATCGACGCCGTCAGCGAGGCGTTCAACCTGACCGCCGGGGAATCGCGGCTGCTGCTGTCGGCGCCGCGCGGCGAGGGCCTGCTCGTCGCCGGCCACAGCCGGATTCCGTTCCGCGCCCTCGGATCGGTCGCCGAGCACAAGATCGCCCTGACAGGCTTCGAGTTGGAGGAATCTGATCGGTGATGGCGACTGAACTCCGGGGTGCTCCCCGAGTGCGCGGAGGACATCCCAGAGTTCAGGGAACTTCAGGCAGGTCAACCGGCCGGCTGGACGCGTCGGTGGGCCGGCTGAGCCGTCGACGCGGGTGAGGCTAGGGGGCGCGACGTGTGTTGCTCACTGTGGGAGCGGCCAGCCGCTCGCGCAGCGGCTGTGCTGGTGAGGACTGCCTTGACGGGGCCGCGGGATCGGCCGTCGCCGCATGAACGGTAACCCTGCGTTACGCAGAATCCCTTCAATAGGGCAGGGGCCACATCCGCTTTTGCCGAGGAGAGTGCGTCTGTTGTCCCGTGAACGAGCTGCCCGGACGCTGCGCCGTGTGGAGGTTCCTGATCGATCTGCCGCGTCGCGCGGACTGCCACGAGCCCCATCGGTGGGATCGGTCTCAAATGTTGGTGCCCGGCCGCCGAGCGACCGGAGGGTGGGCGGGACGTGGCTGCCTCGCGGGCCGTTCCCACTTCAGGACGTAGTAGACCATCGCGCGAGTGATATCGTGCCGGTTCGGTTCCTCGCGGATCCACTCGTAAATCTGCTGCGGCCCCCAGCTGGGCTCATCGATCGCGATTCTCTTGATGTAGTTGTATTTTGCATCGGTCAGGTCGGCCGGCCGTTCGGCAGGCGCCAAGTCGCCGTCGCGGATGACGTTATGCGCCGGCTCGCTGGTGTCGTCGTCATGGACCATGCGGACCTCCGGTGGGGTCATCCACGTGACCACGCTAAGGACGAGCGCCGATGCCGGTCCATGCCAGGCTGCGGCGGGATGGAGACGTGAATGCGGCACGATCCTGCCCGGGCGCGGCGGTCCATCTACTCCTCGACGGTAGATGCTTAGCTCTTGCCGGTGGTGGTCCATGTCGCGGTCGTCGATCCCCTCCCGATGTTCCGGCGAGGCGTCGCGACCGTGCTGTCTCCTGCCGGTCACCGGGTCGAGACACCGGAGGACGTCCTGGCGTGGGCGCGTTCCCGCCAGCCTGCGGTCGTCCTGGTCACGCTGTCGTCCCAGCAGAGCTGGGATCTGCTCGGTGCGCTGCACGACGCCGGGTCCGCCCACGTCGTGGCGCTGCTAGAGGAGCAGAGGGCGGAACAAACACCCAGCATGGGTGTTCGGGCAGTGCGGGCCGGCGCCACGTCCGTACTGTCCCGAGGCTCCGAGGGGGAGGCGGTGTTGCGGACCGTGGAGGCAACCGCTGACGGTCTGGCCGTGCTGCCTGCCGAGGTGCTCACCGCGCTGGCCAGTGCGAGCCTGCCGAGCGGCGGTTCGCCGAATCGGCCTGTGGAGGAACGGCTGTCCTGGTTACGCCAACTCGCGGCCGGTACGACGGTGGCTGAGCTGGCCGGTCGCGTCGGCTATTCGGAGCGTGCGATGTTTCGGATGCTGCGGTCGCTGTACCGGGACATGGGCGTGCAGACGAGGATGCAAGCGGTCCTGCGGGCACAGGAGCTCGGATGGCTTCCGCCCGCCGCCGATCGGTTATCCCGCCGGCCGTGACCCGGTGTCGGCCAGCACGTCGAGCACCGGCCGCAGCCCACCGGGCCGCTGGGCGTAACCATCGAGCCGGCTCACCAGCATCTGCATCCGTTCGCGGAGGTATGGTGCGGCCGCCTTGGTCGCGTCGTTGGCTACCGTGAACTCGTGGTGGGCGGGGCGGAGTGACTCGCTCGTGTTCAGGCGTTGGCCACAGATGGCGAACCCCAACATGTGGCGGGCGCCGAAGTCACGCCCGTCCCGATCGATCCGCCTGCGCGCCTGCCCGGCGAGGTCGTCGAAGAGACGCCCGGCGGCGACAGGATCCGACTCCTGGGTCGTGAGCGCCCGCAGCGCGAGCACGATGAGGGCCTGCCCGTCCCGCCGGTACCGGTCCGCCTTCTCGATGTGCTGCCTGGCTGTCCCGACCTCGTCCCGTGTCAGATACGCCATGGCTAGAGTGGTGCGGGCCTGCAGGATGGTCACCGGATCGTGCACTCGCACCGCCTGCTCGACCGCGTCGTTCGCCATCTCGATCGCCTTGCTGAGCCTGCCCTGCGCGAGCAGGAGGTCGGCGCGGGCATCCCGGCAGGCGACCAACCGCCAATCGTCCGCACGGGATGCCGCCGCCTGCTCGGCGTCCTCGATGTACTCTTCGGCCCGGTCGGGGTCCTTCATCTCGGTATGCCAGCGGGCGAGCCGCAACAGCATACGGATCATCCGCGCGTAGCCGTCGCCTCCGGCACCAGATGCGTCCGCGAAGTCAGGGCGCGCCGCGATAGCGAGCGCCCCCTCCGCGCGGCCCAAGGCCTGGTCGTACTGTCCCCAGCGCCGGTGGCAGTCGGCCAGCCCTTCGAGCGTACCTATCAGCACCACCAACGCGCCCTGTGCCTGCGCCTCCGACCGCGCCTGTTCGTAGTAGTTGTAGGCGGACTCGGCGTCGCCGTTCTGCCAGTACATCGCGCCAAGGTTGGCGCGGATCTTGGTGCGGATTTCGGGAGTGCCGATCTTTTTCGCCCGGTCCAGCGCGCGGCCGTACGCCTGGCTGGCCCCGTCGAAGTCTCCACGCCGTCCATATAGGTCACCCAGCTCGTTGTCGTTGGCCATCTCCAGGACCGGATCGCCGAGCTTGCCGCAGACTTCCAGGCGCTGGTCGAATAGCAGGAAGCCGCAGTTCCACTCATTCAGGATGTCGGCAGTCAGCTCGATTACGTCGTAGGCCACCGGATACCACCCACTCCTGAGCAGCACACGCATCTGAGCGAAGTGGATGTGGAGATCATCGATGTCGCGTGGCTCTGCCACGCGCCGCCGCCCCAGCACGTCTGCCGCGCGTCGCAGCAGGACGCGCCGCTTCCCGGCGTCTCTGGGAAGCAACGCGTCGGCGTCAGTCACCTCCAGGTGGTACAGCCCGCTTTGTGTCGCGGTGACGAACTCGGTTTCCGCCAGTACCTCCAGGATGCCCTCGACCTCATCCCGGGTGGCCTTGCCAGCGAGCGCCGCGGTCACCCCGGCGGCCTCGATTGGTGTCGCGAAGGCGGCGAGCGCCTCGATGACGCGGCGGCGGGGCGCGGGCAGGTGCTGGCACAGAAAGTCGGCGAGGCGCCGCGGCGCGTCCGCCGGCTCCATCTGCGCGACGCTCGCGAGGAGGGTAGCTACCCGGACGGCGGGCTCGGAGTGCGTGATGATCGCCTGCATCAGCTGGGCACAGCGCGGATTGCCGTGCAGCTTCCTGTACAGCATCGTCAGGTCCGCCGGGGGTAGATCAGTCAGCCCGAGCCGGCCCCGCTTGTCCCAGGCGCGCAAAAGGCTCACGAAGTCCGGCTTCGGTAGGCGCCCCAAAGCGATCGGCGGATCCACCGTGGACCATGTGCCACGGGTCCGAGCCTCCAGCGGATCCCGGCTGAGGAGCACGACAGCCACTCGGTGCCGATGGTCGGTGGCGAACGCTTCCAGCGCCTCGTCGAGCTGAAGGTCGACGTGCCTGCGATCGCCCGGGACGACGAGGTGCTGGGCGGAGTCGACGACGATGACGATGTGCCTCAGCTCCGTCCCCTCCAACGCCGCTTCCAGGCGGCCGAGCAGTGACTCGCCCGGCCGGAGCACGGCGGGCCTGCCGTGCCGGCCCTCAAGATCCGCGATCAGGTAGCGCACGTCCAGCCGGCCGTACGGCACCGCGTCATGCTTGTACACCCGAACGGTCCTGTCGGCAGCCCTCACCTCGTCGAGCACCGCGTCGACCAGTCTTGTCTTACCGATGCCGGGCGGGCCGGTGACGGCAACGACGCCCCACGGGCCTTCAGTCAGCCGGTCGCGTAGGCGCTCGTACTCGCTGTCGCGGTCGAGCAGTGAAGGATCTCGCCGCAGCTGAGGTGCCGGCGCGGCCCGGTCGACCTCCTTCCGCATCGAACGCAGCGTGATCACCAGGGACGCGCCGCCGAAGACGGCGCCGAGGGTGCCGGAGACGGCGCCCACGATCCAACCGGTAGCCTCGATCCACGGCCAAGCGCCCTTCTCCGGGTCACCGAACGCCCGCCACCAGCCGAACCGCGTCCCGAAGGCGACGACCAGGGCCAAAGCAGCGACGGTGAACACCGCGTACAACCCTCGACGCGACCTGCGAGCCATCTCGTAATGATGCCGCTACATGCCGTACTGATAAAGGGGCCTGACGCCACCAGCCGCGTGACCGGATCAGTGTGGAGCCCTATGTGGTCTTCCCCCAGACCCACGGGATGTGGCGCGCCACCTCGCCGTCGGCGAAGTTGTAGAAGACCGCATGCACCACCTCGGCCGGCGCCAGGCCCAGCGGCGCGGCCCGGCCCGCGAAGTACCCGTCCCAGTAGTTGCGCATACCCAAGGCCAGGAACGCCCCGTTCGGCACCTCGGAGAAGGTGACGGTGGCGATCGGCTCGACGAGCTCGAACATGCGGTGGATCTTGGTCCGTGGGTGCTGCATCGGTCGGCATCTCCTTTGCTCGTGACCGCGCCCTCGTGGGCGGCCGCTCACACTAGCTACGAACAACGCGGCCCGGATACGACAACTCCGGCCGACATCAATCCAGCCAAGATCAGCCTCACTCTCGTGGCCGCGAAGCGCTCGTCACGGAAGGTAACCGGATCGCGGGTGCCTGCATCCGGACGCCGTCACGGCGCACCTTGGCGGACATGATCCGGGCGGTGCCGTTGTCCAGCCGGCGGGCCGGCTTGCGCGCCGACTCGTGCAGCCTCAGCCGGCCCAGCCGGGGCGGCACCACATGCTTACGGTCGAGCTCGACGCGGATCGCGCCGGTGGTGAACCGAACCGCCGGGGTGCAGCGGTGCTTGGACTTGAATCGCGGAAAACCGACCTTGCGACCCGCACGTCTACCGCTACGGCAGTCCGACCCGTTTTTCAAAGGCGCGGGCCAGCGCGTCCAGGCTGGTGTTGAACCCCTCCTTCGAGCATTGCCGCCACCACAGCGCCACCTCACCGTTGGCCGCGTTCCACGACCTACGCAACGCCGGCAACGACCAACCCACCCCCGGGGTGAGCGCCTCCTCGGGGACGCCGTAGGAACGTTCCGCCGCCCGCCGATCCCACACCGCCTTCACCCGAGCCAACGCCCAGTTGTACGCCATACGCGCCGCACCAAGATGCGCGAGCACCGACCGCTCCCGAGCCGGGGTGAGATCAAGCGCGAAACGATACGCCTGCACCGTCCGCACACCCACATCCACTCACCCTCTCGTGATCAGTATCGGCCGGAGTAGACATTTCCGCAGATCCACTCAGGACAGCAGAGCGCTTCCCACACCCAAAGAACACTCAACGGGCAGCAGTTGACACCCCACTCCCGATCTACGTGGACTACTCGCGGCTCGCCGTCAGGGCCGCAGTCCCCGTGGTCGAACGCGATCATGCCGTGCCCCGCGAATGGGCAGGTGGCAACCCTTCGCGGTCCAACCGACCGGCCAAAAAAGTGGATGAACTCGAACAACATCGATCGATCGCCGCTGATGCCGCTGCCACAGGTCCCGAAGCCTACGCACGCCAGCAGGTCCTGATACACCAGCTCCTGCTCGTAGTCGGCCTGAGCCTCGGCCGGCCCGAGCCGATGCGGCGAACCCAACGAACGCACGACAGCCAGCCCCGCACCCCTCCAACGATCAAAGAGAGTGACAGGAAGTCATGAAAACAAACGACACGCCAGAATCCCTGACTATCCGTCAATCACCCGTGCGGCTAACGAGCAAGGCCAGATCGAAGTACTGGCCGCGGACTTCACGCCTCACCAAAAGCATCGGCAGCGACCAACTCTTGGTAGTTCCGGTAACCGGCATCGGGGAGGACACATGACGACCGCCGCGGTCTGGCCCGCCGAGCTCTGGCACTGGACTGTCGCCCGGCCGTGGCTCGGCGTCCTCGCTGCCGCCTCGGTCGTCGGCGCGGCGGTCGCGAATGATCGGGTTCTCGCTTGGCGGCATCGGCGGTTCGCGGCCGGCGCGCGGTGGTTGACCATCGCCGCCCCGCCGGAGGTCACCGCCGAGGCCGCCGCCGCGTTCTGGACCACTCTCACCGGCGTGCTGACGCCGCCGGTGTGGCAGCAGCGCCTGTTGGGCATCCCGCACGTCGGGTGGGAGTACACCTGGAGCGGCCGCGCCCTGACCATCCGAGTCTGGGTGCCCGGCACGGTGCCCTCCGGCGCGGTCGAGGCCGCTGTCGGCGCGGCCTGGCCCGCCGCCACCCTGACCGTCGCCGACGCGGCCGCCCCGATCCCAGTGGCGGTGGGTGAGCAGGTGGGTGGGGCGCATTGGCCGCAGCGCAGCGATGTGCTGCCGCTGCGCAGCGACCATGATGCCGACCCGCTGCGGGCGCTGATCGCCGCCTGCGCGCAGGTTCGCCACCGTGAACACGCGTGCGTGCAGATCCTGGCCCGTCCGGCACCCGCCCGCCGCGTGCGCGCCGCCCGCCGAGCGGCGGCGGCCGCCGGCACTCATCCCCACGGACGGCCCAATGTGGCCGCCCGCGCCGTTTCCTGGGCGGCGCGGCTGGCCGTCGAGCCTCTGCTGTGGCTGCTGGACATGTTCGGCCCCGGCTCGCCCCGGCCGCGCACCCCAGCGCATGCCGGCCGGGCGGTCGAGCGGGACCCGGTGGCCGGCGCCGACGCCCGCACGGTCGTCGAGAAGGCCGTGCGGGTGCCGCATTTCGAGGTCGCGGTGCGGTTCGCGGTAGCGGCCGACGCGGACAAGACACCACCCGACAAGCACCGGGCTGCGCAGATCCGCTCGCGCCTGGTCGGGCTGCGGCACACCATCGCCTCGGCCGCCGCCACCTACACCGGCCCGAACCGGCTGCGGGGCATGAGAATGCCGCGGCCGGTGGCCACCCTCGCCGGGCGCAGGCTGCGGCGCGGGTTCCTGGCGACCGTGCCGGAGTTGGCTTCTCTGGCCGCGCTGCCGCAGGACCTGGCCGTGCCGGGCCTGGACCGGGCGCGGGCCAAGGCCGTGCCGGCGCCTGTGCAGGTGCCGTCGGGCGGCCGGGGTGTGAAGGTGCTCGGCCGCTCGCAGGTCGGCCGCCACAGCGTCGGCCTGCGGGTAACTGACGCCCGGCAGCATGTGCACATGGTCGGTAAGACCGGTGTCGGGAAGTCCACGCTGCTGCTGAACATGATCCTCGGCGACATTCATGCCGGCCGTGGGACGGTGGTCGTCGACCCGCGCGGGGATCTGATCACCGACATCCTCGACCGGCTGCCCGCGTCGTATGCGAAGAGGATCGCGCTGATCGACCCGGACCAGGAGAACCCGGCCTGCTTCAACCCCCTCGACGACGGCGGTGATCGGCATCTGGCGGTGGACAACCTGGTGGGGATCTTCGCGAAGATATTCCAGGGTCAGTGGGGTCCGCGGATGGACGACACGATGCGGGTGGCGTGCCTGACGCTGATGCGGCATGCGAAACCGACGCTGAGCCTGGTGCCGTCGCTGTTGCAGGACCGGGAGTTCCGGGCCAGGTTCACCCACGGCCTGGACGACCCGGACGGGCTCGGCGGGTTCTGGCTCTGGTACGACGGCATCAATGAGCAGTTCCGGGGCCAGGTCATCGCTCCCGTCCTTGCCCGGCTGCGAGCGTTTCTGCTGCGGGACTTCGTCAAGGGCGTTATCGGCAACGCCCATAGCTCCTTTGACATGGGCGCGATCCTCAACGGCGGGGTGCTGCTGTGCCGGCTGCCCAAAGGCATCCTCGGCGAGGAGACCAGCCGGATCCTCGGTTCGCTGATCGTCGCCCGGGTGTGGCAGGCCGCCATCGCCCGCGCCACCGTCCCGGAGGACCAGCGCAAGGACGCCTGCCTCTACCTTGACGAGTGTCAGAACTTCCTGACGTTGCCGGGCAGCGTCGGGGACATGCTGGCCGAGGCGCGGGGGTTCCGGCTCGGGCTGGTGCTGGCCCACCAGGACCTGGCGCAGCTACCGAAGGACGTGGCGGCGGCGGTGTCGGCCAACGCCCGGTCGAAGGTGTTCTTCACGGTCGATCCGGCTGACGCGCGGGAGCTGTCCCGGCACACCAAACCCGAACTGGACGAGCACGACCTCGCCCACCTCGACGTCTACACCGCCGCCGCGCGGCTCTTGGTCGGCAACCGGGAGCTGCCGGGGTTCACCTTCACCACCAACCCGCCCCCGCCGGTCGTGGGTGAGGCGACGGCGGTCCGGCAGGAATGCGCTACCGCCCACCGGCGCGGCGACGGTGAGCCGCCGATGCAGCAACTCGCTCGCACGGCCATGAGGCGCCGCATGGATTCCCGCGACCGCTGAATCTGTTGTCTCGTGCGGGGGCTCGGCTGGGTGCGGCATCGGGGGCTCGTTTGGGGGTGTCCACGACACGAGGTCCCACACGAGCCCGCACCGTCCGGACTGTCAGCCGCCCGACCTGCCTAAACCCGGCCACGGCGGGCTCGGACCGACAAGATCGACTCATCCAGACTCCCTACGGGATTCTCTCTCCACGGGGTGAACCTCTATGCCGCAATCACGCTCTAATGGCCTGCTGGCCATCTACCCGCACATCACCAGCCGCGACCGCCGGCTGCTTCAGCTGCTCGACGACCACCAGGTCCTGACCACCGACCACATCCACCGCATGCTGTTCCACGCCCGCCGGACCTGTCAGATCCGGCTCGGCGAGCTGGCCGCCCTGGGCCTGGTGGACCGGTTCCGGTTCGCCCGCGCCGGAGGCGGCAGCCAACCATGGCATTGGACGCTCGGCCACCAGGGGCACCGCTTCCAGGCCGCCGCCCACCAGCGGCCCGAGCCCACCCTGCGGGCGAGCCGGCAGACCACGCACCGGCTGTCGGCCAACCCGCACCTGACCCACCTGCTCACTGCCAACGAGTTCTTCGTCCGCCTCACCGCGCACGCCCGCGAGCATCCCGAGGCGCGGCTGGACCGGTGGTGGTCCGAGACGACAACCACGAAACGGTTCCGGACGATCACCGCTGACGGACACGGCCTGTGGAGCGTCGGCGACGCCACGGTGGGGTTCTTCCTGGAAGCCGACACCGGCACCGAACCCTTGGGCCGGGTGGCGGCCAAGCTCGACCGGTACGCGCAGCTGACCCATCGCGGCGGGCCCCGCTACCCGGTGCTGTTCTGGCTCGGCAGCGAGCAACGCGAAGAACACCTCCACCAGCTCCTGCACACGCGGGGCGACGACGTACCGGCTGCGACCGCCACCCGCAACGACGATCCCGGCGAGCCGGTCTGGCTGCCGGTCGGCGCCACCAGCAGAGTCCGCCTCCCCGACCTGCCCAGCGACCACGGCCAGCCCGTAGCGGACAACCCGAACTACGACGACGACGTCTTCGCACTCTGACAGGCCCTGACAGCTGCGCGGCTGCTCCTGTCAGCGCAGGTCACCGGCATGGCCGTGATGTCTGATCGGGCTTGTGCTGTCAGGTCACGAAGCTACGGTGCAGCTTCACCTTTTGCTCGCACCGCCGCCCGTCTGTCCTTCTCGGATCTGCCCGCGCCCGCGGCATCACCGGCAGCCCACCCTTTGCGGTCGGCTCGTGATCCACGCCCCGCACCCTCTCTCAGGGCAGCTTCCCTGGCTCAGACGCCGCGATCCGGTGACACCACCGCGCGCCCATTCATGCCCGTTCCTTCGCGAAGGGAGCACCCTGTCATGCCCACCCCCAGACCGCTCACCCTCCAGGTCGTCACCGTCTGCTTCGCCGCCGGCGAAGACTCCGACTGGTTCGCCGCCTCGGAGAAAGTCCACGACCATCTGCACGCCGACGGCACCCCCGCCCGCCGCTACCACGTCCGTCACCGCCGCCTCATCGGCTGGCTGACCCGCTTCTTCGGCTACCACCTGCTCGACGCCGCCCGCCGCTTCGGCGCGGTCACCATCGCCGCCGGGGGCCGCAAGAGCCGCCTCGACCTGACCGGCACCGCCGCGAAGGCCGCCCACGACGCCGCCCGACGATGGCGCGCGTGGAACGCCCACATCGGCGCCACCACCAGGCCCGCCCGCCCATGGGAGGACTACCTCGCCCAGCACCTCGCCGACCCGGGCAAGGTCACCCTCAACGAGGCCCGCCGCCGTTTCGAGCAGCAGCCCCGAGTCCTGGCGATGCTCGCCCACTCGTTCGACCCCTACGAGCTGCCCGTCTACCAAGCCGGTGAAGGCACATACGTCGGGCTCTACTGGCGCCTCGCGCTGATCGGCGACGCGCTGATCACCACCGACGGCCGGCTACTCATCGCGCCCAGCGCCTCCGTCGCCGACCGGCTCCGCTTCCTCAACCAGGCATGCGCCTACCTGCGCAGCCTGCGCTCCAACGCACGACTGTGCGCCGTCGCGATCGCCTAACCACCTATCCCCTGAACGCACCGAGGGCCGGGGGGGGGGGGGGGGGGGGGGGGGGGGGGGGGGGGGGGGGGGGGAGGAGAGGAGGGGGGGGGGGGGGGGGGGGGGGTTTTGGGGGGGTTGCCCCGTTGTCCGCTCTCGCGTCCCACCTGCCTCCCCCCCCCTCCCAGGGTGATTGGGGGGGTGTTGGG
>NZ_JBVJJA010000057.1:0-38218 GCF_055586005.1 Micromonospora sp. NPDC051924
GCCACGGGTGGGCGGGCAGGTGGCGCAATCCTGCTACACCAGCGGCAGGAGGAAACGCGAGACCGTCATCAGGACACCGAAGCCCTCACGCTTCGATGACACCGTCACGGACCCTCCGAGTGGAAACACCCGGAATGCTGATATTCGACTAGAAGATCAGCAACGGGTCAGGGCTCCTGGTCGGGCGTGCGGGTGAAGACGAAGGTGGCGATGTCGAGGGCGGCCGGGCGGCCGGACTCGTCGCGGATCACTGTCAGGATCTCGCCGTCCTGGGAACCGGAGCGGCCCCGCCACCGGTCCGAGCCCTCCGGGCTGAACCGGAGCGTCGGCCGGCCGACCAGGCCGCCTACCAGGTCGCCGGCGGGATCGATGCGGAACTCGTACTCGCCACCCATCCACCACCAGCGGCCGGTCAGCTCGGCCAGGTCGGCGGCCGGCGGCTCGGCCGGGCGCCACGGGGTGGGCCCCGGCGGCTCGTCGTCGAGCACCAGGGTGAGCACCTCGCGGGCCAGGCCCACGATGTGGTGCCCGCGGCTGAGGCCGTACGAGTTGGCGAAGTCGACCACGGCGGTGCGGCTGGGCCGGTGCACCGCGAGGCCGGCGACGTACCCGGGCATCGAGCCGCCGTGGCCCACGTACACCCGCTCGCCGACCCGGTAGAGCTCCACGCCGAGGCCGTGCCCGCCGGTCCACGAGTCCAGGTCGCTGATCACCACCGGTGCGCACATCTCGGTGAGGGTGGCCGGAGCGAGCACCGCCGGATCCGGGTCGGCCAGGAACGCGGCCCAGCGGGACAGGTCCGCCACGGTGGACCAGAGCTGGCCGGCCGGCGCCATCGCCCCGGTGTCGGTACGCGGCTCCTCGCGCAGCGTCTCGTGCCAGGGATGCACCACGTAGCCGCGGGCGTACGGCTCGGTCGGATGGTAGGTGGTCCGGCGCATGCCCAGCGGTTCGAGGAGCCGCTCGCGGAGCAGTTCGGCCCAGGGCGTGCCGGTGATCCGCTCCAGCACCCCGCCGAGCAACCCGTACGCCAGGTTGGAGTAGTGGTAGACGTGGTGCGGCGGGTGGGCGATCTTCTCCGGCGTCAGCCCGGCCAGCAGGGTGGCCAGGTCGGCGCCCTCGGTCCGCTCCCACCAGTCCCCGTCCGGCTCGCGCTGCAGGCCGCTGGCGTGCCCGAGCAGTTGCCGCACGGTGAGCGCGCCGACCGGGGTGCCGGGCAGGTGCTTGTCCAGCGCATCGTCCAGGGCCAGCCGGCCGGCGTCGCGCTGCTGCATCACCAGCACGGCGGTCATGGTCTTGCTGATCGAGCCGATCCGGTACTGCAGGTCGGCGTCGGGGCGGGGCTGCTCGCCAGCGAGCGCGACGTGCGCCAGGTCGCCGTCCCGGACCACCCCGAGGGCGAGCGAGGGGCCGCGCCCCTCGGCCTGGGCCCCGGCGACCAGCAGGTCCACTCGTCGGGCGGTCTCGGGCAGCAGGGCCATGGCGTCCTCCTCGGTGGTCGTCGGCGCGGTGCCGAGCTTAGGTGATCATTTCGGGTCGGTGCGGCGTGCGTCGGCGTGTCACGATTCAAGGGTGGACGCCGTGTTCTGGATCGTGCTGGGTGTGCTGCTGGCGGTCGCCGAGATCTTCACGACGACGCTCTTCCTGATCATGTTCGCGGCCGGGGCGTTCGCCGCCGCCGGGGCCGCCGCGCTGGGCGCCCCGGTCGCGCTTCAGGCGCTGGTCTTCGCCGTGGTCTCCGCGCTCTCCGTGGCGGTGGTCCGGCCGGTCATCCAGCGGCACGCCCGCTCGGCGCTCGAGGGCGGCGAGCACGCCTTCGGCGTCGAGGCGCTCGAGGGGGCCACGGCCCTGGTGCTGGAGCCGGTCGACGCCGAGCGGGGACTGGTCAAGATCGATGGTGAGTTGTGGAGCGCGCGGTCGTACGACGCGACGCGACGTTACGCCGCCGGTGAGCGGGTGCAGGTGATAACGGTCCGGGGCGCCACCGCCCTGGTCTGGCAGGACGAGATTTCCAGCCCGGGCGGACTGCCCGAAGCGAAAAGGTGAACGGTATGGAATTTGCAGCGGTCCTGTTGATCGCCGTCGCGGTGATCGTCGTGGTGACGCTGGTCAAGGCGGTGCGGATCGTGCCGCAGCAGCGGCAGGACGTGTTGGAACGGCTGGGCAAGTACAAGCGGACCCTCAACCCGGGGCTCAACCTGTTGGTGCCCTACATCGACGCGGTGCGCACCAAGGTCGACATGCGGGAGCAGGTGGTCAGCTTCCCGCCGCAGCCGGTGATCACCTCGGACAACCTGGTCGTCTCGATCGACACGGTGCTCTACTTCAAGGTGGTCGACCCGGTCCGCGCCACCTACGAGATCTCCAACTTCCTCCAGGCCATCGAGCAGCTCACCGTCACCACGCTGCGCAACGTGATCGGCTCGCTGGACCTGGAACGGGCGCTGACCAGCCGTGAGGAGATCAACCGGCACCTCTCCGGGGTGCTGGACGAGACCACCGGCCGGTGGGGCATCAAGGTCACCCGGGTCGAGATCAAGGCGATCGAGCCGCCGCCGAGCATCCGCGACTCGATGGAGAAGCAGATGCGCGCCGAGCGGGACCGCCGCGCCGCGATCCTGAACGCCGAGGGCCTCAAGCAGTCGCAGATCCTCACCGCCGAGGGCGAGAAGCAGGCCGCCGTGCTGCGCGCCGACGGCGACCGGCAGGCCCGGATCCTCCAGGCGGAGGGCCAGGCCAAGGCGATCCGCACCGTCTTCGACGCGATCCACCAGGCGAACCCGAGCCAGAAGGTGCTCGCCTACCAGTACCTGCAGGCGCTGCCGCAGATCGCCAACGGTTCGGCCAACAAGGTCTGGATCGTCCCGGCCGAGCTGACCAAGGCCCTGGAGGGAATGGGCGGCGCGCTGGGCGGCCTGGCCGGCATGGTCGGCGACGTGCCGTCGCCGGAGGCCAGCAAGAGCGCCGGCGAGGTGGAGCGGGAGGCCGCCGAGGCCGCCCACGCCGCCGCCAGCGCCGCACAGGAGATCCACGACGAGGTACGCGTCGCGGAGGCGCAGGCCACCGGCGGTAACGCCCCGCAGGGGTTGCCGGCCCCCGAGCCGGTGTCCCCGGAGAGCCTGCTCCACGATCCCACGGACCAGCGCGAACGGGGCTGAGCACGGACGTCGTCCGGCTCCGGACGGCAAATGCGAGAAAGCCTCATGCGGCGCCCCGGTGCCTGCCACGATCGGTCTGAGGGCCGGGTGGTGAGCAGGGACCGGGGCGCCGCGTGCGTCCCACACCGCCCGCTGGCGGAGCGAGGTGACGCATGAAGGACCCGGCGAACCGGCTGTTCTCCAAGGAACTGTTCTCGGGAGAGCAGGTTCCCGGCGCGCACGACCCCGCCGGACCGCTGGGCACCCGACGTACCGGGGGCGGGTTCGGGGTGCTGCCGTTCGTCTCCGAGCCGGGGCCGGGCGCCCCGGCCACTGACGCCACCTGGGCCTGGTCGGTACGCCGGTTCGCCCGCGCGGCGGTCTGGCTGCTGCCGGCGTACGCGATCCTCTACGGTCTGGTGGCGATGGCCAGCGACGGCGGGGTGGGCAACGACCCGTACCCGGCCGACGGCCAGCCGGTCTACCTGGTGGGCTGGGTGGCCGCGGTGTGGCTGGGGCTGCTCGCGCTGCTGGCGCTCACCGGCCTGCTCGCCGCCACCCGGTGCCGACGAGTCGCCCTCGCCGGGTTGCTGGCGAGCATCGGCGGGATGGTGCTGATGCTGCCCTTCGCCGGGCTGGCCGAGCAGACGCCGGTCTTCGGCGTCACCGCGCGGAGCCTCGTCCTGTTCGGGGCCACCTGGTACAGCGTGGGGTGGTTCCTCACCGGCTGGTCGGTGGCCCGCTCCGGGATGTTCTCCTACGGGGACGGGATCATGCTGATGATCGCCGCCCCGCTGCTCGGCCTGGGTGGCGCGCTGATCGGCTCGCTGCAGACCTTCGGGGCGATCTTCGTGCTGATCTCCGGGATCGGCATCGGCTACCGCTCGGGCCGCCTGGTCCCGGCCGTCATCGCCCGCGACGCGGTCGCCGCCAGCGTGGCCGCCACCCCCGCCCCACCGCCCAACGGCCCGCTGCCGAGCTGACTTTCGGCCCGGCCGGGCCGATCGCGAGGTTCGCCGGGCGGGCGGTTGCTGAGAGGTCACCGTGAGGTAACTGACAGTTGGCTGGCGAGCTGGCCGATTGGCGGCTTTCGCGGTAATCCTGGGGTGCATGCCGTCTCCCCGGTCGCCATTGTCGCGGCTCTTCACCGTGCTGCTCGCCGGCGTCCTCGCCGGGCTCGTCCTCGCGGTCGCCGCGCTCCCCGGCAACCTGCTCGGCGGGTTCGTCACCAAGTCCGTCCTCGGCGCGTACGCGGAGTTGCCCGCCGCGCTGCGCACCCCCGCGCAGCCCCAGCGCTCCTACCTCTACGCCAACGACGGCAAGACCCTGATCACCACGTTCTACGACGTCAACCGCACCGACGTGTCCCTCGCCGAGATCGCGCCGGTGATGCGGCAGGCGATCGTCGCGGCCGAGGACCGCCGGTTCTACCAGCACGGCGGCGCCGACCTGCGGGGCATCGCCCGCGCGCTGGTCGCCAACGTCAAGGGCGGCGGCACCGAGCAGGGCGGCTCCACGCTGACCATGCAGTACGTCCGCAACGTGCTCAAGACCGACTCCACCCGCACCGCCGAGGAGCGGCAGGCGGCCACCGAGCAGACCGTCGGGCGCAAGCTCCAGGAGGTCCGGTACGCGGGCGCCCTGGAGAAGAGCCTCAGCAAGGACGAGATCCTCAACCGCTACCTCAACATCGCCTACTTCGGCTCCGGCGCGTACGGCGTGGCCGCGGCCAGCCAGCGGTACTTCGGCAGGGCCCCCGCCGACCTGACCCTTGGCGAGGCGGCCCTGATCGCCGGCCTGGTCCAGTCGCCCGACGAGTACAGCCCGATCGACGGGGACAAGGACAAGGCGCTCCAGCGCCGGGCGTACGTGCTCGACTCCATGGTCGCGACCCACGCCATCACCGCGCAGCAGGCCGCCGCGGCCAAGGCGGAGCCGCTGGCCCTGCATCCCACCGCCCAGCCCAACGGCTGCACCGCGGTCGCCCAGGGGCACGACGACTGGGGCTTCTTCTGCGACTACCTGCGCCAGTGGTGGCTCGGCCAGCCGGCCTTCGGCAACACCGTCAAGGAGCGCGAGCAGGCGCTGCGCCGGGGCGGCTACACCGTGATCACCACGCTGGACCCGAAGATCCAGCAGACCGCGCAGCAGCAGGCCACCAAGGTCTACGGGTACGACAACAAGCGCGCCCTGCCGATCGCCGCGGTCGAGCCGGGCACCGGCCGGGTGCTCGCCATGGCGGTCAATCGGCACTACAGCCTGGCCGCCAACCCGTCCGGGCAGGCCAACCACCCGAACACCGTCAACCCGCTGATCTCCGGCGGCGACAGCGTCGCCGGCTACCAGGCCGGGTCGACCTTCAAGCTGTTCACCATGCTGGCCGCGCTCGAGTCGGGCAAGACGCTCTCCACCGGCTTCGACGCCCCGGCCAAGCTGCCCACCCGGTACGCCTCGGACGCCGAGGGCAACTGCGACGGCAAGTGGTGCCCGGCCAACGCCAACCCGCAGTGGATGGACGGCTACCGGATGATGTGGGACGGCTTCGGCCGCTCCGTGAACACCTACTTCGTCTGGCTGGCCGAGCAGGTCGGCGAGGACAAGGTGGTGGAGATGGCGCAGCGGCTCGGCATCACCTTCCGGGCGGGCTCGGACGCCGAGTTCGCCAAGAACGACGCCGCGAACTGGGGCGCCTTCACCCTCGGCGTGGCCGCCACCACCCCGCTCGACCTGGCCAACGCGTACGCGACCGTGGCCGCCGAGGGGACGTACTGCTCCCCGCAGCCGGTGGTCTCGGTGACCGCGGCCAACGGCGACAAGGTCGACGTCGGCCAGCCCTCCTGCAAGAAGGTGCTGGACACCGACGTGGCCCGGGCCGCCACCGACGCGGCCCGCTGCCCGGTCGGCCAGCAGTCGGCGTACGGGCAGTGCAACGGCGGCACCGCCACCTCGGTGGACCGGATCGTCGGCCGGCCGGTCGCCGGCAAGACCGGCAGCTCCGAGCAGAACGCTACCGAGACCTTCGTCGGGTTCACCCCCCAGGTGGCGGTCGCCGGCATCGCGGCCAACCCCGACGACTCCACCGACCTGGTCGGCTCGGCGGTGCAGGCCCGGGTCATCGACGCGGTCGCCCGGACCATCCGCACCGCGGTGGACGGCAAGCCGGTGAAGGACTTCACCACGCCCAGCCGGGAGCTGGCCGGTGACCCGCAGCGCCCGCAGCCGCAGCCGACCCCGCCGCCGCAGCGACAGCAGCAGCAGGACCAGAACCTCCCAGGCAACATCCTGCGCTGGCTCCAGGGCCGCGGCCGGGGCTGACAAGGAGCGCCACGGCCGGCCGTCCGGTAACCGGGCGGCCGGCCGTCGCGTGTTCGGCTCAGCGGGGTCCGACGCGGAACATGCCGGTCATGTCGTCGTGCACGGCGTAGCCGAAGCGGCGGTAGAGGGCGACCGACCCGCCGGCCGCGAAGAGGCCGACGAAGGTGCGGGACGAGGCTCGTCCCGCGATCCACTCCTCCAGTCGGCCGAGGATCGCCGCGCCCACCCCACGCCGCTGCCGCTCCGGCACGACGGCCAGGTCCTGCAGGTAGTAGTAGATCGCGCCGTCGCCGACCAGCCGACCCAGCCCGATCACCCGGTCGCCCTCGACCGCCACCACGGCGTGCAGCGAGGCGGCCAGCGACGCCGGGATCGCCGCCGGGTCGTACGCGTCGGTCCAGCCGACCGCGGTGGTGACGGCGACGAACTCCTCGACCGTGGGCAGCCGGTCCTCCAGGCGGTACTCCATGATCGGAATCTAGTGCCCGACCAGCGGCGACACCGCCCGATCCAGCGCCGCCGCCACCTCATCCGGCCCACCGTCCCCGTCCAGCACCACGAAGGACCCGTACTCCGGCAGCGCCCGGTAGGCCGCGTCCAGCGCCCGCAGGTGCGCCAGCTCCTCGGTGTCGATGCCGCGTTCCGCCACCCGCCGCTGCGCCACCGCGGGCGAGGTCGCCAGAAAGCAGACCACCGTCGGGCGCGGGAAGACCGCGTACGCCGTCCGGACCGCCCGCCGTCCCCGATCGCCCCGGGCTGCCATGATCACTTCCTGGCACCAGGTCCACCGGTCCAGCACGGCCACCCGCCCGGAGAGCCGGGCCACCAGCACCGTGCGCGCCATCGCCACCGCGCGGACCGTCGCCTCCAGCACCGGATAGAGGGTACGGCCGAACAGCGCCACCCCGTCCGCCCGGCCGAGCGCCCGGGCCAGCCGGTTCCACAGCGGCCGGCCGCCGGCGTTCTCGAAGTACGTCGCCGGCACGCCTCCCGCGGACAGCCGTCGGGCCAGAGCCCGGGCCTGGGTGCTCTTGCCGGAGCCGTCGACGCCCACCAGGGCGATCATCACGGGACGGGGCATGCCGTCGGACGGTAGCCGACCGGGGCAAATCCGTGGCAGGAAAGTTCGGGCCGGCTGTCGGATCGTGGGCGGTGGCTCCGACCCACCGGTGAGCGCGCCCGCCGGGGCGCACCGGTACGCGGAGGAGCACGCCATGGGAAAGATCATCTACTGGGTGCACCAGTCGGTCGACGGCTTCATCGAGGGGCCGAACGGCGAGTTCGACTGGCCGGAGATGGGAGAGGAGCTGTCCGCATACTCCATCGGGCTGACCGAGCGGGCCGGCGCGTTCGCCTACGGCCGCCGGGTCTGGGAGATGATGTCCTGGTACTGGCCGCGTGCCGAGTCGATGTCCGACCACCCGCACAACCTGGCGTTCGCGCCGATCTGGCGGCGTACCCCGAAGGTGGTCGTCTCCCGCACCCTGACCGGCGCGGACTGGGACGCCCGGGTGGTCGGCGGCGGCGACCTCGCCAAGGAGGTCGCCGAGGTACGCGAGCAGATCGACGGCGACCTGCTGCTCACCGGCGGTACCGGCGCCGCGGCCGCGCTGAGCGCGCTCGGCCTGATCGACGAGTACCAGATGGTGGTGCACCCGGTGCTGCTCGGCGGCGGCAAGCGGGTGCTGCCGGACACCGACCGGCTCGACCTGCGGCTCGCGGAGAGCCGGGCCTTCGATGGGCGGTCGGTGCTGCTGCGCTACGTCCGGGCGTGACCGGGCCCCGCGCGGCGGCCCGGACCACACGCCAGCGTCCACGCCGCCGACCCGGGCCGGACGGCCCGACCGGCCGACCAGGCAGAATCGTCCGGTGCCCGTCCACGAGATCACCGACCCCGACGACGACCGGATCGCCGACTACCGCGCGCTGACCGACGTCGAACTGCGTACCCGCTGGGAGCCGCCGCACGGCCTGTTCATCGCCGAGGGGGAGCTGGTGCTGCGGCGGGCGCTGCGGGCCGGCTACCCGGCCCGGTCCTACCTGGTCGACGCGAAGCGGGTGGACCAGCTCGCCGACCTGGACACGGGGGACGCGCCGGTCTACGCGGCCACCCCGGAGGTGCTCCAGCGGGCCACCGGCTTCCACGTGCACCGGGGCGTGCTCGCCTCGTTCCACCGCAAGCCGCTGCCGAGCGCCGCCGAGGTGCTCGACACCGCCCGGCGGGTGGTGATCCTGGAGGACGTCAACAACCACACCAACCTCGGCGCGGTTTTCCGGGGGGCCGCCGCGCTCGGCATCGACGCGGTGCTGCTGTCACCGTCTTGCGCCGATCCGCTGTACCGGCGCAGCGTGCGGGTCAGCATGGGGGAGGTCTTCGCGGTGCCGTACGCCAAGCTCGAGCGCTGGCCCGCGGGTTTGGACCAGGTGCGGGAAGCGGGCTTCACCGTGCTCGCCATGACGCCAGCTCCGGACGCCGTACCGATCCAGCGGTTGACTCCGGCGCAGCGCGAGCGGGCGGCGCTGCTGCTGGGAGCCGAGGGTCCGGGCCTCACCGCGGCGGCTCAGTCCGCCAGCGACGTACGGGTGGTCATTCCGATGCGGCGCGGAGTGGACTCGTTGAACGTCGCCGCCGCTGCGGCGGTGGCGTTCTGGGAACTGGGTCGCGACGATCCACCGTTCGGCACCGGGTAGCCGCTGACGCCGTTCGGTGGACCACTTCGGCTTGCATGAACATGCGTCCTGACGAATAATCTTCCTTGTGTCCAAGGTTCTCACCTCCCTGCCCATCGGCGAACGTGTCGGCATCGCCTTCTCCGGCGGCCTCGACACCTCGGTCGCGGTCGCCTGGATGCGCGACAAGGGCGCCGTTCCCTGCGCCTACACCGCCGACATCGGCCAGTACGACGAGCCCGACATCGTCTCGGTGCCGGGGCGCGCGCTCAGCTACGGCGCCGAGGTCGCCCGACTGGTCGACTGCCGCGCCGCCTTGGTCGAGGAGGGCCTGGCGGCGTTGACCTGCGGGGCCTTCCACATCCGCTCGGGCGGGCGGGCATACTTCAACACCACCCCGCTGGGCCGGGCCGTGACCGGGACCCTGCTGGTGCGCGCGATGATCTCCGACGACGTCCAGATCTGGGGCGACGGCTCGACCTTCAAGGGCAACGACATCGAGCGGTTCTACCGGTACGGCCTGCTGGCCAACCCGCAGCTGCGGATTTACAAGCCGTGGCTCGACACCGACTTCGTCACCGAACTGGGTGGGCGTAAGGAGATGTCGGAGTGGCTGCTCGAACGCGGCCTGCCGTATCGGGACAGCACCGAAAAGGCATACTCCACCGACGCCAACATCTGGGGCGCCACGCACGAGGCGAAGACTCTCGAGCACCTCGACACCGGCATCGAGACGGTCAACCCGATCATGGGTGTCCGGTTCTGGGACCTGTCGGTGGAGATCCCGACCGAGGATGTCACGATCGGCTTCGACCAGGGGCGCCCGGTGACGATCAACGGCAAGGAGTTCGGCAGCCCCGTCGACCTGGTGCTGGAGGCCAACGCCATCGGCGGCCGGCACGGCCTGGGCATGTCGGACCAGATCGAGAACCGGATCATCGAGGCCAAGAGTCGGGGCATCTACGAGGCGCCCGGCATGGCGCTGCTGCATGCCGCGTACGAACGGCTGGTCAACGCCATCCACAACGAGGACACCCTGGCGAACTACCACAACGAGGGCCGCCGCCTCGGTCGGCTGATGTACGAGGGACGCTGGCTGGACCCGCAGGCGCTGATGCTGCGCGAGTCGTTGCAGCGCTGGGTCGGCACGGCGGTCACCGGCGAGGTGACCTTGCGGCTGCGCCGGGGCGAGGACTACTCGATCCTGGACACCACCGGCCCGGCGTTCAGCTACCATCCCGACAAGCTGTCGATGGAGCGTACCGAGGACTCGGCGTTCGGCCCGTCGGACCGGATCGGCCAGCTCACCATGCGCAACCTGGACATCGCCGACTCGCGGGCGAAGTTGGAGCAGTACGCCACCCTCGGGATGGTCGGCGGCGCGACGCCCCAGCGGATGGTCGGCGCCGCGCAGGCAGCCTCGACCGGGCTGATCGGTGCGATGCCGCAGGGCGGCGCGGAAGCCATCGCCTCCCGGGGCGTCTCCTCCGCCGACGACGAGGCACTCGACCGGGCCGCCATGGAGTTCGGCGTCGACTGATCGACGCCTTGCGTCGTTGCCACCGCCGTCGCCGGCTGGGAGGTGGGCCGCGACGACCGCTGTGACGTCGGGGACGGCGAGCGCCGCCCCCGACGTCGGGCCGGTCAGCCGAAGTACGTCGACCAGAGGTTGTGGGTCGGCCAGCTGGTCACCGCGCGGGAGGCGGTCCACAGCGCCGAGTCGATCGCGCCGTAGCTCAACCCGGACTCGTCGTCGCGCTGGTTGAACACGGCCGCCCAGCTCATCCCGTGGTACGTGCGGACCATGATGCTGTACGTGCCGGCGAAGCTGCCGGTGTGCCAGGTGTTGCGGCCGGTGCCGCCGCTGACCGGGCGGACCTGCCAGCCGAGGCCGTAGTACCAGCCGTCGGCGTTCACCCCGGTGGGGCTGGGCACCGCGAAGACCCGGCCGATCGAGGTGCTGTTGAGCACCGTGTTGCCACTGTCGAAGGTGGCCGCCCAGCGGACCAGGTCCACCGCGGAGGCGAGCCAGCCGCCGTTGGCGTCGTGGATGCGCATGCTGAACGTCCCGTACGGGGCGTCGACGATGGTGCCCGAGTTGTCCAGCACGGTCGGGCCGGTGTACTGGGAGTGGTAGCCCACCTCGCCGCTGTGCCGGCTGACCGTCCAGCCGCTCGCCATCCGGGTGATGCCCCGCGGGGCGAGCAGCGTCTGCCTGATGTACGTCTCGTACGGCAGGCCGGTGACCTTCTCGATGATCCGGCCGGCCAGCAGGTAGCCGTAGTTGCTGTAGGAGACCGTCGAGCCGGGGTCGTGCATCAGCGGCTGGCCGGACATGAACCGGATGACGTCGGCGTGGGTCAGCTCCATCGGCACGCCCAGCGCGTTGGCGATGACCCGGTCCTTGAACACCGGGTCGAAGGCGGTCAGGTCCCGGTCCCAGCCGCCGGTGTGCTGGAGCAGCCGCCAGAGGGTGATCTGGCCCAGCCGAGGGTCGGCGGTCTGCCCGGCCGGCGGGATCAGGTCGAGGAACTTGGTGATCGGGTCACCGAGGCTGAGCTTGCCGTCCTGGGCGAGCCGGACGATCGCCGCCGCGGTCAACGACTTGGAGAGGCTGGCGACCCGGAACAGGGAGGTGGGCTGGATGTACTGCGGCGAGTTGTTGCCGTAGCCGCGGGCCAGCACCAGCCGGCCCTGGTAGGTCACCGCGAGCTGGCCGGCATCGATGTGCCGGGCCTGCATGAAGCTCTTCATCGTGTCGTCGAACGCCTTGAGCGAGCTGACCGCGGTGCCCGACGCCGTCCAGGTGTCCACCGCGGCGCTCGCCGGCGCCGCCCCGAGCGCCCCCGCGCCGAGCGTGCCCACCCCCGTGGCGCCCACCAGCTTCCCGAAGGTCCGTCGGCTGACTGTCGTCCCGTCCATGCCTCCCCTTCCGATTGATCACGATCGTGGCGACGCTACTCGACCTGATCAAGATGCCGTCGGGCGGCCGGGGTCTTCGGGAACGGCGGTGACGCACGGTAGCGTGTCGCCCGTGTTCCCTACCGTCCGTGAGGTGCTCGCCCTGGTGCCGGTGCGCCACGGCGCCCCGCGCCTGGTCGCCGGGGGCGCGGGCCTGGACCGGCCGGTCCGTTGGGTGCACGTGGCCGAGGTGCCCGACATCGCCACCCTGCTCGGCGGCGGGGAACTCGTGCTGACCACCGGCATCGGGCTGCCCGCCGACGACGCCGGGTTGCGCGCGTTCATCGGCGACCTGGCCGACGTCGGGGTCTCCGGCCTGGTGGTGGAGCTGGGCCGCCGCTACGTCAGCGGGGTGCCCCGGGTGATGGCGGCGGCCGCCGAGCGGCGCAACCTGCCCCTGGTCGAGCTGCGCCGGGCCACCCCGTTCGTCCGGATCACCGAGGCCGTGCACGCGCTGATCGTGGACGCCCAGCTCACCGAGTTGCGCGCCACCGAGGAGATCCACCAGCGGTTCACCGAACTCTCCGTGGAGGGCGCCGAACCGGCGGAGGTGGTCCGGCAGGCGGCCGAGCTGGCCGGCTGCCCGGTGGTGCTGGAGAACCTGTCCCGGCAGGTGCTCGCGTACGACCCCGCGGGGGAGAGCGCCGAGCTGCTGCTGGACGGCTGGGAGCAGCACTCGCGGCGGATCCGGCCCGCCGGGCGCACCGCGTACGACCCGGACAGCGGGTGGCTGGTGACCACCGTCGGCGCGCGGGGCCAGGACTGGGGGCGGCTGCTGCTGCGCTGGCCGGCCGGCGGCGAGCTGACCACCAACCGTCCCGCCCCGCTGCCGGCGGCCCTTGGCGACGGCCCGGTGCCGGACGGCGTCCCCGCACGGTTCGGCGAGGAGGTGGCCGACCTCGTCACCGGCCGCCCACCCGGCGGCGCGGAGACCGGGAACGCGGACGACGGCCACCCTGCCGTCGAGGTGCCGCCCACCCCGGCGGAGCCGGGGCTCGGCGGACGGGTCGCGGTCACCCCGCCCACCCGGCTCACCATCCTGATCGAACGGGCCGCCTCCACCCTCGCCCTCGGTCGGCTGATCCGGCGCGACGCCGAGGGGTTGGAGCGGCAGATCCACCGCACCCTGCTCACCGCCCTGATCGACCACTCCCGCCCGGTGGACGAGGTGGCGCTGCGGGCCAAGGCGCTCGGTGTGCCGCTGGACCGGCGGCACCTGGTCGGCGTGGTCGTCCGGCACCGGGCCGACGACCCGGCAGGGGAGGGTGCCGGGCTTGGTGTCGACGCCGGTCTGGCGGCCGGCCCGGCCCGGTTGCGCGACCTCGCCGAGGCGGTCGGGCAGGCCCTGCGGGAGGCCAAGCTCACCGCCCTGACCAGCGCCGTCGACGACCAGGCGGTGGGCGCGCTGCTGGCCCTGTCCGACCCGGCCGCCGAGGAGAAGGCGCTCGCCGCGTTCGCCGCCGCGCTGCGTCGGGTACGCCTCGACGCCGCCCCGGTCCGCCCGCCGGTGCCCCGACCCGCCGCCCGACCGGCCGACCCGACCGCCCGACCCGTCGCGGTGGCCGGCGTGGCCCGGAGCACGGACGGCGCGTCCCGCACGACCGGTCCGGCGGCGGTGATCATCGCGGCCGGGTCCGGGGTGGGCAGCCTGCGGGAGGCGCGCCGCTCACTGGTCGAGGCGCGGCAGATCGCCGAGGCGGCCCGCCGGGACCGGCGTGACCTGCCGATCTTCCGGCTGCCGCACGTAGGGCTGGCCGGCCTGCTGCACCTGCTGCGCGACGAGCCGCGGTTGCAGACCTTCGTCGAGCGGGAACTGGGGGCGCTGCTGGCGTACGACGCCCAGCACCCCCGGGAGCAGTTGCTCGGCACCCTGCGGGCGTACCTGGAACAGGGCCGGAACAAGTCGGCGGCGGCCGCCGCGGCGCACCTGTCCCGGCCGGCGTTCTACGAGCGGCTGGCCCGGATCGGCCGGATCCTCGACGTCGACCTGGACTCGGTCGAGGCATGCCTCTCCCTGCACGTCGCGCTGCTCGCCCTGGACGCGGTCCGCGACACCTGAGTCCCGGACAGCGCGTCAGAAGGGGAGCCGGGTGTGGCGGAGCCGGGCCAGGAGGGCCCGTTCACCGGAGACGAGTTCCAGGTCCACGTTGTCGTCACGGCCCGCCAGGGCGCGCAGGTAACCGACCGCGTCACCGCGGACCACCGCCATCGGGTCGCCCGAGCCGATCAGCCATGCGCCACCGGCCGGGCCGGTGAGTTCCAGCGCGACCGGTGGCGCCGTCCACTGGAGCGCGAGGTCCCGCATGACCTGGGCGACGATGTCCCGGTCGTGCTCGGCGATCATGAAGAGCTTGCCGGTGGCCCGGGCCAGGTCCAGCCGGTGCATCCACAGGTCGCGGTTGAGGATCACGTCGAGCAGGTAGGCGACGCGGACCCGCGGCACCCCCGGCATCCCCAGACTCATCGGGGCGCGGCGCAGCAGCGCGGGCCGGCGCCAACGGGCGTGTACCGCCCGCGGCCACAGCACCGCGAACCGCTCCACCAGCTCGGGTCCCTGGTCCGACCGGTGATCGGCGACGCCGACGGCCATGTGCGCGTCAACGGGGATCTTTCCCCGGCGGTGGAGGCGTCCCAGGAGTTCCCGGCGCAGCATCGTGCGCAGCTTCAGCGCATCCTCGGCCTGCGCCACGAGATGGGAGACCATGGTGCGGACGTCCCATTCGGTGGCGTCCGTGTGGCGTTGCCAGTCGTCGTCCCGAAACTGGCGGAGCAGCGCCAGGGTCGCTCGTCCCTCGGCCTCGCCCACCGCCGCGGCCTGGTCGCGGTCGGCCTGCCGCTGCTCGACCGCCACGACGAGAGACTGGGTCATCGGGCTCACCGCACCTTCCGGGCCTCCGCGGACGGACGCCTCCAGTGTCGTCGAGATCGACCAGCCGACGGGGCGGTTCGGCCAGCTCCGGCCGGGGGTGCCGGCTCAGGTGAGGGCGGTGAGCGCCTTGGCGTAGGGGGCGGGGACGTAGGTCTGGCCGGCGGGGGTGAAGACGTCGGAGGTGGCGGCGGCCGTCCAGGCGGCCTCGGGGAGGGCCTCGACCAGGGCGCGGACCACCGGGGCGTCGCGCCACTGTTCCTGCTGGGCGAGCAGGCTCAGCGCCACCACGGACTCCTCGACCTCGCCGACGCACTCGAACGGCTTGTGCCCGTCCACGCCGAGCAGCTCCCGGTAGCCGGGGATCTGCGTGGTGTCCGCGAGCAGGTCGCCGCCGAAGATGTTCGTGATCCGCTCCCGGGACATGAACGGGGCCATGGCCAGGAAGACGAATCGGCACTTCGGGCAGTTGCGGCACCACCGCTCGCTCGCGTCGCGCAGCTTGAACGCGGCGTTGCAGCTGGTCACCACGGCGTCGTACCGGTCGATCTCGGCGAAGAGCCGGGCGATGTGCAGCTCGGAGAGCGACCGCAGCAGGGAGAAGTACGGCTCGGTCAGCCCGGCGTGCTCGGCCAGCGCCGCCCGCAGCAGCCCCTCGGCCTCCACCCCCTTGGACCACTGGTGGTTGATCTCGTGGCCGTTCCAGACCAGGTTCGGGTCGGACGCCGACCGCTCGTTGGACATCACCACCGGGCCGAGGCCGTGCAGCACGGCGGTGGCGACCGCGATCAGCGAGTTGATCGCGGTGACCGGGATGTGGCCGTTCAGCGCGCCGGCCGCGTTGAGGTCGAACAGCACCGGGTCGATCCGCCGCCGGGCGGCCAGCGGCACCAGGTCGGAGGCCTGGTTGACGGAGACGATCACGTGGTTCGGGTTGACCGAGAAGGGCACCGGGTCGAAGCCGGCCCGGCGCAACGCCTCCAGCGTGACGATGGAGTCCTTGCCACCGCCGACCGCCGACAGCGGGCGCCGGTCCGAGTCGTCGTACACCCGGGGCGGGGCGACCTCGCCGGTCGGCACCTCCGGGCGCAGCTCCAGCACGTGCGGCAGCTGGTTGCGGTACGCGTACTCGGCGAGGCCCCTGGTGTAGACGGCGGTGACGAACTCGACGGCGGCCGTGCCCAGCGGCGCCGGCAGCACCAGCCGGGGCGGCGCGGCGGCCTTGTAGTAGCTGACCCCGGCCACGACGTGCAGCAGTTCGAGGACCCGGTCGAGGGTGGCCGCCGTCTCGTCGGACACCGGCTCGGCCGGCAGCGGCAGGGTGATCACCTCGGTGAACCGCTGCTCGCCCGCGGGGCCGGTGAGGACGTAGTCCAGCAACACCTCACCGGTGGCGAAGTCGATCGAGTAGGACGGGAAGGTGAAGGCGTCCATCCGCCGGAGCTGCTCGTTGGGCACACGCCATACTAGGCCCTGGTTCGTCCGGCCGTGTCCGGCTGTGCCGGACCATGCCCGCCCGACCGCCGTCGCAACCCCCGAGGAGAGCCTGTGCGCCTGTCTGATCTGCGCGGACGTCGTGTCGCCGTCTGGGGGGCCGGCCGGGAGGGCCGGGCCGCGGTGACCGCGATCGCCGCGCACGGCCCGGCCGACCTGGTGGCCGTCGACGACAGCGCCAACTTCCTCACCCTGCCCTGGGAGGGCCCGCTGGCCGAGGCCGCGCCGCTGGTCACCGGGGAGGAGGGCTTCGCCCGGCTGGCCGCCGCCGAGGTGGTGGTCCGCTCGCCAGGGGTGCCGAGCACCCACCCGTGGATGGTGGAGCTGCGCCGCCGGGACGTCACCGTCACCCAGGGCAGCGCGCTCTGGATGGCCGACCACGCCGACCGGACGGTGGGCGTCACCGGCAGCAAGGGCAAGAGCACCACGTCCAGCCTGATCAGCCACCTGCTGACCGCGATGGACCGGCCGAACGTCTTCGGCGGCAACATCGGCGTGCCGCTGCTCGACCTGCCCGAGGCCGACCTGTACGTGCTGGAGCTCTCCAGCTACCAGTGCGCCGACCTGGCCGACTCGCCCCGGGTGGCCGTGGTCACCGCGCTCTTCCCGGAACACCTCGACGCGCACGGCGGCGAGCGGGAGTACTACCGGGACAAGCTCAACCTGCTCGCACACGGCCCGCACGCGGTGGTGGTCAACGGCGCCGACCCGCGCCTCGCGCTGGAGCTGGGGGACCGGGCGGCGGTCCGCGCCGGCCTGGCGGACAGCGCCCATGTGGCCGCCGGTCCGGACGGCACGCCCTGGTTCCACCTGCGGGACACGCCGCTCTTCCCCCGCGCGGTGCTGCCGCTGGTGGGCCGGCACAACGAGGGCAACCTCTGTGTCGCCCTGGCGGTGCTCGACGCGCTCAACGTCGACGTGGTGGGCCGCAAGGACAGCCTCGCCGTGGCGGTCGCCGGCTTCCAGGGGCTGGCCCACCGGCTCACCGAGATCCCCGACCCGTCCGGCCTCACCTTCGTCGACGACACCCTGGCCACCAGCCCGTACGCGGCCATGCACGCGATCGACGCGTACGAGGGGCGGCCGCTGACCGTGATCGTCGGCGGGACCGACCGGGGCCTGGACTACACCCCGCTGCGGGACCACCTGGCCGAGCGGGAGATCACGGTGATCGGTATCCCGGACAGCGGCCCGCGGATCGTCGAGGCGCTCGCCGGGCTGTCGACGGTGCGTGCCGAGATCGCCGAGGATCTGGTCGACGCGGTGGCACTCTCCCGCAAGCTCACCCCGGCGGGCGGGGTGGTGCTGCTCTCCCCGGCTGCGCCGAGCTACGGCCGGTTCCGCAACTTCGAGCACCGCTCCGAGGTGTTCGCCCAAGCGGTCGCCGACACCGCCCGTTGAGTCCGGGCCGCGCGGCCCTGGTCGGTGGTGGTCCGCCCGACTAGCCTCGTGATCATGGCGGTGCTGGTGGACGTGGACCCGGAGCGGCTGATCGTCCGGCTCACCGGGGCCGACCGGCTCTGGGCGCTGGCGGCCGGGGTCCGGGTGCCCACCGCCGCGATCACCGGGGTCCGGCCGGTCTCCCGCGCCGAGGCATACGCCCGGGGGTCCGGCTGGCGCCTGCCCGGCACCTTCTGGCCCGGCCTGATCATGGCCGGCAGCTACTGGTCCCGGTCCACCGGGCGCTCGTTCTGGTGTGTGCACCGGGCCGAGGAGGTGCTCCTCGTGGAGTTGGACGGGCAACCGTACGACCGGCTCGTCCTGGAGGTGGACCAGCCGGTAGAGGTGTCCCGGGCGATCGCCCGGGCCCGGTTCCGCTGAGTCAGCAGCACCCACGGCGGCGGCCCGGTCTACGTCAACCGACGGCCACCCCGCGGGCCGGCGTCCGGCGGTGCGCCGGACACCGGCACCCGGGTCAGCGCCGCATGCAGGGCGCGCAGGGACCGGATCGCCGAACGGATCTCCTGCAGGTACCGCCCGGGCGTGAGGGTGGGTTCCGGCACACGGGCCAGGACGGTCAGCGACGGGTCCACCCCGACGGTGTCGATCCCGCAGGCGTACGGCACCGCGAGGGTACGCAGCGCGTCGCAGTGCTGGAACGGCACGTAGATCGGCGCGGTCACCATGAGCACCGGGTCGCCGGCGCGCAGCCGGACGTGCTCGGCCCAGAACCGCTGGGTGTCGGCGGTGTGCGCCCGGCGCCGGTCCGGCTCGCTGGACGGGGCGGCGAGCACGCGAACCGGAGGCAGGCCGGCCGGGCGGTAGGTGCGGGAGGACCAGGCCCGGTGCGGGTGCTCCGCGTCCTCGCCGGTCTCCTCGCTCGGGCTGGTCACCCCGAAGGCGGCGCGGACCCCCGCGTCGAGGGCGTCCACCTCGGTGGCGCAGTCGGTCACCCCCGCGTCGGCGAGCATCCGCGACTCGACCGGGGAGAGGGCTCGGAAGCTGCCCAGCACGGCCACCTCGCCGGAGACGCCGGCGACGGTCCGCACCAGGTGCGCGGCGTAGGCGGTGCGCCGCAGGCAGGCGTGCGCCAGGCCGCCGAGCACCAGCAGATGGGCGTAGCCGGGCAGGGCGGGCGGGGCGGCCCGGACCAGGCCCAGCGCGTCGGCCGTGGCCAGCACCAGCCGGGCCGTGGCCGGGTCGAAGGCCGGCTCCCGTGCCTCGGGGCGCTCCCGCCCCTCCCGGAAGTCCCAGTGCCGGGCGGAGAAGTCGTCCAGCCCGGCCAGCACCGCCGGCACGTCCCCGGCCGGCCAGTCGCCGCCGAAGTGCCGGACCAGGCCGCGTAGCGGCGGAGACTCCACCCAGGCCCGTACCCCCGCGGCGAGCTCCGCACCGGTCGTCCCCGCCGCGCCGGCCGGCAGCCCCACCTCCGTCGTCCGCACCCGGCGGATGCTACCGGCGGCCGGCGGCCGGCGGGCGCGCACCGGCCGTTGTGGATCGTGGCTACCTGGCTAGCTGGGTGCCGGCGACGGGAGGACGGCGCCGATGGCGGGTGACGTGGTGCCTCGACGGCCCACGGGATGCGGATCGAGTGGTTGACCAACCGGGAGACCGGCGGAAAGGCGAGCGTGGAGCGCGTTCGACTCCGGAAACCGCAGTGGCGCGGTTGACGTGGTGTCAGGCGTGGACGGTCGCTGCGCTACAGGCTGACAGTTGTCCCGGCGGTCACCCGGTGAGAGCGTGCGAGGACCAACCGCCGCTGAAGGGTGCGCCGAATGACCTCCGACGACCTGCTGGCCCGGCACCGGGCCGTGCTCCCGTCCTGGATGCCGCTCTACTACGCCGAACCGATCGAGCTGGTCTCCGGCTCCGGCCGCCGGGTCACCGACGCGCAGGGACGCAGTTACCTGGACTTCTTCGGCGGCGTGCTGACCAACATGATCGGTTACGACATCCCGGAGATCCGCGAGGCGGTCGAGCGGCAGCTGCGTACCGGCATCGTGCACAGCTCCACCCTCTACCTGATCCGCCAGCAGGTGGAGCTGGCCGAGAAGGTGGCCCGGGTCTCCGGCATCCCGGACGCTCGGGTGTTCTTCACCAACTCCGGCACCGAGGCGAACGAGGCGGCGCTGCTGGTCGCCACCAACCACCGCCGCTCGCACCAGATCCTCGCCGTGCGCAACAGCTACCACGGCCGCTCGTACGCGGCGATGGGGGTGACCGGCAACCGGAGCTGGTCGGCCAGCGCCCTCAACCCGCTGCAGGTGGCCTGGCTGCACTCCGGCGAGCGGCTGCGCGGCCTGCTGGCCCGCCTCGACGAGGGCGACCGGATCGACGCCGCGGTGGAGGACCTGCGCGAGGTGCTCGCCACCCAGACCTCCGGCGACGTGGCCTGCCTGATCGCCGAGCCGATCCAGGGCGTCGGCGGCTTCGTGCACGGCCCGGACGGGCTCTTCGCCGCCTGGAAGAAGGTACTCGACGAGCACGGCATCCTGCTGATCAGCGACGAGGTGCAGACCGGCTGGGGGCGTACCGGCGAGCACTTCTGGGGCTACCAGGCTCACGGGGTCACCCCGGACCTGATCACCTTCGCCAAGGGGATCGGCAACGGCTTCGCACTGGCCGGTGTGGTCGGCCGGGCGGACGTGCTGGAGTCGGTACCGGCGATCAGCTTCTCCACCTTCGGCGGCAACCCGGTCTCCACCGCCGCCGGCAACGCCGTCCTCGACTACCTGCTCGACCACGACCTGCAGGCCAACGCCGCGCGGGTCGGCGCGATCCTCAGCGACGGCCTGCGCGCCGCCACGGCCGACCTCGACTGCGTCGCCGAGGTACGCGGCAAGGGCCTGATGCTCGGCGTGGAGTTCGTCCGCCCGGGCACCACCGACCCGGACCCGGCGCTCACCACCCGGGTCTTCGAGGCCTGCCGGGCGGGCGGCCTGCTGGTCGGCAAGGGCGGCCTCTACGGCAACGTGGTGCGGATGGGCCCGCCGCTGACCCTGACCGAGGACGAGGCCCGCGAGGGCCTGGCCATCCTGGTCGACGCGATCCGTACGTCCGTCGAGGCGGAGGTGGCCGCATGAGCCAGATCGGGCACTACGTCGACGGCAAGCGGGTGGCCGGCGACTCGGAGCGGCGCGGCGACGTGTTCGACCCGGCCACCGGCCGCCGTACCGGTCAGGTGGCGCTGGCCTCGGCAGCGGACGTGGCGGGTGCGGTGGAGGCCGCCGAGCGGGCCGCGCGGACCTGGCGGGACGCGTCCCTGGCCAAGCGGACGGCGGTGCTGTTCGCCTTCCGCGAGCTGGTCAACGCCCGGCGCGACCGGCTCGCCGAGGTGATCACCGCCCAGCACGGCAAGGTGCTCGCCGACGCCGCCGGCGAGGTGCAGCGCGGCCTGGAGGTGATCGAGTACGCCTGCGGCATCCCCTCGGCGCTGCGCGGCGGCTTCAGCGAGAACGTCTCCACCGAGGTCGACTCGTACAGCCTGCGGCAGCCGCTCGGCGTGGTGGCGGTGATCTCGCCGTTCAACTTCCCGGTGATGGTGCCGCTCTGGTTCATCCCGGTGGCGATCGCCTGCGGCAACGCGGTGGTGCTCAAGCCGAGCGAGAAGGACCCCGGCGCGGCGCTGCTGCTCGCCGAGTGGTTCACCGAGGCGGGCCTGCCCGATGGCGTGCTGAACGTGGTCAACGGCGACAAGGAGGCGGTCGACGCGCTGCTCGACCACCCCGGGGTGAAGGCGGTGTCGTTCGTCGGCTCCACCCCGGTCGCCCGGTACGTGCACCAGCGCGGCGCGCTGAACGGCAAGCGGGTGCAGGCGCTCGGTGGGGCGAAGAACCACATGGTGGTGCTCCCCGACGCCGACCTCGATCTGGCCGCCGACGCGGCGGTCAACGCCGGCTTCGGCTCGGCGGGGGAGCGGTGCATGGCGATCTCCGCGCTGGTCGCGGTGGAGCCGGTGGCCGACGCCCTGGTCGCGAAGATCGCCGAACGGATGGCCGGCCTGCGCACCGGGGACGGCCGACGCGGCTGCGACATGGGGCCGCTGGTCACCGCCGCGCACGCCGAGCGGGTCCGCTCCTACGTGGAGTCCGGGGTCGCGGCCGGCGCGGTGCCGGTGGTGGACGGCCGGGCGGTCACCCCGGACGGGGACCCGGACGGGTTCTGGCTCGGCCCGACCCTCTTCGACCACGTCACCCCGGAGATGTCCATCTACACCGACGAGATCTTCGGCCCGCTGCTCAGCGTGGTCCGGGTCGGCTCGTACGACGAGGCGGTGGACCTGGTCAACGCCAACCCGTACGGCAACGGCACGGCGATCTTCACCAACGACGGCGGGGCCGCCCGGCGGTACCAGCACGAGGTGGAGGTCGGCATGGTCGGGATCAACGTGCCCATCCCGGTGCCGATGGCGTACTACTCCTTCGGCGGCTGGAAGGCCTCGCTCTTCGGCGACCTGCACGCGCACGGCGCCGACGGGGTCGCCTTCTTCACCCGGGGCAAGGTGGTCACGAGCCGGTGGCTCGACCCCCGGCACGGCGGGGTGAACCTCGGCTTCCCCACCCAGACCTGAGCAGTCGCAGCGCCCCCGCCCCGGCCAGGTACGCCACCAGCGCCGGGGCGGGCAGCCCCAGCGGCTCGGGGGCGACCTTGCGGGTGAGGCTGTTCAGCAGCAGCCCGGCGACGATGCCCGCGTACCCGGCGACGGCCAGCGCGGTGCGCCACGGGCGGGTCGGTGCGGCCCCGGGCGGGTGCCGCCGCGACCGGGCCTCGATCGGGCCGAAGACGGCGACCAGGGCGGTGAGCACCACGGCGAGGGCCAGCACCCAGGGGATCCGCCAGGCCCACCAGGCCGCCGAGCCGACCCGGGGGGTGGGCAGCGCGCCGAGCGCGTCCAGCAGGCCGACCAGCAGCACCGCCGCGGTCAGGTGCCAGAGGAAGACGGTGAGCACCACGGTGTTCGCCGCGATCACCGCCTGCCAGGGGCCGGACCGGCGCAGCCACCGCTCGGCCGGTCCGCGCAGCAGCAGGATCAGCCCGAGCTGCGCGGTGGCCGCGGCGAGCAGCGCCAGGCTCGGCGGGGCCGCGTTATCCAGCCGGGTCCCCGGCACGTTGAGCATGACCACCGGGTACGGGCCGACGACCGTCAGCAGCACCAGCACGGCCAGCCCGCCGGCCAGCAGCACCGCCCCGGCGCGTCGGGACAGCGGCAGCCGCCGGCGGCGGGGCAGGTCCGGCGTGCGGGCGTCGTACCAGGCGAAGCCGAGCTGGTGGACGGCCAACCAGCCGAAGAGGTAGTTGGCGGTGGCGAGCCCGGCCGGCCCGAGCAGCCGACCCAGGTCGCCGAGCGCGACGAGCCCGACCAGCACCGCCGGCACGGCCAGCCCGAAGCGGCGGTGCAGCGCGTACATCGGTGGGGTCAGCGGCACCACGACCAGGTACGCCACCAGGAACCACAGCGGGATGGTGGCGAACCAGACGACGGTGCGTACCTGCACCGGGTCGGCGTGCCGGAGGCTCGCGACCGCCGCGCCGACCGCGAGCACCACCAGCAGCGCCGTGGTGGGACGGACCAGCCGGGCGCTGCGATCGACCAGCCAGCCGGTGGCATCGCCACCCCTGTTCGTGCGGGCGGTCAGCGAGGCGGCGTTGGCGTACCCGCCGACCAGGAAGAACACCGGCATCACCTGGGCCACCCAGGTCAGCGGCCAGACCCAGGGGAGGTCGCCCAGGGCGGAGTGCCCGGTGGGCCGTCCGGTCCGGTCGTACCCGATGACGGTGATCCCCCAGTGACCGAGCACCACCATGGTGATCGCGAGGGCCCGGAGCAGGTCGACGTAGCGCTCCCGCCCGGCCGGCGTGCGCTCGGCGAGCTGCCGCAGGCGGCGCATGAGCCCAGGCTATGCCAGCCGTCGCGGACCGGTGGTGATAACGGTTCGGTCGTCGGGTCTTGTGGTCCACGGCGCGCTGTCGTAGAAATTCTTCATCAACTTCAAATGAAGTGAAACCGAGCAACACCTGACACCCCCGTGCCTCGATGTCGCGGCCGCCGTCCCCCTCGGTGGGCCGCCCGTACCCGAACCGAGGAGATGCGATGAACAGGCGTGAGATTATCCGGCGCACGGCCGCGGCCGGCCTGCTGGCCACCCCCGCCGCCGGCCTGCTCGCCGGCTGCGCGACGTCCGGCGGCGACGACAAGGGCGACGCCGGCACCTACAAGGGCACCAAGAGCGAGCAGAACCCGCTCGGGGTCAAGGAGGACGCCCCGCTCGAGGTGGTGATCTTCAACGGCGGCTTCGGCGAGGACTACGCCAAGGCCCACGAGGCCATGTACAAGGAGAAGTACCCGAAGGCCGAGATCAAGCACTCCGCCACCCAGGAGATCAACAAGACCCTCCAGCCGCGCTTCGTCGACGGCACCCCGCCGGACGTGGTCAACAACTCCGGCGCCGGCCAGATCGACTTCAACGGCCTGGTCAGCCAGAACGCGATCGCCGACCTGGGCGAGCTGCTCGACGCCCCGAGCCTCGACCAGCCCGGCAAGAAGGTGCGCGACACGCTGCTGCCCGGCGCCGTCGAGGTCGGCTCGTACGACGGGAAGTTCCTGGTCCTCAACTACACCTACACCGCGTACGGCATCTGGCACTCCACCAAGCTGTTCACCGAGCGGAACTGGCAGTACGCCAAGACCTGGGACGAGCACATCGCGCTCTGCAAGCAGATCAAGGCCGCCGGCATCGCCCCCTGGACCTACGCGGGCAAGCACCCCCGCTACATGAGCTGGCCGCTGATCGCCAGCGCGATCAAGCTCGGCGGGCCGTCGGTGGCCATGGCGATCGACAACCTCGAGCCGAACGCCTGGAAGTCCGACGCCATGAAGGCGGCGGCCGACGCCTGGTACCAGATCGTCAAGGACAAGTACATCCTGGACGGCTCGCCGGGCCTGGACCACATCCAGTCGCAGACCGCCTGGTGCCAGGGCAAGGCCGCCTTCATCTCCTGCGGCTCCTGGCTGGAGAACGAGCAGGCCAAGGTCACCCCGGCCGGCTTCAACATGACGATCGCGCCGACGCCCAGCCTGACCAGCGGTGACAAGCTGCCGTTCGAGGCGATCCGAGGCACCGCCGGCGAGCCGTTCATGGTGCCGGCCAAGGCGAAGAACGTCGCCGGCGGCATGGAGTACTTCCGGGTGATGCTCTCCAAGAAGGGCGCGCAGGACTTCACGAAGAAGGTCTCCAGCCTGACCGTGGTGGCCGGCACGACCGAGGGAGTCGAGCTGCCGTTCGGCCTGACCAGCGTGGTCAAGGCCCTTGAGGCGTCCGGCAGCAACGGCTTCAACTGGGTCTACAACAACTACTACCGCAAGCTCGAGCGCGAGCTGGTCGACGCCGCCTGCGGCGAGTTCTTCAGCGGCCGGAGCACCCCGGCCGAGTTCCTCGACGCGTGCCAGAAGGGCGCCGACTCGATCGCCCAGGACAGCTCCGTCAAGAAGTACAAGCGGGCCGCGTGACGTCCGGCCGGTGGGGCGGGCGCGGTACCGTCCCCACCGGTCCACCGCTGGGGAGTAGGTCCTTCTCGTGAGACATGGCAAGTACCCGCTGATCATCACCTTCCTGGTGCCGCCGCTGGTGCTCTACGGCGTCTTCGTACTCTCGCCGTACCTGCAGGCGTTCCAGATCTCCACCACCAACTGGCTGGGCTACTCCGCGCACGCCGACCCGGTCGGGATGGCGAACTTCCGGACGCTGTGGCACGACGGCCAGGTGTGGAACGCGATCAAGAACAACGCGATCATGCTCGCGGTGGTGCCGGTACTGACCATCGGACTCGGCCTGTTCTTCGCCACGATGCTCAACATGGGCGGGCGCAAGGGCCGGGCCGGGGTGACCGGCGTCCGGGGCACGGCGGTCTACCGGATGGTCTACTTCTTCCCCCAGGTGCTCTCCGTGGTGATCATCGCGCTGCTCTGGAAGGAGGTCTACCACCCCAACAACGGCCTGCTCAACGGCGCGCTGCGGGCCTTCGGCCTGCCCGCGCCCACCTGGCTGGGCGACCCGCGCACCGCGTTCTGGTGCGTGCTGGCCGTGATGATCTGGAGCAACGTCGGGTTCTACGTGGTGCTCTTCGGCGCCGCCATGGCGGCGATCCCGCGCGACATCTACGAGGCGGTGCTGCTCGACGGGGCGTCGCGGTGGACCACCCTGCGCCGGGTCACCGTCCCGCTGCTCTGGGACACCGTGCAGGTCGCCTGGATCTACCTGGCCATCGCGGCGCTGGACGGCTTCATCCTGGTCCAGCAGATGACCAACGGCGGTCCCAACTTCTCGTCCGACGTCATCGGCCTGCGAATGTACGAGACCGCGTTCGGCAGCGAGAGCAAGTTCGGATATGCCTCCGCGATCGGCGTGGTGATGCTGTTCCTGACCCTGTCGGTCGCGGTGCTGGCGCTGCGTTCCGGCCGTCGTGATCGGATCGAGTACTCGTGACCACCATGGATCGCCCCGCCGTCGCCGGGGCGGAGAAGCCCGAGCCCACCCGCGCCGAGGAGCGGCGGCCGCGCCGCGAACTGGGCGTGGCCAACGCCTTCTCGCACGGGTTCCTGCTGCTCTGGGCGGCGCTGACCGCGCTGCCGCTGCTGTGGATGTTCCTCAGCTCGTTCAAGAGCGACGGCGAGATCCTCAGCGACCCGTGGGGTCTGCCCGGTGCGCTGCGCTTCGAGAACTGGTCCCGGGCCTGGACCGAGGCGCACATCGGCCGGTACTTCCTGAACAGCGGCATCGTGGTGGCCGGCTCGCTCACCCTCACCATGCTGCTCGGCGCGACCGCCGCGTACGTCTTCGCCCGGTACGAGTTCCGCGGCCGGCAGGTGGTCTACTACCTGTTCGTCGGCGGGATGATGTTCCCGGTCTTCCTCGCCCTGGTGCCGCTCTTCTTCGTGGTGCGCAACGCCGGGCTGTTCGGCACCTGGACCGGCCTGATGCTGGTCTACGCCGCCTATTCGCTTCCGTTCACGGTCTTCTTCCTGACGGCGTTCTTCCGGACGCTGCCGACGTCGGTCGCGGAGGCGGCGCTGATCGACGGGTGCGGTCACTTCCGGCTCTTCTTCCGGGTGATGCTGCCGATGGCGCGACCGGGACTGATCAGTGTGGCGATCTTCAACTTCCTCAGCCACTGGAACCAGTTCATCCTGCCGCAGGTGCTCATGCAGGGCGACGACTCCAAGTGGGTGCTGGCGCAGGGCCTCACCGCGCTCGCGGTCAGTCAGGGCTACCAGGGCGACTTCAGCGGCCTGTTCGCGGGCCTGACCATCGCCACCCTGCCGGTGCTGGCGGTCTACGTCGCCTTCCAGCGGCAGATCCAGACGGGACTCACCGCGGGTCAACTCAAGTGAGGCGGTTGCCACAGGCAATGGGGCAGCGCGACCAATAAGGGCTCCTCTATGGTGGGCCGGCACCGTTATCGATTGACAGGAATCACATGTTTCTCCTCATCTACGAGCTGTTGCTGCTGCTCGGCGGCATCGCGATGGTCGTCGTCGGCCTGGCGCTCAAGGAGCAGTCCACCCTTTCGCGGGTCGCCAACATCGTCGTCGGTATCGCCTTCTTCTGCTACGGCTTCTACCTGATGTTCCTCTTCGAGGGCGGTAGGTACCGGGTCTTCATCTACGTCTTCATCCTGCCGATCCTGCTGATCGTGCAGGCGTTCAAGTCGCGCAAGGAGGCTCAGGAGGCGGCCCAGGCACAGCAGTTCGCCGGGGCGCCGCAGGCCGGCCAGTACGGCCAGCCGGGCCAGTACGGCCAGCAGCCGTTCCCCGGCCAGCCGGCGCCGGGCCAGCCGACGCAGGGCTGGCCGACGCCGCAGCCCGGCTACCCGGCACAGCCCGGCCAGCCGGCGCCGCAGGGTCAGTACGGCCAGCCGCAGGGCCAGTACGGCCAGCCGCAGCCGCAGTACGGCCAGCCGCAGCCGCAGTACGGCCAGCCGCAGGGGCAGTACGGCCAGCCGCAGGGGCAGCCCTACCCGGGCGCCTGACGTTCGTCCTGGTTGCGGGGCGGTCGACGATGTCGGCCGGCCCACCCCCGGCTTGACCGGTAGGAAATCTCCTACCTATTGTGGTGGTCATGACCGTGACCCACGTGAAGCTTGTCTCCGTACCCGTCAGCGACCAGGACCGGGCCCGGGACTTCTACGTCGACCTGCTCGACTTCGACCTGATCTTCGACAACCCGATGGGCCCCGGCGGACGCTGGATCCAGGTGGCCCCGAAGGGCGCCGACACCGCGCTGACGCTGGTCACCTGGTTCCCGAGCATGCCGCCCGGCTCGCTGAAGGGCCTGGTGCTGGAGACCGACGACCTCGACGCCGACGTGGCCCGGCTGACGGACCGGGGGGTCGTGTTCGGCGAGGGCGGCATCCAGACCGCGCCCTGGGGCCGGTACGCCACCTTCCACGACCTGGACGGCAACGGGATCGTCCTTCAGTCCACCCGGGTCTGACGTGGCGGACGTCTTCGCGGCGCTGGCCAACCCCACCCGGCGCGAACTGCTCCGGCTACTGCTCGAGCGGGGCGAGCAGCCGGTGCAGCAGCTCGCCGACCACTTCGACATGCGCCGGCCCAGCCTGTCGGAGCACCTGCGGGTGCTCAAGGACGCCGGCCTGGTGACCGAGCAGCCGATCGGCCGGCAGCGGTTCTACGCGCTGCGCCCCGAGCCGCTGCGCGAGGTGTCCGACTGGCTCGGGCCGTACGAGCGGTTCTGGCGGGCCCGCCTGGCCGACCTGCGCGAGGTGCTGGACGGGCTGCCCGATGAGTGAGCAGACCGCCGTCGCGGTGGACCAGTTCCTGGCGCACCCGCCGGCGAAGGTCTGGCGGGTGCTGACCGATTCTGATCTGCTGGCCCGCTGGTTGATGCCGAACGACTTCCGGCCGGTCCCGGGGCACCGGTTCACCTTTCGCACCACCCCGCGGCCCGGTCAGGGCTTCGACGGCGTGGTCCACTGCGAGGTGCTGGAGCTGGACGAGCCGCGCCGGCTGCGGTGGTCCTGGCGGGGCGGCCGGCTGGACACCGTGGTCACCTGGACCCTGGTGCCGGAGGGGCGGGGCACCCGGCTCTTCCTCGAGCACGCCGGCTTCGACCCGGAGGACCCGGTGCAGCGGCGCACGTTCACCCTGCTCGACGGCGGCTGGCGCAGCCACGTCTGGCCCCGCCTGGCCCAGACCCTCGCCGACCTCGCCTGACAGTGCGGTTGGTCCACGATCGATGGGCCGGCGACGGCTACGGCGAGACGGCCCACAGGCGTACGGGCGGTCGTGGCCGCCTGTGGAGCTGAGTCGTCCGTGATGTCGGTGCCCTGGGGCCGGATTGCGCCCCGCTACGAACTTGATGACGCAGATGGATCGGTCGCTGCCCGCGCTCGTGGGCGCGGGCGTGAGTCGTTCGCGCCATCAAGTTCGTAGCGTGCGGCGGGAGGCCGTCGGCCCCGGCGTCCGGCTTCCCGCCGGGCCTCGAGCAAGGGGCTGCCTGTGACGGGTTCAGGCGGCGGGACTGCGACCCGTGGCGACCCGGAGGTCGGGCAACGCGCGGGAGGGCGGCACCCTGGGGAGAGCGGGCAGGGGCCCGACCGGGAGTGCCGGGGCCGGTGGGCGGAGCGCGTCTGCTACCCGCTCAGGTCGCTGTCGCCAGCAGCAGGGCGTGCAGGGCCGCCGGGTCGGTGACCTCGGGCAGGTTGCGGGCGGCGAGCCAGGCCGCCGCCGCGGCCCCGTCCCCGGCCGTGCACAGCGGCGCGTCCGGCCACCTGCGGGCCAGTTCGGGGCGGACCGCCTCTGCGAGCGGTGTGTCGCCGGTGAGCAGGCCGCCGCCGAGCACCACCGGATCGGTGGCGCCGGCCGGCCGGATCCGGCTCACGCTCTCGGCGAGCAGTGCGGCGGCCTCCCCAACGAGCGCCGTGGCGGTCGGCTCGCCCTCCCGGGCCGCCGTCACCACGAGGGGGGCGAGCCGGGCCAGCTCCACCGGTGGCCGTCGGGTGACCGTCTGCACCACCGCTTCGGCGGTGCTCCGGGGCCGGTCCGCGACCTCGGGTGTGCCGGTCAGCTCGGTGAGCACCCGGCGGGACAGCTCGCCCGGCGCCGCCGCCCGGTCGAGGTCGGACAGCAGCCGGCGGACCGCCTCCCGGCCGAGCCAGAACCCGGAGCCGGCGTCGCCGAGCAGCCAGCCGTGCCCGTCCGCGACCCGATCCAGCCGCAGGTCACGGACCTGGGCGGCGATCGCGCCGGTGCCGGCGATGAGCACGGTGCCGTCCGGCGCCGCGGTGCCCGAGGCGTACGCGACCAGGGCGTCGCCGTGGACCGCGTACGGGCAGCGCAGGCCGGCGTCGGACCAGGCCTGGTCGAAGGCGGCCCGGCCGTGCGGGTCGGCCAGGAGGCGGCCGGCTCCGGCCAGCCCGATGGTGCCGGCCCGGACCCGGGTCGGATCGACGTCGGCGAGTGCGGCCCGTAGCGCGGCCAGCAGCTCGGCGGCGGCCCGGTCGGCGCCGTGGCTGGTCGGGTTGCCGCCGCCGGCGCGGCCGGTGCCGAGCCGTACGCCGTCGAGGCTGAGGGCGGCCGCGCGGGTGGACGTACCCCCGACGTCGAGGCCGACCACGACGGTGTCGGACATGACCTTCATGCTGGTCGGCCTTGCCTCAGGAAAGCAAGATCCGGGCTGTGCGCCAGGTAACAGTTTGAAAACTTCGCCCACGGCCTTGACACGGAGGGGCCTTCAGTAAGAACTTTTACCACTAACAGTTAACACTCTTTTCCGAAAGGCGTCCCATGGTTGATCACGAGGTGGACACCCCCGCGGGGACCGCGGTGGTCGACGCCGACGCGGTCGACCGGCGGGGTGCGGTGGCGGTCTCCTCCGACGGCGTGCTGGCCAGGGTCCGGGCCGGGGCGGGGGAGCTGACCGGGGCACTGCGCCGGGTCGCTGAGCACGTGCTCAGCGACCCGGAGGCGGCGGCCCGGGCCACCATCGTGGAGCTGGCCGAGCGCAGCGGCACCTCGCCGGCGACCATCACCCGGTTCTGCCGGGCGATGGGCTTTGAGGGCTACGCCGACCTGCGGCTCGGCATCGCCGCCGAGACCGGCCGGGCCCGCTCGGCCGGCTGGACGGTCGACATCGGCCGGGAGATCCAGCCCAGCGACCCGCTGTCCCGGGTGCTCGACCAGATCATGGCCGCCGACACCCGGGCGATGCACGACACCGCCGCGCTGCTCGACCTCGCCGAGGTGGAGCGGGCCGCCGTGGCGATCGCCGGGGCGAGCCGGGTGAACATCTTCGGCGCCAGCGGCAGCGCGCTGGTCGGCGAGGAGATGCAGTTCAGCCTGCACCGGATCGGGGTGGCCGCCTGGGCCTGGAGCGACGTGCACGAGGGACTGGCCAGCGCGGCGCTGCTCGGCGTCGGCGACGTCGCCCTGGGCATCTCGCACACCGGCCAGACCCGGGAAACCATCGAGATGCTCGCCGAGGCCGGCAGCCGGGGGGCGACCACGATCGCGCTGACCGGCTTCCCCCGCTCGCCGCTGGCCGAGCTGGCCGACATCGTGCTCGTCACGGCCAGCCAGGCCACCACCTTCCGGCCGGACGCGCTCTCCGCCCGGCACCCCCAGCTCGTCGTGCTCGACCTGCTCTACATCGCGGTGGCGCAGCGCACCCACGACCGCGCCCACGCGGCCTTCCGGCGTACCGCCCAGGCCGTGGACGGGCACAAGGCCGCGAAGGGGGCCACCTCATGATCAGTGCCCAGCGGTACGCGGACGCCGTCCGCCCGGTGCTCGACCGGGTGGTCGACACGCAGGCCGAGGCCGTCGACCGGGCGGCCGGCCTGATCGCCGCCGGACTGCGCCGCGGTGGCGTGCTCCAGGCCTTCGGCGCCGGCCACTCCGAGGCGTTCGCCGCCGAACTGGTGGCCCGGGCCGGCGGCCTGGTCCCCACCAACCGACTCTCCCTGCACGACCTCGTGCTGCACGGCGACGCGCCCCGCGACGTGCTCGCCGACCCCAAGCTGGAACGCGACCCGGCGGTCGCGCACCAGCTCTACGCCCTGGCGGCGCCGCAGCCGGAGGACGTGTTCGTGGTCGCCTCCCAGTCCGGCATCAACGGCTCGGTGGTCGAGCTGGCGACGCTGGTCCGGGAGCAGGGCCACCCGTTGATCGCGGTCACCTCGGTCGAGCACTCCGCCCGGGTCGCCCCACGCCACCCGAGCGGGCACCGGCTCACCGACCTCGCCGACGTCGTGCTGGACAACGGCGCGCCGTACGGCGACGCACTGCTGCCGCTCGAGGGCGGCGGCGCGGTCTGTGCGGTCTCGTCGGTCACCGCGGCGCTGCTGGCGCAGCTGCTGACCGCCGAGGTCGTACGACGGTTCCACCTGGCCGGGGAGGTACCCCCTATCTACCTCTCCGCCAACGTCCCCGGTGGGGACGAGCACAACCTCGCCCTCGAGTCGCGGTACGCCGGGCGCCTCCGGCGGACCGCCTGACCCGACACACAAGGAGAGACAGAGATGTCGGTTACCCCCGAGAAGCCCGGCGACCTCAGCCGCCGGACCCTGTTGCAGCGCGCCGCCGCGGCCGGTCTGCTGGTCACCCCGGCCGCCGGTCTGCTCAGCGCCTGCGCCGGCAGCGAGCCGAGCAAGTCCGACAACGGCGGCGCGGCCAAGAGCAAGGACAACCCGTTCGGCGTGAAGGACGGCAGCGCCGTCAAGGTGGTCATCTTCAACGGTGGCCTGGGCGACCAGTGGGCCAAGGAAGACAAGGTCGTCTTCAACGCCAAGCACCCGAACATCACGGTCAACATGTCTTCCACCCAGAAGATCAAGACCGAAGAGCAGCCGAAGATGGCGACCCAGCCGAGTGACCTGGTCATGAACTCGGGCGCGGACAGCATGGACCGCAGCACCCTGATCAACGAGGGTGCCATCGAGCCGCTCGACGACCTGCTCACCGCGCCGGCCTGGGACGGCGACGGCACGGTCGCCGACAGCCTGCTGCCGGGCACCGTCGGCGACGGTACGCAGAACGGCAAGTTCTACGTGGTCAATGTGGCCTACACGGTCTGGGGCAACTGGTACAACGCCGCCCTGTTCAAGAAGGAGGGCTGGCAGGCCCCGACCACCTGGGACGAGTTCTTCGCCCTCGCCCCGAAGATCAAGGCCAAGGGCATGGCGCCGTACGTGCACGACGCCGTGCACGGCTACTACCCGCGCTGGGGGCTCTTCGCGAGCATCTGGAAGGCGGTCGGCAAGCAGGCGGTCATCGACATCGACAACCTCAAGGACGGCGCCTGGAAGGCCGACGGCATCGTCGCGGCGCTGGAGCCGTGGGAGAAGCTGGTCAAGGACAAGCTGCTGCTGCCGGGCAAGCTCGACCACACCCAGTCGCAGCAGGCGTGGCTCGACGGCAAGGCGGCCTTCATCCAGGTCGGCACCTGGCTGAAGAACGAGATGGCCGCCACCATCCCGCCGGGCTTCGAGCTGACCCTGTCCGACTACTGGAGCAACTCCGGGGACAAGGCCGCCAAGGACGTCTTCGCCGGCTCCGGCGAGGGCTTCGTGGTGCCGAGCAAGGCGCCCAACAAGGAGGCCGCCAAGGAGATGCTGCGGGCCATCCTGTCCAAGGCCGGCTCCGCGAAGTTCGCCGAGCTGACCAAGTCGCTGGCCTCCACCAAGGGCTCCGGCGACAACGTGCAGGACTCGGCGCTGGCGTCGGCGAACGCGCTGATGAAGAATGCCACGTCGGACCTGATCTCGGTCAAGTTCCCGGACTTCTACGCCGACCTGGACAAGGAGAGCCAGAACCTCTCCGAGGAGCTGATGGCCGGCCGGCTCACCGCGCAGCAGTTCGTCGACAAGATGCAGGCGGCCGCCGACAAGGTCGCCAAGGACTCGTCGATCAAGAAGCAGACCCGTACCGCCTGATCCGTTCGGGAGAGTGAGTCCAATGCGGCACGGAGTCGCGCGTTTCGTCACGGGCTTCCTGGCCCTGCCCGTCGCGCTGTACCTGTTCTACGTGGTGTGGCCGTTCGCGCAGGCGGCGGGATACTCGCTGACCGACTGGGGCGGGTACTCGGATTCCCAGCACTTCGTCGGTCTGGACAACTACGTCCGGCTGCTCTCCGACGAGCTGATCCGGAAGGCGTTCTGGCACAACGTGTTCTTCCTGGTCACCGTGCCGCTGGTCACCATCGCGCTGGCCCTGTTCCTCGCGTTCCTGCTCAACGTGGGCGGACGCGAGGACAGGGCCGGCATCCGCGGGGTGTTCGGTTCCGGGCTCTACAAGGTGATCTTCTTCTTCCCGCAGGTGCTGTCGCTGGTGGTCATCGCCGTGATGTGGCAGCAGATCTACCGGACCGACAGCCAGGGTCTGATCAACGGCCTGCTCATCAAGATCGGGCTGGTCGACGCGGACAACCCGATCGCGTTCACCGCCGACCCGGAGCCGTTCCTCGGCGTACCGGCGGTGCTCTGGTGGCTGCTGCTCATCGCGGTGTGGAGCGGCGCCGGCTTCTACATGGTGCTCTTCTCCGCGGCCATGCAGTCGATCCCGAAGGACATCTACGAGGCGGCGATCCTCGACGGCGCGGGTCGGTTCCACACCTTCTTCCGGGTGACCCTGCCGCTGCTGCGGGAGACCATCTCGGTCGCCTGGGTCTACCTGGGCTTCATCGCCCTGGACATGTACGCCCTGGTCTTCGTCATGACCCCGAGCCAGGGCGGGCCGAACCACGCCAGCGAGATCTTCGCGTCGGTGCTCAACTTCACCGCGTTCCAGAAGGGCCAGTTCGGTTATGCCTGCGCGATGGGTGTCGCGCTGGCCATCTTCACGATCCTGCTCGCCGCGCTGCAGCTGAGGATCACCCGTCGTGATGAGCGTATCGAGTTCTGAAGGAGGCGCGACGATGAGCACGGCGACGCACGGCCCCATCGGGGCCGACCAGGCCACCCCGTCCCGCCCGGCGCAGGTACGACGGGCCGAGGCCCGCGGGCGCGGAGTGGGCGGCCGGATCTTCAACGGCTTCTCCCACGCGTTCCTGGTGGTGTGGGCCCTGATGGTCATCTACCCGCTGCTGTGGGTGGTGATGTCGGCGTTCAAGGACGACTCGGAGGTCATCCGCGAGCCGCTCTCGCTGATCCCGAGCAAGCTGCACTGGGACAACTTCGGCCGCGCCTGGACCGAGGGGCACCTCGGGTCGTTCTTCCTCAACACCGTCCTGGTGCTGGCCGGCAGCGTGACCCTGACCATGCTGCTCGGCTCGATGGCCGCGTACGCCCTCGCGCGCTACGAGTTCCCCGGCAACCGGCTGATCTACTACATGTTCCTGTCCGGCCTGACCCTGCCGATCTACCTGGCCGCGGTGCCGCTGTTCAAGGGGGTCTACAACACCGGGATCAGCTTCCCGCTGCTCGGCCCGAACAAGCACCTGATGCTGATCGTGGTCTACGTGGCCTGGTCGCTGTCCTTCACGATCTTCTTCATGCACTCGTTCTTCCGGACGCTGCCCGACTCGATCGCCGAGGCGGCCCAGGTCGACGGGGCCTCGCACACCCGGACCTTCTTCAGCGTGATGCTGCCGATGGCCAAGCCCGGCCTGATCAGCATCGGCATCTTCAACGTGCTCGGCCAGTGGAACCAGTGGTACCTGCCGACCCTGCTCATGCAGTCGGTGTCCGGCGAGCCGAAGCACCAGGTGATCGCCCAGGGCCTGATCGAGCTGTCGGTCAACCAGGGCTACAAGTCCGACTGGTCCGGCCTCTTCGCCGGCGTCACCATGGCGATGCTGCCGGTCCTCATCGTGTACATCGTCTTCCAACGCCAGGTCCAGTCCGGCCTGACGGCCGGCGTCGGGAAGTAGCTGCCCTCTGCTCCGCGAAGGAGTGGCCGTTCCACGGGGACGGCCACTCCGTCGCGTGCCGGCGGCCGTGCCCGGGGGAGTGTCGGAGGGACGAGGCAGAATCGCGTTCGTGCTGGTGGCGGTGGTGGCGGACGAGCGGGGCGGCGGGGTGCTGCAAGCCCTCGACGCCGGTGGTCGCCCCGCCGGTCCGCCCGAGCCGGTGGCCGACCTGGCCGCCGCGGTGGCCGCCCGGGAGGCCGCCGAGCGGCCCCGCTGGGTCTGGGCCACCGGCCCCACGGTCTACCCGGCGCTGCTGCGCGCCGGGGTCCGGCTGGACCGCTGCCACGACGTGGAGTTGACCGAGGCGCTGCTGCTCGGGCACGCCGGCCGGTGGGGTGAGCCCCGTTCGCTCGCCGCGGCCTGGGCCCGGCTGACCGGCGCGCCGGTGCCGCCGGACCCGGCGCCCCGCCCGCCGGAACCGCCCGGCCTCGGTCAGGCCGCGCTCTTCGACGCGCCGTCCGGCCCGCCGGGCCCGGGCATCGAGGCGTTGACCCGGGTGTACGCGGACCAGCTCGCCCGGATCGGGGCGACCGAGCACCCCGGCCGGTTCCGGCTGCTGGTGGCCGCCGAGTCGGCCGGCGCGCTGATCGCCGCCGAGATGGGGGCGGCCGGCCTGCCCTGGCGGGCGGACGTGCACGACGCCGTCCTCGCCGAGCTGCTCGGCGAGGCGTCGCCGGTGGGCGGCCCGCCCCGCCGGCTGGCCGAGCTGGCCGCCCGGATCGCCGAGGCGTTCGGCGTCCGCCAGCTGCACGCCGACTCTCCGGCGGAGCTGCTCAAGGCGTTCGCCCGGGCCGGCGTGGAGCTGCCCAACACCCGGGCCTGGGTGCTGCGCGGGGTGGAGCACCCGGCCGTGCCGCTGGTCCTGGAATACAAGGAGCTCTACCGGATCTGGACGGCCCACGGCTGGGCCTGGCGCGACGCCTGGGTCTCGGCCGGCCGCTTCCATCCCGAGTACGTTCCGGGCGGGGTGGTCTCCGGTCGCTGGGCCACCCGGGGCGGCGGCGCGTTGCAGATCCCGAAGGTGATCCGGCGCGCGGTGGTGGCCGACCCGGGCTGGACGTTCGTGGTGGCCGACGCGGGTCAGCTCGAGCCGCGGGTGCTCGCCGCGGTGTCCGGGGACGAGCGGCTGGCCGCCGCCGGTGGCGCCGGCGACCTCTACGCCGCCCTTGCCCGGGACGCCTTCGCCGGTGACCGGGCCCGGGCCAAGGTGGCCCTGCTCGGCGCCATGTACGGGCAGACCGGCGGCGCGGCGGTGCCCGCCCTGGCGGTGCTCAAGCGGAACTACCCGACCGCGTTCGGGTACGTCGAGGCGGCCGCCCGCACCGGGGAGGCGGGCGGGCTGGTGCGGTCGTGGCTGGGGCGTACCTGCCCGCCGGGGTCGATGGGCTTCGCCGACGGGGAGGAGGCGGATCCGGACGCCGGCACGGACCCGCAGGGACCGCGGGCGCGGGCGGCCCGCTCGCGGGGCCGGTTCACCCGCAACTTCGTCATCCAGGCCACCGCCGCCGAGTGGGCCTCCACCCTGCTGGCCACGCTCCGTACGGAGCTGGCCGGCACCGGGGCCGCGCTGGTCTTCTTCCAGCACGACGAGGTGATGGTGCACTGCCCGGCGGAGCGGGCCGAGGCGGTCGCGGCGGCGGTCAGCGACGCTGGCGCCCGGGCCACCGCGCTGCTCTTCGGCGACACCCCGGTGCGGTTCCCGCTGGACCTGTCCATCGTCGACTGCTACGCCGACGCCGCATAGCCGGGCAATTTTCCGTTTTGCCCCGCTACCCGCTCGCGGGCGCGCTCGTTGGGTCCGTTGTGCGTACGACGGGACGGACCGGATGCGGCTGCGCCCGGTCCGTCCCCCTGGTCGAGGGGGCACAGCTGAACCGGATCGCAGGAATGATCATCGCCGCTGGTGGGGGCCGTCGGATCGGCGGACCCGAGGCGCTGCTGCACCAGGGGGAGAAGCCCCTGGTGAGCCAGCTGATCGACACGATGGGCGACGCGGGCTGCGAGCAGATCGTGGTCGTGCTGGGCGCGGCGGCCGAGCAGGTCCGGCAGACCACCGACCTGACCGGGGCCACCGTGGTGGTCAACCGCGCGTGGGGGACCGGCGTGGGTTCCTCGATCCGGGCCGGCCTCGCCGCGCTGACCGACGAGGGGATCGAGGCCGTCGTCGTGGTGCCGGTCGACATGCCCGGGCTCACCGCCGCCGCGGTCCGCCGGGTGGCCGCCCTGCCGTACCCGGACGTGCTGGTCTGCGCCACCTACGACGGGCTGCGCGGCTACCCGATGCTGTTCGGGCGCCGGCACTGGTCCGGTATCGCGACCCTGGCCAGGGGGGGAGGGGGGGGGGGGGCGTGGGGGGGGGGGGGGGAGGAACAAACAATCGACACCCCCAGACCGGAAAAAAACACACACCAACC
>NZ_JBVJJA010000058.1:0-38006 GCF_055586005.1 Micromonospora sp. NPDC051924
CGGCGGCGGATGTGGCCGTTTCCACCCCCACACCGCGGGCCGGCTCGCTGTTCCCGAAAAACAGAACCGCCGGGCGCCCGGGCCCCCCCGCCGGGTCGAGGTACGTCATGGCGGTCCTCAGGCGCTGCCGTCGGCGCCACCGTCGCGCTGGCCGGGGGTCGCGCCACCGTCGGCCGGGCCCTCCGCGCCGCCGTCCGCGCCGCCGTCCTGCTGGCCCGGGGTCGCGCCGCCGTCGGCCGGACCCTCGGCGCCGCGGTCGGCGCCCTGGTCCGCGCCGCGCTCGGCGCCACGGTCGGCACCGCCGTCGGCCCCACCGTCCTGCTGGCCCGGGGTCGCGCCACCGTCGGCCGGGCCCTCCAGGCCGCCGCCACTGGTGGTCTGCATGTCGTCATCGTTGAGTGCCATGGGTGCTCCCTCGGGTTGCCGCCCCGTCGTACGTCGGGGTTGGTCGTGGAGCGGGTGGTACCCCACGTGCGATCTTCTCTAACCACACCGTAGACGCCGGGACCCGGCGGCACGGACGGTTCGCCCGGCCCCACCGTCAGCGCGGCCGCCGCGCCCACCGGGCGGGCACCTCGGACCGGTGCCAGGATGGCGGGAGGGAGGTGGTCATGGCGATCCTGGTCGGCACCTCCGGCTGGCAGTACCGGGACTGGCGGGACCGCTCGGCTACCTGCGGCTGCACGAGGGCCACGCGTGACCGTGGCCGCGCTACGGCCGGACCGCGCTGGCCACCTGGGTACGCCGGCTGGCCGCCACGTTCGCCGCCGACGAGCCGGCGTACGTCTACTTCAACAACGACCCCGGCGGCGCGGCGATCGTCGACGCGGTCGCCTTCGCCGGGCTGGCCCGGCGGGCCGGGCTGCCGGTCACCCGGACGCCGACGGCCCGCCCCACCGGTGCGGCGGAGCGGGCCGGGACCGTGCCGGTCAGGGAATCATCTGCACCAGGTCCCGGGGCATCGTCGACTTGACGTCCTCCCACTCGCCCTGGTTCACGTGCCGACGCAGGGTGTCCAGCACCACCTGCACGACCCGCTGCGTGCCGCCCTCCACGTCATACGGGAAGCCCTGCCGGACCTCGTAGAGGAAGTCGTCGCGGTTCAGCTTGATCGGCACGTTGTCCGGCTGCCAGCCCTCGAAGTAGACGCCTCGCAGCAGCACCGGCAACTGCTGGGCGAACTCGACGCTCTGCCCCACCGGCATCCGGTCCCGCAGCAGGTGCAGCACCGTGCGCAACGCCGCGTAGGACTGGTTGCGCTGCTCCTTCGGCCAGCCGTACGCCGACTCGATCTCCTTGAGCATCACGTTCGTCTTGTCCAGCGAGGACTCGAACGCGGAAATCATCTGCTCAGCCATCTGCCCACCCCCGTGCGTCGGTTTCCCAGCGTCGGTCGTCGGTGCGGCGCGGCGGGCCACTGGGCCCCCGCCAGAGCCGGGTCGGGCTGAACCGACCGGGCCGTTCGCTGCGCCGGGGAGGGTCGGACTTCCCGACCACGTGCAGCACCCCGCCGCGGCGTCGATCCGCTACGACCCGCACCGTCATGGCCCACCTCCTGTCGGCCTCGCGGTCGCGTCGGTCGACGGACCGCACACACCGCCCAGACTCGCCGGAGGTCGGGTGAGCCGGCCTCACCCGGAACAGGTGAATGCGGTCCTCAGTCGGCGCCGAGGAACTCGCGCAGCCGCTGGCCGTTGCGCTGGGCGTAGTCGCGGTAGCAGTTGTTCATGAGGACGTGGGTCTGCTCGGCCTCGCCGGCCAGCTCGCGCAGCTTCGGCGCCCAGCCGCGCAGCTCCCGGTCGGAGTAGTCGTAGCCGAACTTCTCGTGGATGTCCTTGCTGGTCCACTTGTCGCTGTGCCCGTGGAAGCGGACCACCGCGAGGTCCGCGGTGGCGGCCAGCACCGGGGGCACCGAGGATTTGTGCCCCTGCGGCATGTCGACGCAGACGAACGGCAGCTCGTGCTTGCGCAGGAAGGCGAGGGTCTCCTCGGCGTTGTCGCCGTCGAACCAGGAGGCGTGCCGGAACTCGAAGACCGGCCGCAGCGGGTCGCACCGCCTCGCCACCTCGAGCAGGTACTGCTTGTTGTCCCGCTTGATGGTGAACCAGGGCGGGAACTGGAACAGGATCGCGCCCAGCTTGCCCGCCTCGACCAGCGGGTCGAGCGCGGACAGGAACCGGGTCCAGACCTCCTCGTACGCCTGCGGTGGCAGGTCGTCCGGGTAGAGGTTCTTCTTCTCCGTCTCCGGGCGCAGGTCCTTGTAGAGCGACCCGACCCGGGTCGGGTGTCCGGTCAGCAGGCTGAACGCCTTGACGTTGAAGGTGAAGCCGGCCGGGGTGCGGTCCACCCACAGCTGCGCGGTCCGCTCGGCGGGCGGCGAGTAGTAGGTGGCGTTGACCTCGACCAGCGGGAACTGGCGCGCGTAGTAGGCCAGCCGCTTCTCGGGGGTGTCCGCGGTCTGCGGGTACCAGCCGGAGTCGAGCAGGGTCCGGTCGGTCCAGGACGCGGTGCCCACCTTGATCTCACCCATCTGGCGAGTCCACCGCGTACGGGACCGACCGGCAACCCGGGCGACGCTCAGGCTGCCCGCCGCTCCCGGGTCTGCTTGCAGGTCACGCAGGAGGTGGCGGAGGGGAAGATCTCCAGCCGCTCCACCGGGATCGGCGCGGAGCAGCCCTCGCAGAAGCCGTACGTGCCCTCCTCGAGCCGGGTCAGCGCGTGCTCGAACTGGGCGCGCCGGTCCAGGATGGTGCGCAGCAGGGACTGCGCGGTGTCCCGCTCGGCGGTCTTGGTGCCGCTGTCGGCCTGGTCGTCGCCGGCGGTGTCGCCGATCTCGACCAGCCGCAGCACCTGGCTCTGCTGCACGGCCTGCTCGTACTCCGCGGTCAGCTCGTCGTACCGCGACTGCAGGGACTGCCGGATCCGGTCGGCCTCCGCCTGGGAGCGGCCCGTGGCTACCTTGTCGTGGACGAGCATCGCTGCCTGCCTTTCCTGGGGCCTCATGCCGGTCCGGGGCGCGAACGCCCCGGACGTGGTCCGATGGAATGCCCGGGCGAGATCACCCGTGCTCTGTGAGCCGGGCGATTACCCGCCGCCGCGACGGATCAAACCGGAGCTCCGCGGGTTCTTTTCCGCCGTTCGTGCCCACCTGTGCCGGTCGGTCCGTACCGGTCCGTCCCGCCGACGGCCCGAATGCCGGGTCCCGCCCGTCGGATCCCTCGGGCCGTCAGCCGGCCTCGACCAGGGCCGGGTGTCGCGGGTCGTCGACGCGGACCACCACGTCCGCGAAGGAGTCCGGGGCGACCTCGTCGGCGTACCGGGCGAACGCCGGCAGGGTCCAACGCTGCTCCGGGTCGGTCCGGCGGTCCAGCGCGGCCGGGGAGAGCACCAGGTGCACGGTGACGTCGAACGGCAGGGCCCCGCCGAGCAGCAGCGGGCCGCTGACCAGCACCACCCCGCCGGGCGGCAGCTCGACGTAGCCGGCCCGGCTGGCCCGGTCGGTGGCGGCGTCCCAGAGCGACGGCAGCAGCCGGCCGGAGCCGTCGGGGCCGGCCGGGTCCAGCACCTCGCGGCGCAGGCCGGCCTCGTCGATCCAGCCCTCGTAGTAGGCGTCCGGGTTGGTCCGGCCGTGCTCCAGGCGTACCGAGGCGGGCCGGAGGAAGTCCGCCGCGCGCACGTGCAGCACCGGGCGGCCGGCGGCGCGCAGCGGATCGACCAGGGCCGCGGCCAGGGCGTCCGGCTCCGCGGCCGGCGGGCCGTCGACGGCCACCCGCAGCCGGTCGGGGCCGGTGCTGCCGGCGAGCCGGTCGGCCAGCTCGGCGACGAGGAACTCGGGGGTGATCGGGCGGACCTGCATCCGCCCATCCTGCCCGGCGTGGCGAGCGGACCACCACGCGATCCGGTGGGTGGTCGGGCGACGGCCGGTCCGGCTGTCCGCGCCGGCGGGCCACCACGGGATCGGCCGGGCGGTCGGGGCTCCGTCCGATCGGGAACCGGCGTGGGTGGCGGACCCGGGGTTCAGCCGGTGCGGTCGATGGTGACGCGGGCGTCGTCGGCGAGCCGGTAGCCGACGCCGTAGACGGTGGTGACCAGCGGGACGTCGACCCCGACCTTGCCGCGCAGCCGGCGGACGTGCACGTCGACGGTGCGGACGCCGGCGTGCTCGTACCCCCAGACGGCGTTGAGCAGTTGCAGCCGGGTGAACACCCGGCGGGGGTGGGCGACCAGGTGCAGCAGCAGGTCGAACTCCAGCCGGGTGAGCGGCAGTGGCTCGCCGTCGCGCAGCACCGACCGGGAGGCGGCCAGGATGTGCAGGGTCGGGATGGTCGGCGCGAGCGGGCGGCCCGGCGACCGGCCGGCGGGCACCGGGTCGGCGCGGCGCTCGACCGCGCCCGGGCCGCTGGAGATCACCGCGTCACCGCGTTCCAGCAGCTCGCGCGCGGCCTCCAGGAGCCGGCGGGCGGCCGGGGTCAGCGACTCCTCGCAGGCGAGCGGGATGTTGAGGGTCACGGTGAGCACGGGTGCGGCCGTGTTGGCGGGGCGGCGCTGGCCGCCGGGGGGACGACCGGGGACCGCGGGTTGGGACGTATGCCATCCGGCGCGCGACGAGGCGGGGCTGACCGACATGGTCCTCCTTGGCTGGTCCGGGTATCTCCCCACGGCCCGGGACGCCGCTTCATCGATGCTTCCCGGCGCCTGTGCGAGGGTCAAGGGGCGGCTGCGTTGCATGAATGTGACAATTGACGAACACATCGGAGCCGGATGCTCGCTCTGCGTACGAGGCCAGATGATTACAGCAGAGTGGCGAGTTGACCCGTTACGGGGGGTCCCCGCCTGGTTCACATTGGGCGGTGCGGGGTCGGGAACGAGAACGCGGCGCACCCGGACCCCCGGGCACGCCGCGCACCGTTTCCCTCGTTCAGCCCTCGCGGTCCACCACGAGCCGCGCCTCGTCGGCGAGCCGGTAGCCCACGCCGTACACGGTGGTCACCAGCGGCATGTCGACCCCGAGCTTGGCGCGCAACCGGCGCACGTGGACGTCCACCGTGCGCGCCACAGCGTGTTCGTAACCCCAGACGTTGGCCAGCAACTGCAGCCGGGTGAACACCTGCCGGGGATGCTCGGCGAGGAAGAGGAGCAGTTCGTACTCGATCCGGGTGAGCGGGATCTCCCGGCCGCCCCGGCGCACCGTGCGGATGCTGGTCAGGATCCGTACCGCATCGGGGTCGCCGGCCTCCGCCGGCGGCTCGGCCGGGCGGCGCAGGCCGACCAGGGCCCGGGCCGCCGCGCGCTCCTCGGCCCGGACGACCCCCTCCCCCGTCTCGGCGATTTCGTCCAGCAGGTCGACCAGGCGGGCCAGTCCGGGCGTCAGCGCGCCGCCGCCCAGGTCGAGGGTGATGGTCAGGGTCGGCGCGGTCCGCGGCCGGGTCGGCCCGATCCGGCCGGTCCGCTGCGGGCGCGGGGAGATGGCGACGACGGACATGGAGCCTCCTGAGCTGGCGGTCGCGTCCGCCACACCGGGTGCGGCGTGGCGGTCAGCGGGGCGCCCGGCCGGCGGTGACCGGGGGCGGGGCGGACGAGGGTCGGAGCGGCGGGGTGGGGCCGAGGGTGGGCAGCCCGGCGATCCGCCAGGCGGCGAACCCGCCGACCACGTCGGTGGCCCGATGCAGGCCAAGGTCCTGCAACGCGGCGGCGGCCAGCGAGGAGGTGTAACCCTCCTGGCAGAGGATCATCACCGGCACGTCGTAGTCGACGGCCTGGGGCAGCCGGGCCGGGCAGCGCGGGTCGAACCGCCACTCCAGCACGTTGCGCTCCACGGCGAGGGAGCCGGGGACGGTGCCGTGCGCGGCCCGCTGGCCGGCCGGGCGGATGTCGACCAGCAGCGCCCCACCCCGGTACGCGAGGTGGGCCTGCTCGGGGTCGAGCCGGCGCAGCCGGGCGCGGGCGGCGGCGAGGATCTCGTCGATGCCCCGCGAGCCGGGCGGTGGGACCGGACAGCTCCGGGTACGGGTCCGGGTCATCGGCATCGTCGCGTCCTTCCGTGCGGCGCAGCTCGCGGGCGGGCGTTGGGGGGTACGGGCGGGCCGGGTCACCAGGCGACGCCGGCCTCGGCCACCTCGGCGATCCGGAGCCGCCCGGCGACGAGGTGGTAGCGGGTCATCCGGCGCAGCGCGGGCCGGTAGACGTGCACGCTGACCGCCGGCTGGTCGCCCCGGTTGGTGACCTCGTGCACGTGCCGGGCGCCGAAACGCCGTCCGGTGCCGGCGGCGAGCCGGTGCGGGCGCAACCGGCCGCCGCTGACCGCCTCCTCGGTGAGGGTGCCGGCGACGACCAGGAACGCCCCGGACGAGCCGCCGTGGTCGTGCAGGTCGGTGCCCTGCCCGGGCAGCCAGCTCAGCGCCCACACCTCGTGCTCGGCGTCGGCGGCGAGCCGCGCGTACCACCGCTCGGTCGGGTCGTAGCGCAGCGGGACCGGCCAGTCGGCCGGGTCGGCCCAGCGGGCGGCGACGGCGAGCAGGTCGAGCGGGTCGGTGCGGCTCATCGGCGGATCGTCCTCACGGTACGGAGCGGCTCGTGCCCCGTCACTCTAGCCGGTAAAGCCTATAGGTTTAGTAGGATATACCGAATGCTGGGACGGGGCGGGCGGCACGTCGCCGGTCAGCGCAGGACGGGCGGCTCCGCCTTCCAGCCCGGCAGCGACGGCCAGCGCACGGTGAGCACGACCGACTCGCGTTCGGCGTACCAGGAGTGGTCCACGCCCCGGCCCCACACCACGTAGTCGCCGGTCTCCCGCAGCACCACCGTGCGGTCCGGCAGCTCGACCCGGAACGCGCCGCTGATCAGCACCAGCAGGGCGGTACGCCGCTCGCCGGTCGCCCAGCGGGACCGGGCCTCCCCCGGCGGGTGCACGCCCCACTTCACCTCGACCTCGGTGCTGTGCCGGACGTCCCCGGGCGGCTTGAAGTGGCCGAGCAGCCAACCGGCGTCGGTCGCCCCGTCCACCGCCGCCTTGCCGACGTACACCCGATCGTCCATCGCGCCTCCCGTGCCGGCTCGGCAAGCTACCAGGAGGCCCACCTCGACGTGGCGCATGGACACGCTCGATCCGGGACGTGGCGGGTTTCGGCGGGCGGTATACATGGGCGGTGGAGGATCCCGTACCCGAGCAGATGCGGACGGCGGCCGGCGCGTTGTTGACCGCGCTCGACGAGCCGGCCCGGGAGCGCGCCCGGCACGACTTCGACGACGACGCCGCCCGGCGGTGGGTGGAGTACCGGCCCCGGCCCCGGCCCGGGGTCGACCTCGCCAGCCTGGACGGCACCGCGCGCAAGGCCGCCCACCGGCTGCTCGCCACCGCGCTCAGCCCGGCCGCGTACGCCCAGGCCATGGCGGTCGTGGCGCTGGAGGAGGTGCTCGACCGGGCGGAGGGCTGGCGGCGCGGCCGGCACAGCGAGGACTACTGGGTGGCGGTCTTCGGCGATCCGGCGCGCGACGACCGCTGGGGGTGGCGGTTCGAGGGGCACCACCTGTCGGTCAGCATGACGGTGGTCGATGACCAGGTCTCCCCCGCGCCGATCTTCCTCGGCGCCAACCCGGCCACCGTCCGGCACGCCGGCCGCCCGGTCGCCCGGCCGCTCGGGCCCGAGGAGGACCTGGCCCGGGAGCTGCTCGACGCGCTCGGGCCCGCGGGGCGGGCCGCGGCGATCGTGGCCGAGGAGGCGCCGACCGACATCATCAGCGCCACCCGCGCCACCGCACCGGGCCGGCTCGACCCGCTCGGGGTGCCCCGGGACCGGCTCACCCCCACCGGCCGGGCGCTGCTCGACCAGCTCGTCGCGCTCTATCTGGACCGGCTCCCGCCGGAGCTGGCCGCCCGCGAGGCCCGCCGGCTGGCGGGCGGGGAGCTGCACTTCGCCTGGGCCGGCCCGACCGGCCCGGGCCGGCGGCACTACTACCGGGTCCAAGGCGACGACCTGCTGATCGAATACGACAACACCACCGACGACGGCAACCACGCGCACACCGTGCTGCGCCGCCCGGCCAGCGACTTCGGCGCCGACGTCCTCGCCGCCCACCATGCCACCGCCCACTGACCCCGTTCGGCGCCCGCGCCGGCGTTGATCACGAGGTTGGCCGGGTCCGGCCCGGCGTGTCGGGCGGCCAACTTCATGATCGACCGAGTCGGGTCAGGGGTGGTGGCCGGCAGGCGCCACAGGCCTCGGCGCGGAAGGTCAGGCGCGCGGCCGGACGATCTCCACGGTGCGGCCCGGGAGGTCGCCGAGCTGCTCGAAGCCGCTGGGCTCGGCGGCCCGGCTCCGGTCGAACTGGCGCATCAGCCGGGCGCCCCACCACACCCCGACCGAGCCGACCGCCAGCGCGAGCACTTCCACGGCGAGCTCGACGCCGGTCGCCCCGCGCTGCGGCGCGTGCGCCCGCATCAGGCAGCTGAGCAGGAACAGCGCCGCCATGCCGGCGTTGGCCAGGTTGAACAGGACGGCGGTGCGGCGGAAGCCGCCGGCCCGCACGTCCCACAGGTCGACCATCCCGGCGACGGTGGCCAGCCCGGCCGCGACCAGGGCGGCGACGGTCGTCCAGTAGCCGACCTCGCCGAGGAAGGCCGGACCGCCGGCGACGTCGGCCAGGTCGAAGACGGCGGCGCTGACGAACAGTCCGAACGGGAACGTCACCAGCATCGGTTGGATGGGGTGCCCCTGCACCCGCAGTCGGCTCTCCATCGGTACCTCCCCAGCCTGGAACAACTCACCAGTCCAGGGTGCTACCCGGGGCCCGCCGGGGCGAAACGAATGTCGTTCAGTTGTCCCGGGGCCGGGAAACGGTGAGCACCAGCCGCTCGGCGACCTCGCGCAGCGGTATGTCCAACGAGGAGGCTGCGCTGCGGAGCACCTCCAGCGCCTCCGGCGCCGGGCAGCCGCGCTGGGTCATGATCACCCCGACGGCCTGCTCGACCACGCCCTCCTCCAGCAGCGCCGAGTCCAGCTGCTCGGCCCGCGCCACCTGCCGCTCCCGGTCCCGGACCGCGGCCAGGAGCAGCCCGGCGTGCTCGGCGAGGAGCATCGCGGTGAGCTGGTGCCGGGGGGTGAGCAAATCGGGCGAGCCGGCGTACAGGTTGATCGCGCCGATCACCTGCTCGTCGACGTCGACCGGCGCGGCGATCACCCCGTGCACGCCCAACGCGCGGGCCCGCCCGGTCCAGACCGGCCAGCGCGACTCGTGGTCGAGGTCGTGGGCGGTGATCATGTCGCGCCGCCGGATGGCGGTCAGCGCCGGGGTGTCCGGGCCGTGCCGGAGGTCGTCCAGCTCGGCCCGGCCCGGGTCCGAGGCGGCGACGCCGGCCGGCTCGCCGGCCCGCAGCGCCGTGAAGCCGCAGCTGTCCACCTCGGGTACGGCGTCCCGGGCGATCCGGACCAGCTGGCGCAGCGCCTCGTCGAAGTCGGTGGCCGCGATCAGGCCGGCGGTCAGTTCGCGCAGCAGCGCGGCGGTCTCCAGCACCCCGAGCGTGTCGATCATGGGGTCCCGCGTGTCGAGGTTCACCGGGCCACGGTCCCCGCCGCCTCCGCGTACGGCCACGCGGTGTCCCCGTCCGGCGCCATTGCCTGTCGCATCCGCTCTACATCTCCCTGACTCGAAGCCCCGGCCTACTACCCTCGCAGACCGGCTCCGAAACCGCGCAAAGGGGTCCCTTCCGGCGCGTCACGCACCGGACGGGACCCCTCGCGGAGGGTCAGCGGGACCCGGAGATGAGCCGTCGCCCCACGGAGGCGATCAGCCGGTCCAGCTCCGAGCCGAACGGGTTGTCGTGCACCAGGTACGTCCAGGTCGCGCTCGGCCGGACCAGCTTCGCCGCGTCCGGCTCCCAGCCGTCGGCGAACTCCGTCTCCTCGAAGGTGGCGATGGTCCGCGTCTCGATCTCCGGGACCAGCGCGTTGAACGCCGGGACCGCGCTGCGGTGGAACTCGTCCAGCGGGTCGAGGCGGCCCAGCGCCCGCAGGTGCACGCCCTCGCGCACCTCCGACAGCTCGGCCAGGTGGTCGGCCCAGAGCCGGTCCAGGTGGTAGAGGGCGATCTTGCGGGCCACCTCGGCGAGCAGGTCCTCGTCCATCTCGCCGGCCTTGTCGGGCACCCGCTCCAGCAGCATCAGCGCGGCGATGTCGCTGGTCAGCAGCCGCTCCCGCCGCTCGGCGAGCGCCTTGCGCTGCTGCTCGATCACCTGGCTGTAGCGCCAGGTGTTGCGGTGGATCTCGTGGTTGACGCCCTCGGCGACCCGCTGGGCGTGCTCCACCGCGTAGTCGACCTGCGGATCGGTGACCAGGCCGTCGGCGTTCATCCGCGGCGACGGTGGGACGGTGTCGCCGGCGTGCCGGACGACCAGGTCGTCCTCCAGGCTCACGAAGAAGGCCGAGCCACCGGGGTCGCCCTGCCGGCCGGCCCGGCCGCGCAGCTGGTCGTCGACCCGGCGGCTGTCGTGCCGGCCGCTGCCGATCACGTACAGGCCGCCCAGCTCGGCCACCCGCTCCCGGTCGGCCTGGTCGCTGCCCCCGAGGCGGATGTCGACACCCCGGCCGGCCATCTGGGTGGAGACGGTCACCGCGCCGTACGCGCCGGCCTCGGCGATGATCGCCGCCTCCTCGTCGTCGTTCTTGGCGTTGAGGACGACGCAGTTCACGCCGGCCGCGTGCAGCCCGGCGGCCAGGCCCTCGGACTCCTTCACGTCGAGGGTGCCGACCAGCACCGGGCGGCCGGCCTCGTGGCAGCGCTTGATCTCGTCGATCAGCGCCTCCTCCTTCTCGGCCCGGGTGGCGTAGATCCGGTCCGGCTCGTCCTCCCGGATGCACGGGGTGTTCGGCGGGATCACCGCCACCTCGAGACCGAAGAACTCGCGGAGCTGGTCGCCGACGAGCACCGCGGTGGCGGTCATCCCGCATACCGTCGGGTAGAGCGCGATGTACGCCTGCACGGTGATGGTGCCCAGCACCTCACCCTCGGCGGTGGCGTCCAGGCCCTCCTTCGCCTCGACCGCGGCCTGGAGCCCGTCCGGCCAGCGGCGGCGCTGGGCCACCCGGCCGCGCATCTCGTCGATCAGCTCGACCGAGTTGTCCCGGACGATGTAGTCCACGTCCCGGTGCAGCAGGGCATGCGCGTGCAGCGCCACGTTCACCGCGGAGAGCTGCCCGACGTGCTCCTCGTCGTACAGGTCGATGCCGCCGAGCTTGGCCTCGACGGTGGCCAGGCCGACGGAGGTGAAGGCGACGCTGCGGCCGTCCTCGGCGACGGTGTAGTGCGTGCCCTTGCGCAGGCCGCGGACCAGCGCGGCGGCGGCGTGCACCGGGTCCTGCTCGCCGGGGACCGCGCCGGCGAGCACCATCGGCACCCGGGCCTCGTCGATCAGGATCGAGTCGGCCTCGTCGACGATCGCCGTCTTCAGGGCCGGCTGCACCCGGTCGGCGAGGTCGGTGACGAGCTGGTCGCGGAGGAAGTCGAAGCCGGCCTCGCTGACCGACACGTAGGTGACGTCGCAGCCGTACGCCGCCTTGCGCTCCTCCGGGGTGGAGGCCTCGTTGACCCAGCCGACGGTGAGCCCGAGCAGGGTGTAGACCGGGCCCATCCACTCGGCGTCGCGGCGGGCCAGGTAGTCGTTGACGGTGAGCACGTGGACCGGGCCGTTGCCCACCCGGACGTGCCCGTATGCGGCGATGGTCGCGGTGAGCGTCTTGCCCTCACCGGTCGCCATCTCGGCGACCTTGCCGGAGAGCAGCGCCATCGCGCCGAGCAGCTGGACGTCGTACGGCCGCTGGTCGAGGCCGCGGCGGGCCGCCTCGCGGCCGATCGCGCAGATCTCCTCGTACCCCTCGGCCTGCCCGGCGGCCTCGGTCAGCTCGGCGTCGGAGAGCTTCTCCAGCTCCGCCTCGCGGGCCTCGATGGCCGGCAGCAGCTTCTCCAGCGGGGCCAGGTCGACCGTGGTCCCCGGGCGCTGAAGGAACCGCCGGAACCTGGTCTTGAACCGTTGCGACACACCCATGAGCGGCAACGGTACGCGAACCGGAGCCGATTGTGACCCCCGGCTGGCGCTGCGTTCGCGGAGGGTGTGATTTCGCCGACGTTTCCGCAGCTCAGTGCCGTTCTGTCCGGTCAGCTGACGAGGAGCTGGTGGGTGGCCAGCTCGCGGTAGAGCGGGCTGGTCGAGGTCAGCTCGTCGTGGGTGCCCACGGCGACCACCCGGCCGGCGTCGAGGACGACGATCTGGTCGGCGTCCACGACGGTGGAGAGGCGGTGAGCCACGATCAGCAGGGTCCGCCGCACCGCGACCGCGTCGATGGCCCGGCGCAGCGCGACCTCGTTGCGGGCGTCGAGGTTGCTGGTCGGCTCGTCGAGCAGCAGCACCGGCGGCCCGGCCAGCAGCGCCCGGGCGATCGCCAGCCGCTGGCGTTCCCCGCCGGAGAGCAGCACCCCGCCCTCGCCGACCTGGACGTCCAACCCCTGTGACGTCCGCTCCGCCAGGTGGCCGAGGTTGACCTCGTCCAGGACGGCGCGCAGCCGGTCCTCGGTGGCCTCCGGCGCGGTGATCAGCAGGTTGTCGCGCAGGGTGCCGGCGAGCACCGGCGCCTCCTGCTCGACGTAGCCGAGCCGGGCCCGCAGCGCGTCACGCGGCAGATCCCGGACGTCGGTCCCGTCGACGCGCAGCGCGCCCTCGGTGACCTCGTAGAAGCGCTCGACCAGGGCGAGCAGGGTGGACTTGCCGGCGCCGGAGGGACCGACGAGGGCGGTGCGGGTGCCGGCCGGGACGGTGAAGCTCACCTCGTGCAGGACCGGCGGGCCGCCGGGGTAACCGAAGCCGACCCGGTCGAACTCGACGGCGGCCGGGCCGGTCCGGGCCGGGCGGACGACCGCCGGCGCCGGGCGGTCCGCCGCCCCCTCCGCCGGCACGGCGAGGATCTCCTCGATCCGGGCCAGTGCTCCGAGCCCGCTCTGCAGCTGGGTGTACGCGTGCACCGCCTGGCCGAGCGGCAGCACCAGGAAGAACAGGAACATCACGAACGCCACCAGGTCGCCCACGCTGATCGCACCGGCCGCCACCCGGGCCCCGCCCACGGCCAGGACCAGCAGGAACGCGCCCTGGACGGTGACCGTGCTCGCCGGACCGACCACCGCCTGCGCCCGGGCGACCCGCAGCCCCGCCGCGTACGCCTCGGTCGCGCTGTCGGTCACCGTGCCGGCCTCCCGCCGCTCGGCCCGGCTCGCCCGGATCGTGCGGGCCGCGGAGATCGCCCGCTCGACCGCGGAGGTCATCTCGCCGACGCGTTCCTGGGCCTGCCGGGCCAGGCCGCGCACCCGCCGCGCGACAGTGAGGGCGAAGCCGACGCCGATCGCGACGGCCGCCAGGGTCACCCCGAACAGGAGCGGGTCCAGCAGGAGCATCGCGGTGCCAGCGCCGACCACCATGACGGCCCCGGTGACGGTCTCGAAGAGGCCGGAGGTGACCACCGCCCGCAGCAGGGTGGTGTCCGCGCCGACCCGGGAGAGCAGGTCCCCGGTGCGGCGCCGGTCGTACTCGGCGATCGGCAGCCGCAGCAGGTGCCCGGCGAGCCGCCGGCGGGTGCCCAGGACCAGCCCCTCGGCGGTGCGCTGGAGCAGGTAGTCGCGGATCCCGCCGAGCAGGGCGCCGACCACGACCAGCGCCACCAGGGCGACGACCAGCGCGGCGGCCGGACGGGCCGCGGTGATCCGGTCGAGCACCAGCCGGGTGAGCAACGGTTGGCCCAGGGAGGCCGCCGCGCCGGCCAGCGAGAGCGCGCCCACCACGGCGAGGGTGCCGCGGTGGGCGCGCAGGTACGGCAGCAGGGCGGTGAACCCCGGTGGGCGGCGGTCCGGTCGACGGGGTACCCCGATGGTCATGGGCGAAGCGTAGTTCCCGGCCGCCGGCTCCCCGGGTCAGCCGGTGAGCACCACCTGCAGGTCGGACCGGCGGCGCTCGGCCAGGTCGGTCAGCACCGTCGGGGCCTCCTCCAGCGGCACCACCGCCGTGACGAGGTGCTTGCGGATCAGGTCGCCGTACTGGCGCAGCAGCTCGATGGTCTCCGCGGAGAGCCGCTCCCGGTCCCAGGTGTGGGCCAGCCCGCGCGGCACCCGGCCGATCTGGGCGCAGCGCAGCGCCAGCCCGTTGTGGTGGAACTCCTCGCCGAACCGGACCGCGTCCGCGCCCGACTGGTAGAAGGCCAGGTCGACCACGGTGCCCTGGGGGCGCAGCAGGCGCAGCGCGAGCTGCAACGCCCAGGCCTGGCCGCGGCACTGGAAGACCACGTCGGCGCCCCGGTCGCCGGCGGCGTGGTGCCAGCGCGTCTTCAGCACCACGGCCGGGTCGTCGGCCTCCGGGTCCAGGGTCTCCAGGCCGAGCGCCTCGGCCACCTCGCGCCGGGCCGGGGTGGGGTCGAGGACCACCACCGAGGCGGCCCCGTGCCGGCGGGCCAGGAGCGCGGTCAGCAGGGCGACCACGCCGCTGCCCACCACCGCCACCCGGCGGCCGCGGACGCCGTCGCCGAGCGAGCGCACGTCGGTGCCGTACAGGTCGGCGGCGGCGTGCAGCAGCCCGTTGGCGCAGATCGGACCCATGTGCGCGACGTAGACGCCGAGCAGCGGGTCGAGGTCGTCGGGGAGCGCCACGAACCGCTCGGCGAGCGGGTCGGCGAGGTAGCCGCTGCGGTGCCCGTAGGTCATCGCGCCGACCGTGCCCACGGCGACGGCTGGGGTGCGGCTCTCCACCACCCGGCCGACCTGCATGTACCCGAGCCGGGTCACCGGGTACGGGGTGCTGGCCGCGCCGGGCTGGAACAGGCCCAGGTCGGCGTTCCAGGTGACGTTGAGGTACGGGTTGGTGCCCTTGACGTAGCTCAGCTCGGTGCCGGCGGAGACTCCGCTGTAGAGCGTCTCCACCCGGAAGGTTCCCTCGCGCAGCTCGCCCGCGTCCTGGTCGACCAGTTCGACCCGGCCCGGTCCACTGACCACCACCACCCGGTCACGCATCGATGGTCACCCCCTCGGCGGGCACCGCGTCGGCCACCGCCGTGGTGAGCCGGGCGGCCGGGCCGGTGGGCAGCGCCACGCTGCGCCCGGTCCGCGCGGACTCGGCCACCGCGAGGGCGAGCCGTTGGGTGCGCAGCGCCTCGGCGTACGGGGCCCGGACGTCGTCGCCGATCCCCCGCACCGCGTCGACGAAGGCCCGGTCGACGGCCACCCGGGCGCCGTCCGGGTCGGCGGGCAGGTGCCGCTCCCCGTCGGCGTCGCGGATGGTCAGGCCGTCCTCGGCGAGATGGAGGGCCAGCCCGTCGGCCAGGATCTCCAGACCGGCCCGGTGCTTCCAGGTGAGCACGCAGGCCGCGGCGAGGGTGCCCACGGCGCCGGAGGCGAAGCGCAGCGTGGCGGCGGTGACCGAGTCGATGTCGGCACCCTCCACCGGCGGCGGGGTCCCGTCGCCGTACGCGGTCACCTCGGTCGCCTCCCCGACCAACAGGCGGACCAGGTCCAGCACGTGCGCGGCCTGCTCGACCACCGGACCGCCGGACCGGTCGCGCCGGGCCCACCAGGCCACCGGCGGGACCTTGTCCAACCAGGCCCCGTTGACCATCCGCACCGGACGGTCGGCGAGCAGTTGCCGGGCCTCCTCGACGATGTGCAGGTAGCGCCAGTGGTGGCCGACCCCGGTGAGCAGGCCGCGCCGCTCGACCAGCGCGGCGACCCGCTCGGCGGTCTCCAGGTCCACGGCCACCGGCTTCTCCACGAACAACGGCACGCCGGCGGCGATCACCGCCTCCTCGGCCGGCCCGTGCGCGAACGGCGGTACGCAGACGTACACGACGTCCGGGCCGGCGGCGAGCAGTTCGTCCACGTCCCGGAAGGTCCGGGCCCCGTGCGCCCCCGCGAGGGCCTCCGCCGCGTCCGGGGCGACATCGGTCACCCCGAGCAGTTCCACGTCCTCGAAGCCCGTCAACACCCGGGCGTGGCGTTGCGCCACCCCGCCGGCCCCGACCAGTCCCACCCGGCACGTGCGCATCCCTCGACCCTCTCGCCGCGACTCATGAAAACTGCTGTCAGCTCTCCCCGGGTGGCCACGCAATCAAACGTTCACCGGCGGGGAACCGGCCGGTGCGCTGGTCCTGATCAGGCTGTTAGGCATGATCCGGTTAGCGCGGGCAGCGGATTGGGAACTTCAGGAGCCCGCGTTTCCGCCACGACCTGGGGGTGTGCCCGTGCGGGAAACAGAATCGATCGTCTCACCAGTGGTGGAGGCCTGGGCCACCTACCGGACCACGTCGGCCGACGACTGGCCGGTGCGGCGGCTGCTGCGGGCCAAGGGCGACAGCCGGGTCAGCGTGGTGCTGCCGGCCCGCAACGAGGAAGCCACCGTCGGCGCGATCGTGTCGACGATCCGTGAACATCTGATGGACCGCGTCCCGCTGGTGGACGAGCTGATCGTGGTGGACTCGCGCTCCACCGACCGGACCGCCCAGGTGGCCCGGGCGGCCGGCGCCGAGGTGGTCAGCCAGGACGCGATGACCCGCGGGCTGCCCCGGCTCACCGGCAAGGGCGACGCGCTCTGGGCGGGGCTGGCGGCGGCCGAGGGCGACGTGGTCGCGTTCGTCGACGCCGACCTGCACGAGTTCCGGCCGCACTTCGTCACCGGGCTGATCGGCCCGCTGCTGACCGACCCGTCGGTCGACTTCGTCAAGGGCTTCTACCACCGGCCGCTGGTCGGCGCGACCAGCGTGGAGGCCGACGGCGGTGGCCGGGTGACGGAGCTGATGGCCCGGCCGCTGCTCAACCTCTTCTGGCCGGAACTGGCCGGCTTCGTGCAGCCGCTCGCCGGCGAGTACGCGGGCCGCCGCGAGGTCCTGGAGCGGGTGCCGTTCGTCTCCGGCTACGGGGTGGAGACGGCCATGCTCATCGACCTGCTGGAGCTGGTCGGCCTCGACGCGCTGGCCCAGGTGGACCTCGGTGAGCGCAAGCACCGGCACCAGGACACCGCCGCGCTGGGGCGGATGTCCGCGCAGATCATGCTCACCGCCTGGTCCCGGTTGCAGCGGCGGGGCTGGGCGGCCCCGGGCAGTGCGCCCACCGCGCTGCTGACCCAGTTCCGGCGCGGTGGTTCGGACGCGCTGCCCAACCTGGACCGGGAGATCGTGGTCAGCGACGTGTCCATCGAGGAGCGTCCGCCGCTGGCGCAGCTGCGCCACCGGGTGCCCCGACGCCGGGTCGCGGCGTGAGGTCACCGGGCAGCGGAGGCGGGGGCCGGTCCACCGGACCGGCGGGTGACGGCCGGCCCGCGGGGCCGGTCGCTGGCACGCGGAGGGCCGACGGGGGCGCCGCCGAGGGAAGGAACGCCGCACGATGAGTCTCACCGTCCTGATGAACGCGGGTCCGTGGTTGTCCGTCCCGCCGCCCGGCTACGGCGGCATCGAGAACGTGGTGGCCACCCTCGTGCCGGAGCTGCGCAAGCTCGGCGTACGGGTGGTGCTCGCCTCGGTGGAGACCAGCACGCTGCCGGTCGACGAGAAGCTCTGGGTCTTCCCGGACGGGCAGTTCCACGCCCTCCAACGCCCCTACAACCAGGTCTGCGGGATCTCCCAGGCGCACCTCAACGGAGTGGTCCGGGAGCTGCACACCCGCGACGACCTCGACCTGGTGCACGACCACGTGGAGGCGGTCGGCCTGGCCACCATGGCCGCGATGGGTCCGGACGCCCCGCCGGTGCTGCACACCCTGCACTGGGACCTGGCCAAGCACCCGGAGCTGTACGGCAACCTCGACGGCGGCGACCGGGTCCGGGTCAACGGGGTCTCCGCCTCGCAGCTGGCCCGCGCGCCCCGGGCCCTGCAGGAGCACTCGGTGGGGCACGTGCACCTGTCCACGCCCCTCGCGGTGGGCGCGGACCGCCGGCGGGCCGGGGAGAAGGGCGACTATCTGCTGATCCTGGGCCGGATCAACCCGGGCAAGGGGCAGGACCTCGGGGCCCGGCTGGCGCAGCGGGTCGGCTTCCCGCTGGTGCTCGCCGGCCCGGTCGGGCCATACCACCGGCCGGAGGATCTGGCCGCTGCCGGCGACGAGGCCCGGCAGAACCCGGATGTCCGGTTCTTCTACGACAACGTCGCCCCGTACGTGGACGGCGACCTGGTCCGCTGGGTCGGCACGGTCGCCGGGCAGGAGCGGGACGACCTGCTCGCCGGGGCCCGGGCCTCGCTGTTCCCGCTGCGTTGGGAGGAGCCGGGCGGCACCGCGGTGGTCGAGTCCCTCGCGCTCGGCACGCCCGTGGTGGCCGTCGCCCGCGGCTGCCTGCCGGAGCTGATCGAGCACGGCCGCACCGGCCTGCTCACCACCGACGAGGAGGAGCTCGGCGACCTGGTGCTGGCCGCCGACCTGCTCGACCCGGACGAGTGCCGGCGGGAGGCGGCGGCCCGGTTCACCCCGGCCCTGATGGCGCAGCGGTACGTCGAGCTGTACGAGCGGGTCGGGCAGCTCGCCACCCGGCCGTTGCAGCCCGCCTGAGCCGTACCGTCGTCCGGCCCGGTCGGCCACGTGCGGCCGGGCCGGACGCGCGTTTGCCGCCGGTGGCCCCGGGAATGCCGTCCGGTCCCTGCCAGGCTGAGGAGGTCGGCGTGACGAACGCGATGGCGCACTCGCGGGGGCGACGCAACCCCGCCGACGGCCGCGCGCCGGTCCGCCGGGCCGCCGCCACCCTCGGCGTGATCTTCCTGGTGATCGGCGTGCTGGGCTTCATCCCCGGCATCACCAGCAACTACGGCGACCTGTACTGGGCCGGGCACCAGTCGGAGGCGAAGCTGCTGGGCGTGTTCCAGGTCTCGGTGCTGCACAACATCGTGCACCTGCTCTTCGGGGTGGCCGGGCTGGCGCTGGCCCGGACGGTCTCCGGAGCCCGGACCTTCCTGGTCGGCGGCGGGGCGATCTACCTGGTGATCTGGCTCTACGGCCTGGTGATCGACCACGGCAGCGCCGCCAACTTCATCCCGGTCAACGGCGCCGACAACTGGCTGCACTTCCTGCTCGGGTTCGGGATGATCGCGCTCGGCCTGGCCACCACCCGGGGCATGACGCGCCGCTGAGCAAGCCGGCGCGGTCGGCCTGTCCGGTTTCACCTGCCCCGGTCACGGGTACCTCCTAGGTCCGACGGACGAGACTGAAACGAGGGGCCCTGGATGTCGACCCGGATCAGCTGCGAGGTCCGCGACGAGGCGCCGGTCACCGTCGTACGGCTGGCCGGCGCGCTGGACCTGGCCACCATGCGGTCCGTGCACGGTGTGCTGGCGGAGTGCCTGGCCGCCCAGCCGGACGCGCTCGTGGTCGACCTGGAGAAGCTCGAGTTGACCGACCCGCTGGCGCTCTCCGTCTTCGCCGCCGCCGCCCGGCGCGCCGCCGACTGGCCGGCGGTGCCGATGGTGCTCTGCGCCCCGCCGCCGGACGCCGCCGCCTGGCTCGCCGAGTCCACCGCCTGCCGGGTGGTGCCGGTACGCCGGGACTGCGCCGAGGCGGCCGCCCTCGCCGGCACGGCCGTCGCGCCCCGGCTGCGGGCCCGGCTGGAGCCGGTCGCCGGGGCCTGCCGCCGGGCCCGTGAGCTGGTCACCGACGCGTGCGGCCGGTGGAACGTCCCGGAGCTGGCCGGCCCGGCCTCGCTGGTGCTCACCGAGCTGGTCGGCAACGTGGTCCGGCACGCGGGCACCCCGATGCAGGTGACCCTGACCCTGCGCAGGCCGTACCTGCGGGTGGCCGTGATGGACGGCAGCCCGGCCGACGCGCGTGCCGCGACCGACCACGACCTGCGGGCGGAGGGCGGGCGCGGGCTGATGCTGGTCCGCGAGCTGACCCAGCGCTGGGGCAGCGCGCCGGCCGGGGCCGGAAAGGTCGTCTGGGCAATGCTACCGGCGAACTGACCGAAATTACCGCTCTCGCCTGGTTTCATGGGCAGAGGGTCGGGTAGGCGTGCCCGTCCTTTCTGCCGTCACGACGGGGTGAGAGCTATGCCCAAGCGGGTAGTCACGGAGCCGGCACGGGACCGGGGGCCGGCGATCCTCGCGCCGGCCCACTTCGGGGGATATCCCGGGCCGGTCCGCGAGGTGATCAAGGGCAATTCGCTGTGGCGGCTGTTGCGGACCACCGACGCGAAGCTCATCGGCCTGCTCTATCTGGCGACGTCGTTCCTGTTCTTCCTGATCGGCGGAGTGCTGGCGCTGCTGCTGCGCGCCGAGTTGGGCCGTCCCGGGATGCAGTTCCTCTCCCCCGAGCAGTACAACCAGGCGTTCACCATGCACGGCACGATCATGCTGCTGTTCTTCGCGACGCCGCTGGTGTTCGCGTTCGGCAACTACATCGTCCCGCTGCAGATCGGCGCGCCGGACGTCTCGTTCCCGCGGCTGAACGCCTTCGCGTACTGGTTGTACCTCTTCGGCGGGTCGATGCTCATGGCCAGCTTCTTCACTCCCGGCGGAGCCGCGGACTTCGGCTGGTTCGCGTACACGCCGTTGAGCACGGCGCAGCACAGTCCGGGCGTGGGCGGGAACATGTGGGTGGTCGGGCTGGCGCTCTCCGGCCTCGGCACCATCCTCGGCGCGGTCAACATGATCACGACGGTCATCACGCTGCGCGCGCCCGGGATGACGATGTTCCGGATGCCGATCTTCACCTGGAACATCCTGCTCACCAGCGTGCTGGTGATCTTCATCTTCCCGCTGCTCGCCGCCGCCCTCCTGGCGCTGGGGTCGGACCGCATCCTGCACTCGCACGTCTACGATCCGACCACCGGCGGGCCGTTGCTCTGGCAGCACCTGTTCTGGTTCTTCGGGCATCCCGAGGTCTACGTCGTGGCGCTGCCGTTCTTCGGCATCATCACCGAGATCATCCCGGTCTTCTCCCGCAAGCCGATCTTCGGTTACACCGGTCTGGTGCTCGCCACCATCTCGATCACCGTGCTGTCGATGAGCGTCTGGGCGCACCACATGTTCGTCACCGGTCAGGTGCTGCTGCCGTTCTTCAGCATCCTGAGCTACCTGATCGCGGTGCCCACCGGGGTGAAGTTCTTCAACTGGATCGGCACCATGTGGAAGGGCCAGATCACCTTCGAGACGCCGATGCTCTTCGCCGTCGGCTTCCTGGTCACCTTCCTGTTCGGCGGCCTCACCGGGGTGCTGCTGGCCAGCCCGCCGGTGGACTTCCACGTCTCCGACACCTACTTCGTGGTGGCGCACTTCCACTACGTGCTCTTCGGCACAATCGTGTTCGCCGCCTTCGGCGGCGTCTACTTCTGGTTCCCGAAGATGACCGGGCGGCTGCTCGACGAGCGGCTCGGCAAGGTCCACTTCTGGACCATGTTCGTCGGCTTCCACATGACGTTCCTGGTCCAGCACTGGCTGGGCAACGAGGGGATGCCCCGGCGGTACGCCGACTACCAGCCCACCGACGGATTCACCACGCTGAACGAGATCTCGACCATCGGGTCGTTCATCCTCGGCGCGTCCACGCTGTTCTTCATCTACAACGTCTGGAAGTCCTGGCGGTACGGCGCGCAGGTGACCGTCGACGACCCGTGGGGCTACGGCAACTCCCTCGAGTGGGCCACCACCTGCCCGCCCCCGCTGCGCAACTTCGACCGGATGCCGCGGATCCGCTCCGAGCGGCCCGCCTTCGACGCCAAGTACGGCCCGCTCGTCGCCAACCTGGGCCGGGACCTGCCACAGCGGACCACCCGGCCGCCGCAGCGGATGGCCGAGGAACTGCGGCACGTGCCCTACGTCCCGGAGGCGCCGGCCGCCGAGGGCGCGCACGGCGCCCGCGAGGCCGTCGAATACACCCCGGCACCGCAGTCCGGCGCGCGGCCGGTCGAGGTGCCGGCGCCGGAGGAGGTGCTGCGGCCCAGCTTCGAGGAGACCGACGAGCCGGAGGAGACCCAGCTGGGCCCGCAGCGCAGCGAGCCGACGAACCCCCGCTGGGAGCACCCCCGCGGGCACGGGGACACCCCGGAGCGCTGAGCGGGCCACCGCAGGAAGGAGGGCCGGCGCCGTCGGGCGCCGGCCCTCTCGCTTGGCGTACGGACTCAGTCCGGCGCGGGCAGGCCGGCGGCGGCGAGCGAGCGGCGTACCGCCGGCTGCACCCGGGTCAGCCGCAGCGGCACCCCGGTCCGGGCCGCCGCGTCCCGGCCGGCCATCAGCGCGGCGATGCCACCGGCGTCGAAGCCGCCCGCGCCGACCAGGTCGACCACCACCTCGCGGGGCTGCCCGGTCACCGCCTCCAGCATCGCCTTACGGAGCTGGTCCGCGCCGTCCCGGTCGACCTCCCCGCCGACCTCGACGACCACCCGGTCACCGTTCTGCTTGACCGAGATCCTCGACCTGGCCGGCTCGGCCTCGGCCGCGCCGTTCTGCCACGGCGGCGGGGCGTCGGCGAGCATCGCCTGGCGCAACCAGGTCAGGGCGCGGGAGAGCAGCCGGGAGACGTGCATCTGGGAGATGCCGAACCGGGCAGCGATCTCGGCCTGGGTCTGGTTGCCGTAGAAGCGCATGGCCAGGATCCGCCGCTCCCGCCAGGGCAGGCGGTGCAGCAGGCCGGCGACGGTGACCCGGTCGTCCACCGATTCCAGGGCGTTGTCCGACTCGCCCACCAGGTCGCCGAACTCGGCGGAACTCTCCCCACCGACCGGCGCGTTCAGCGAGGCCGGGCTGTAGCCGGCGGCCGACTCCAGCGCGGCGAGGATCTCCTCCTCCGGCGTCTCCAGCCGCTCAGCCAGCTCGGCGACGCTCGGCGCCCGCGACAGCTCGCTGGTGAGCGCCGCGGTGGCCTGCCCGACCTCCAGGATCAGGTCCCGCAGCCGGCGGGGCACGTGCACGCCCCAGGTGCGGTCTCGGAAATGCCGCTTGATCTCGCCGACGATGGTGATCGCCGCATACGCGGTGAAGGAACCCCGTTCCGGGTCGTACCGGTCGACGGCGTTTACCAGGCCGAGGCGGGCCACCTGCTCCAGGTCCTCCAGCGGTTCCCCGCGACCCCGGTAGCGGCGGGCCAGCCGGCCGGCGAAGGGCAGCGCGAAGCGGACGAGATCGTCCCGCGCCTCCTGCCGCCGCTCGGGCGGCAGCCCCGCGATCCGTGCCGCGTACGCCAGGGCCGCCGCGTCGAGGTCCTCCAGGCCCCGCTCCGTGGGTGGTGGTGTGGGTGTGGTGGTCTGTCCGAACATCCGCGCCTCCCTCAGGAAGGTGTCCCCCGCCCGGATTGGGAAGACCGGTCGTGCGCGTGGTCGGGCCACGCACCGGGCCGGAAGTGGGTTACGTGACGGAACGCCAGGAACGGTCGACGGGCTCGCCACATCGGCGTCGTGGGCCGTCGCAGCGAGCGGTGTTCCCGCTCCGTAGGTACTCAATCACGGACCGCAGGATCGCGAGGATGATTCGCCCTTGTTGGTGGCCGGGGCCTCAGGAGACCAGCAACCCCTGGTGGGCGCCCGCGTCGTGGAGGGCCGCGAGGGCCTCGGCCATCCCGAGCGGCGCCGGGACCGGCAGGTCGTACGGCTGGTTGCGCAACACTTCCGTGGCACGCCGGGTCGGCACCTGGCTGACCGGGTAGCCGCGCGCCGAGCCCCGGTCCAGCGCCCGCCGCCGGCGCCCGAACGCCGCGACGGCGAGCCACTGCGGCAGGCCGGCCAGGGCGGGTGAGCGGACCCCGGGCGGCTCGGGCAACACGTCGACCGAGCTGAACGGCTCGCTCCCGGCGAGCCACATCTCCACCCCGTCCACCCGCCGCCGGGTCGCGTTCTCGCACCAGTACGGCACCAGCCCGGCCCGGATCACCTGCCACGGGTCGAGCAGCCGTCCGCACTCGACCACCAGGCGGTTGCCGGTCTTGCCGGCCCGGCGCAGCCAGTGCCGGTAGACGTCGGCGGTCGCGGCGCTGAGCACGTCCGGCTGCGGGACGAGCACCCGGTGCAGCCGGTGCCCCCGCCGGGCGGTCCAGCTCCGCAGGCCCTGCTCGAAACCGGACTCCACGCCGTGCTCCGCGTACGCCTGCGGGCAGGAGACGTCCGGCGGCGCCCAGCCCGCCCCGTCCGCCCCTGCGGACCGGAGCACCTGCCGCAGCGCGTGGGCGTCAGGGTGGAAGTCCACCGGGTCGAGGCCGCTGGCCGGGGAGCCGACCTGGAAGCTGTGCCCGCGCCCCTCGTCCAGCACCGGCCAGGTGCGGGCGTCGTGCAGCAGCAGCACCGGCGCGCCGGGTTCCAGTCGCTCGACCAGGAAACGGACATACGCCCCGGGCAGCACGCGCCAGCGCACCGCGAGCGACACCGTGGCACCGGCGGCCGCGCCCCGGCTGGCCGGGCAGTGCACCTGGCGAACGTGCACACCGGGGTTGCCGGCCAGCAGGCGGCCGGCGAGCGCGGCGCCGTGGTCCAGCGCGGCGGCGGGCCGGTCCACCGTCCCCCGGGGCCAGTGCACGGTCATCTCGAAGGCGGCGGGCAGCCAGGGCACACCCAGGGCCACCGCGAGGTGCACCGCGGAGCCGTGCGGCGAGCCCAGCACCACCCCCGGCCACCGCCGGGCCGGGTACTGGTCGGCGATCCAGCCCGCCACCCGCTCGGTGTCCACCTCGGCAACCCGGGCCGGGGTCAGCGCGAGCCGCCCGGCGGCCCGGACGGCGGCGGCCCGGCGCACCGGCTCGGGCGCCCCGGTGAACCGGGTGAAGGCGCCGGCCTGTCCCACGTCGGCACAGTCGTCGCCGCGCAGCGCCCGGACGGTCGCCGCGAGCAGCACCCGGGCCGTGCTGCCGGCCGCCACGATCCGGTCTCCGGCCAGGGCGACCCCGTCGGCCGTCGACCCCACGGGCCCCTTCCGCACCGACCCCACCGCGCCTCGTTCGCTCACCACGCGCCCGGGCTTCCCGTCCCTCTGGGGTCTAAACGGGGCATCCCCCCACGGGACGGACCAACCCTCCGGGTGTCCGTCGGCAGGGCGCTGACCACTCACCGGCCCCAGGCGCGGCCACTCGCCGTGCCCCGCCGACCCGGGCCGCAACGGGTCGCCATCGGTTACGACGTTGATGACGCGGACGACTCACCAAGCGCAGGGCACGGTGAGTCGTCCGCGTCATCAGGTTAGACGGCGGGCGGGTTCAGACCAGGTCCTCGGCCTCCACGGCGGTACGGCGGTCCAGCATCTGCTCCCGTACCCGGCGGGCGGCGTCCCCGTCGGCGAAGAGGCCGCGCAGGTCGGACAGGGCCGGCTCCGGCGGGTCCAGCGGGACGGCCGGGTCGACCACGGCCTCCAGCACGCTGGGCCGGTCCACGGCGAGGACCTCGTCCCAGGCTGGTCCGACCAGCTCCGGACGGTCCACCCGGACGCCGTGCAGGCCGAGCAGCCGGGCCCACCCGGCGTACGGCACGTCGGGACGCCGGTCGGTGACGGCGCCGGTCGGCTGCCGCCCCCCGCCCATCCCGGACTGGTCGCGGTTGTTGAGCACCAGCACCACCAGCCGCGGATCCCGCCACTCCTGCCAGTGGTGCGCCACCGTGATCAGCTCGGCCAGGCCGTTGAGCTGCATCGCCCCGTCGCCGAGCAGGGCGAGCACCGGCTCGTCGGGGCGGGCCAGCTTGGCGGCCACCGCGTACGGCAGGGCGCAGCCCATCGAGCCGAGCGTGCCGCAGAGCTGCGCCCGGACCCCGGGCGGTAGTTGCAGGTGCCGGGCGTACCAGTAGATGACCGAGCCGACATCCACCGCCACGGCACCTCGCGGCGGCATCCGGGCGGCCAGTTCGTGCACCACGAGCTGCGGATTCACCGGCTCGGCCGGGGTCGCGGCCCGCTCGGCGGCGGCCTCCCGCCAGCGGTCCACCGAGGCCTCGACCACGGTCCGCCACTGCGGGTTGGGCCGGTCCGGCACCCGGCCGAGCAGCGCCCGCAGCGTCTCGGCCGCGTCGCCCACCAGCGGCACGTCCACCGGGTAGCGGGTGCCGATCCGCCGGCCGTCGATGTCGATCTGGATGGTCCGCACCTGGCCCGGCAGCGGGAACCAGTCGGTCCACGGGTCGTTGGTGCCGACCAGTAGCAACGTGTCGCAGCCGCCCATGAGTTGGGCGGCGGCCGTGGTGCCCACCTCGCCGAGCACGCCGGTGTGGAACGGCAGCCGCTCGTCCAGCACCGGCTTGCCGAGCAGCGACGTCGCCACGCCCGCGCCGAGCCGGTCGGCCAGCGCGACGATCTCGTCCGCCGCGCCGTGCGCCCCCTGGCCGACCAGGATCGCCACCCGCTGCCCGGTGACGAGCAGCGAGGCCGCCGCGGCCAGGTCGCCCTCGTGTGGCAGCACCCGGGCCAGCGGCTCGCCGGGGGTCGCCGAGACCACGCCGGCGGTCTGCGGCGGCAGATCGGGCACGGTGGCCACCTGCAACGCGTACGGCAGCACCACGCAGGTCGGGCTGCGGGTCGCGGCCGCGGTGCGGAACGCCTGGTCGAGCAGCGCCGGCACCTGGCCGGGTGTCCGCCCGTACCGGACGAACTGGTTGCACACGTCGCCGAAGAGCCGGCTCAGCCCGATCTCCTCGTGCGCGCCGCCGAGCGGCCCGGTGATGTCCTCGCCGACGATCGCCACCACCGGCTTGCTGTCCAGCTTGGCGTCGTAGAGCCCGTTGAGCAGGTGCACCGCGCTCGGCCCCTGGGTGGCCAGGCAGACCCCGATCTCGCCGGTGAACTTGGCGTGGCCGGTGGCCATGAACGCCGCGGTCTCCTCGTGCCTGGCGGGGATGAACTGCGGATCCCCGCCGGCGGCGTCCAGCGCGGCCACCAGGGGGGCGATCGCCGCCCCCGGGTAGCCGAACGCCCGGGGGACCCGCCAGGCGCGCAGGCGCTCGACGACCAGGTCCACCACCGTACGGTCAGCCATTGCCCCGCCCGGGCGTGCTCGCGTCGACGTATCGGAGCACCGCGCCGACCCCGTCGGTGAGTTCCGGCGCCTCCTCCGGCGCGAGCACGGTGAGCTCGGCGTCGGTGCCGACCAGCGCGCGCAGCAGCGCGGCGTCGGCCCGGACCCGTTGTGGGTCGGTCACCGACATCGCCGTCAACTGCTGCGGGTCGGTGGCGATCTCGGTCGGTTCGGGACCGACCCAGAGCTCCCCGTCGGCGGCCGGGTCGTCCACGATCAGCATCGTGTCGACCTGGTTGCGTTGCAGGGCGGAGACGACCGCGTCCAGGCCGGCCCCGACGTCCTCCTGCACGCCGAACCGGTCCAGCGCGGTGCTGATCCGCTGGTCGGCGACCTCGGCGATGGTCTGCACGGTGAGGTCGTCCATCGCCATCGGGTCGGCGCCCCGGCTACGGGATCCGGCGTCCGTCCGCACCAGCACGTCCTGCCAGCGCTCCGGCAACTGGGCGGCGATCATGCCGGTGGCCCGGATGTCCCCGGCCACCACCACCACGTCCGCGCCGACCTTGTCGGCCAGCTCGGCGGTGGCCGCGGCGGCGTCGCCGGCGTTGTGGTGCCACGCCTCCATCGCCGCGCGCTGGTAGCGGGACTGGGACCACCCGCCGGGCTTGACCTGGTGTAGCTGGTAGCTCTCCCGTCCGACGATGTGCGCCTTCCGGGGCACCCCGCCGGCGCTGACCGCGATCGCGTCCGCGCCGATGCGATCGGCCAGCACCCGCACCCAGGCGATCTGCTCGCCCCGCTGGGCGACCAGCGGCATGGTGTGCGGCAGGGCGGACCAGGTGGCGAGGTCCCGCAGCGGCGGCGCGGAGAGGTACTCGGTCAGCACCACCCGGCCCCGGTTGGCGAAGACGGCGATGCCGTAGTCCCCCGGCATCGGGTCGTGCCGACGCACGACCTCCTCGACCGCCTCGATGGTCACCTGGTCGCCGCCCTGCTCCAGCAGGTGCCCCTTGAGGGACCGCCAACGCAGGTCGACGGCGGGCCGTGAGTCGTGGGTGTCCCGGGAGGCGTCCAGGTACACCGAACACCACGGCCCCGGACGGTCGTAGAGCGGGCGCAGGAAGGACAGCTGCATGCTCGACCCCTTTCCAGCTCGGCCGCACGCATACCCAGGCCGCCCGGGATGTCACCTGGCCGGCCGGCCGCGTGACCGGAGTTCATTCACGTCGTTCAACCCGAATGGTCGATACCATCGGTGAACGGAACGGGACTCTGGGTGGTGAACATGGACACGGAGTTGCACCCCCGGCGCGTCGTCCTGCCGGCGGAGCGCATCGTCACCGGGCGGCTGGTCCGGCTCATGGAGGGGTACGCCCGCGAGGTGCGGGTCGGGCAGCCCGCCCTGGTCGCGGTGCTGACCGCGGCCGGCGTGGTGGGGCTGCTGATGCGGGTGGCCCGCGCGCTGCTCAGCAGCGGTGGCGGGGGCGCCCGGCGCAGCTTCAAGGAGCTGAAGAAGGGCCCCGAGTTCCTGGTCACCCCGGTCCGGGTACGCGACACCGCGGACCGGCTGCTGGAGGTGGAGCTGCACGGCCACCTGCCGCAGAGCGCCCTGCACCCCGGCGACCACGTGCAGCTCACGCTGCGCCCGCAGCGCGACGCGGACCTGCCGCCGCGGATCGAGCGGATCGTCAACCTGACCACGGGGCAGTTGCTGACGCCGCGGACCGCGACGGTCTGGTCCCATCTGGGCCCGCCGCTGCTGCTCCAGGCGGCCCTGGGCGCGCTGCTGGCGCTGGGCCTCGCCGCCTGCTCGGTGCTGACCTGACCCGGACATGCGACGGGGGGTCACCGCGGCCATCGTTGGGTAGATAAAAGGTCCATCGGGCCTTCCCTGCCCCGCCGTCCCGTGCGAGGTTAGGGAAACCAGCGGTGACAGGGCGGTGACCATGGGCGAGGACGTCGGCGCGCGGACCTTCAGCCGGGAGGACCGGGCCCGCTACCGGGAGAAGGTGCGGCGCTGCCTGGACGTCTTCGCGGAGATGCTGCGCGAGTCGCGCTTCGACGTGGAACGGCCGATGACCGGGCTGGAGATCGAACTCAACCTGGTCGACGACGACGCTCAGCCCGCCATGCGCAACGCGGACGTGCTCGCCGCGGTGGCCGACCCGAGCTTCCAGACCGAGCTGGGCCAGTTCAACGTGGAGATCAACGTGGCGCCCCGGCGGCTCGCCGGCACCGGCACAGCGCAGTTCGAGCACCACGTGCGGGCCAGCCTGAACGCGGCCGAGGAGAAGGCCCGCACCGTCGACGCGCACATGGTGATGATCGGCATCCTGCCAACCCTGCGGCCCGAGCACCTGACCGCCGCCACCCTCTCGGCGAACCCCCGCTACGCGCTGCTCAACGAGCAGATCTTCGCCGCCCGGGGTGAGGACCTGCCGATCTCCATCACCGGGGTGGAACGGCTGGCCACCACCGCCGACACCATCACCCCCGAGGCGGCCTGCACCAGCACCCAGTTCCACCTCCAGGTGAGCCCCGCCCAGTTCGCCGACCACTGGAACGCCGCCCAGGCGATCGCCGGGGTCCAAGTCGCGCTCGGCGCGAACTCGCCGCTGTTCTTCGGCCGGGAGCTGTGGCGGGAGACCCGGATCCCGCTGTTCCAGCAGGCCACCGACACCCGCTCCGAGGAGATCAAGGCCCAGGGGGTACGCCCGCGGGTCTGGTTCGGGGAACGCTGGATCACCAGCGTCTTCGACCTGTTCGAGGAGAACGTGCGCTACTTCCCGGCGCTGCTGCCGGTCTGCGAACCGGAGGACCCGGCACAGGCCCTGGCCGGTGGCGGGGTGCCCAAGCTCGCCGAGCTACGGCTGCACAACGGCACCATCTACCGGTGGAACCGCCCGGTGTACGACGTGCTGAAGGGCCGCCCGCACCTGCGGGTGGAGAACCGGGTGCTGCCGGCCGGCCCGACCGTGGTGGACACCGTCGCCAACGGCGCCTTCTACTTCGGCCTGGTCCGCGCGCTCGCCGAGTCGGACCGGCCGCTGTGGTCGCAGATGTCGTTCAGCGCCGCCGAGGAGAACTTCAACACCTGCGCCCGGCACGGCATCGATGCCCAGGTGTTCTGGCCGGGACTGGGCTACCTGCCGGTGACCGAACTCGTGCTGCGCCGGCTGCTGCCGCTGGCGTACCACGGGCTGGACCAGTGGGGCCTCGACCCGGGCGAGCGGGACCGGCTGCTCGGGATCATCGAGCAGCGCTGCCTGACCGGGCGCAACGGTGCCACCTGGCAGGTGGAGACCCTGCACCGGCTGGAGTCCGCCGACCACCTGGACCGGCCGCAGGCGCTGAGCCAGGTGGTCCGCCACTACGTCGACCTGATGCACAGCAACCGCCCGGTCCACGAGTGGCCGCTGCCCTGAGGCAGCAGGACGCCTCCCGGTACGGTCCACCGGAGGTCCCGACCGGTAGCTGACCGGGCCCCGGCACGGCATGGCTCCGGCTCCGGCTCCTGCTCCGGCTCCCACCCCATCGACCGTCACCCGGAGCGACCATGCTGCCGCCTCACCCGCAGCCGAACCGCCGCCCGTCACGTCACCCCTGTTCAGGGCGGTGTTGCGTGGATGGCAGCAGAGCAAAGGCGATGAAGGCGGGTCGCCGGAGCGGGAGAGTCCGATCACCGAGCGCGACGAAGGCGACGATGGCGAAGAGTGACCGCCGGTAGCTAGGTTGCCGCTTCCCGGGGCCACGCCGTTGGGGAGGGCCGGTGGGTCAGAGCGGGTTCGGGTCGTCGCGCAGCCGGCTGTAGAGGTACCCGTCGCGCCAGGCGCCGGCCCGGAACTCGCAGGCCCGGACCACGCCCTCCAACTGGAAGCCGGCCTTCTCCAACGACCGCTGCTCGGCGATGTTCTCGGCATGGGTGCCGGCTTGGATCCTCTGCGCCGGGGTGTGTGCGAACAGGTAGTCGCAGAGCAGCGCCTGGGCCCGCCAGCCGATGCCCTGCCCCCGCCACTCGGGCAGCAGCGCGATCCCGATCTCCCAGTACGGCGCGCGTCCGCCGTAGATCCCCCACAGGTAGCTGACGTAGCCGACGGCGGCATCCTCCGACTCGACCTGAACGATCAGGCGGCCGTCCCGCTCGCCGAGGTAGCCGTCCTCGGCGTACCGGCGGGCCGGCACGCCGGCGTCCCGGAAGCCACCCCAGTCCAGCCCGACCAGGCCCGGCTCGGTGAGGAACCGGCGGAACATGGCGAGATCCGGCTCGGCCACCGGCCGCAGCCGGACCCTGCGCCCGTCGGCCGGGCTGCCGGGCGGGTCAGCCGGCACGTCAGAGCGCCACGATCGCCGCCGACTCGGCCGGCAGCTCGAGGCCGTCGCGCATCACGGTCACCCCGCTCTCGGTGGCGAGCAGCACGCTGCGCACCACGCCGGGCAGGTTGATCCGCTGCGGCTTGCCGGCCAGGTTCGCCACCACCAGGCACTCGCCCCGGCGCATCAGCAGGAAGTGGTCGCCGTGCCGGACGTCGACGTTGCCGAGCCGAGGGTCGGACAGGTCTGGGCGGCGCTTGCGCAGGGCGATCAGCCGCCGGTAGAAGTCGTACATCTCGCGGTGTTCGGGCTTGCCCAGCTCGGCCCAGTCCAGCCGCGAGCGGAGGAAGGTCTGCGGATCCTGCGGATCCGGCACCTCGCCCGGCGGCCAGCCGTGCGCGGCGAACTCCCGCTTCCGCCCCGTGGCCACCGCGACCGCCAGCTCCGGCTCCGGGTGGCTGGTGAAGAACTGCCACGGCGTGCTGGCCGCCCACTCCTCCCCCATGAACAGCATCGGGGTGAACGGCGCGGTCATCAGCAGGGTGGCGCCGACCCGCAGCAGCCCGGTGGACAGGGTGGCGGAGATCCGGTCGCCGGTGGCCCGGTTGCCGACCTGGTCGTGGTTCTGCAGGTACGCGACGAACCGGTGGCCGGGCGTCCGCTGCCGGTCCACCGGGCGGCCGTGGCTGCGGTTGCGGAAGCTGGACCAGGTGCCGGCGTGAAAGAAGGCACCGGTGAGCACGTCGGTCAGGCACTCGAGGGAGCCGAAGTCGCCGTAGTAGCCCTGCCGTTCCCCGGTGAGCAGGGTGTGCAGCGCGTGGTGCGCGTCGTCGTTCCACTGCGCGTGCAGGCCGTATCCGCCGGCCTCGCGCGGGGTGATCAACCGGGGGTCGTTGAGGTCGGACTCGGCGATCAGCGACAGCGGCCGCCCGACGTGGGTGGCGAGCGCCTCGACCTCGACCGCGACCTCCTCCAGCAGGTGGGTGGCCCGGGAGTCCGGCATGGCGTGCACGGCGTCCAGTCGCAGCCCGTCGACGTGGTAGTCGCGCAGCCACGTCACGATGCTGTCGACGATGTAGCGGCGTACCCCGTCGGAGTGCGGGCCGTCGAGGTTGACCGTGCGGCCCCAGGGGTTGTTCTGCTCGGCGAGGTACGGCGCGAACATCGGCGCGTAGGCCCCGGAGGGGCCGAAATGGTTGTAGACGACGTCGAGGATCACCCCCAACCCCTTGGCGTGCGCGGCGTCGACCAGGCGCTTGAGCCCGTCCGGCCCGCCGTACGGCTCGTGCGGCGCGTACCAGCAGACCCCGTCGTAGCCCCAGTTGTGCTCGCCGTTGAACGCGTTGACCGGCAGCAGCTCGATCAGGTCCACGCCCAGCTCCACCAGGTGGTCGAGGCGGGCGATGGCCGAGTCGAAGGTGCCCTCGGGGGTGAAGGTGCCGACGTGCAGCTCGTAGAGGACGCTGCCGGGCAGCTGCCGGCCGGTCCAGCCCTGGTCGGTCCAGCGGAAGGCGCTGTGGTCGTAGCGCCGGCTCGGCCCGTGCACGCCCTGCGGCTGCCAGGCCGACCGGGGGTCGGGCAGGGCCTGCTCGTCGTCGTCGAGCAGGAACGCGTAGTCGGTGCCCGGTCCGGCGTCGGACAGCTCGACCCGCCACCAGCCGCCGGGGCCGGAACGCATGTCGTGGTCGGCGACGCCGGGCAGGCGCAACCGGACCCGATGGGCCACGGGCGCCCACACCGTGAACTCGGTCATGCGGCAGCCTCCACGGGGTCGGCGGGAGCCAGCAGGGCGACGGGATAGGTGCTCAACAGATCATCCAGGAGCAGCTCAGACCCACTGTAGACCCGACCGGTGAACATGTCCGTAACCCGATGAACGGAAATCGACAGTCTCGTGTCGCGCCACCCGCCGGCCCGGGCCAGCCGCAGCGGCAGCCGGGTCGCGACCGCGATCGCGCCGCCCCGGTCGAAGGCCACCGCGTGCGCGCCGGCCGGCCCGTGCGCCGGCACCGGCCGGTAGCCGGTGAACAGCTCCGGGTGGTCCCGGCGCAGCCGCAGCGTCCGGGACAGCACGAGCAGCTTGGCCGCGCCGTCCGCCGCCACCGCCGGCCGCTCGCCGGCGTCGAGCCGGGCCAGCGTCTCCCGGCGTACGGCGAAGTCGACCGGGCGGCGGTTGTCCGGATCGACCAGCGAGTTCTCCCAGAGCTCGGTGCCCTGGTAGGTGTCCGGTACGCCGGGCATGGCGAGCTGCACCAGCTTCTGCCCGAGCGAGTTGGACCAGCCCGCCGGGGTGATCTCCCCGGCGAACGCGGTGATCTCGGCGTGCAGGTCCGGGTCGTCGTACATCCGGTCGACGAGGGCGTGCAGCTCCCGCTCGAAGGCCGGGTCGGGGTCGGCCCAGCTGGTCGCCACCGACGCCTCGCGGGCAGCCTTCTCCGCGTACGCGTGCAGCCGCTCCCGCTCGATCGGCCAGGCGCCGACGGCGGTCTGCCAGAACAGGTGGGCGAAGGCCGGGTCGGCCAGCGGCGCCCGGGACATCCAGTCCTGCACCCGATCGGCCCAGCGCCGCGGCAGCTCGGACAGCACGGCGAGCCGGGCCCGGACGTCCTCGCCGCGCTTCGTGTCGTGGGTGGAGAGCGTGGTCATGCTGGCCGGCCAGCGCACCTGCCGGGCGGTGGCGAAGCGGTGGAACTCGGCCGGCGCCACGCCGAAGTGGGCGGGGCTGCCGCCGACCTCGTTGACCGCGACGAACCGACTCCACCGGTAGTACGCCGTGTCCTCCACGCCCTTGGCCATCACCGCGCCGGTGAGCTGCGGGAACCGGGCGGCCAGCTCGTGCCCGGGGTCGCGCAGCCGGGCGGTGACCGCGTCCAGGACGGCGGTCAGGTCGGGGCGGCGCCGGCCGGCCTCGGACCGGGCATCGGCGAGGTGCCGGGCGCCCTCCGGCGGGTAGCCCCGGTAGACCGGGAAGCAGGCTGCCAACTCGGCCAGGGCCGCCCGGGCCTGCTCGGCGGGCAGCTCGGGCACCAGCGCGGCGAGCCGGCTCAGCTCGGCGGCGAGCAGCCGGGTGGCGGCTTCGAGCTTGGTGCGGTGGGTCAGGTCCGGCCAGGAGGTGTGCCGCCCGGTCAGCCGGGTGTCCAGGGCGGTGAAGTAGCCCTCGGCGTCGGGGTCCACGAAGAGGCCACCGGCGGCGGCCAGCGCGTCGTAGCCGGTGGTGCCGTCGACCGGCCAGTCCGGCAGCTCCTCGCCGTACTCGAGGATCTTCTCCACCACCAGCCAGACGTCCGGCGCGGCGGCGCGCAGCCGGACCAGGTAGCCGGCCGGGTCGCGCAGCCCGTCCGGGTGGTCGACCCGGATGCCGTCCAGGTCGCCGGCCCCGGCCCAGCGCAGGATCTCGGCGTGCGTGGCGCGGAACACCTCCGGGTCCTCCACCCGCAGCCCGGCCAGGTCGGAGACGGCGAAAAAGCGGCGGTAGGTCAGCTCGGTGTCGCCGCGCCGCCAGTTGACCAGCTCGTAGTGCTGCCGCTCATGCACCTGACGGGGGGTGCCGTCGGCCGTGCCGTCGGCGATCGGGAAGCGGTGCTCGTGGTAGCGCAGCTCCCCGTCGACCACCTTGAGGTCGTCGAGCGCGTCGGGGGTGTCGGCGAGCACCGGCAGCAGCAGCCGGCCGCGGTCCCAGTCGATGTCGAACCAGTCCGCGTACGCCGATGCCCGTCCCCGGCGCAGCACGTCCCACCAGGCCGGGTTGGCCTCGGGCCGGGCGACCCCGGCGTGGTTGGGGACGATGTCCACGACCAGGCCGAGCCCGGCGGCGCGCAGCGCCCGGACCAGGCGCTGCCGGCCGCCCTCGCCGCCGAGTTCCGGGTTGACCGCCCGGGGGTCGACCACGTCGTAGCCGTGCGCGGAGCCGGGGGTGGCGGTCAGCAGCGGCGCGCTGTAGAGGTGGGTGACGCCCAGCTCGTGCAGGTAGTCGGCGAGCCCGGCGGTGGCGTCGAGGTCGAAGCCGGGCCGCACCTGGACGCGGTAGGTCGACCCCACCCGCGTCGTCGGTGCCGTCGTCTCGTCGGGGCGGGGGGTGTCGGGCATGCTCAGGCCGTCCTCTCCAGGACCAGCAGCGAGCGGTCGGGTACGCAGACGCTGCCGCCCGCCTCGACCACCGTGGTCTTCTCCGGGTCCGGTTCCGCGGTGCTGATGACCAACTCCCACCGCTGCCCGAACTCCGCCGGCGGCAGGGTGAAGTCCAGCGGCGCGTCGTGCGCGTTGAACAGCAGCAGGAAGGAGTCGTCCCGGTGGCGCTGGCCGTACTGGCCGCGTTCCGGGATGCCGTCGCCGTTGACGAAGAGGGCCACCGAGCGGCCGAAGTCGTTGCCCCAGTCCTCGCCGGTCATCTCCCGGCCGTCAGGGGTGTACCAGGCCAGGTCGGGCAGGGCGGAGCCGGCGGCCCGCCCGCCCACCGGCAACCCGGTGAAGAACCGGCGGCGGCGGAACACCTGGTGCCGGGTGCGGAAGTCGGTGAGCCGCCGGACGAAGCTCACCAGCTCCTCGTCGGCGGTCGCCCAGTCGACCCAGGCCAGCTCGCTGTCCTGGCAGTACGCGTTGTTGTTGCCGTGCTGGGTGCGGCCGAGCTCGTCGCCGTGGCCGATCATCGGCACGCCCTGGGAGAGGATCAGGGTGGCCAGGAAGTTGCGCCGCTGCCGGGCGCGCAGGGCGAGCACGCCGGGGTCGTCCGTCTCCCCCTCGACGCCGCAGTTCCAGGAGCGGTTGTGGCTCTCGCCGTCCCGGTTCTCCTCGCCGTTGGCCTCGTTGTGCTTGTCGTTGTACGACACCAGGTCGTTGAGGGTGAACCCGTCGTGGCAGGTGACGAAGTTGATGCTGTGGAACGGGCGGCGCCCGTCGTCCTGGTAGAGGTCGGCGGAGCCGGAGATCCGGGAGGCGAACTCGGCCAGGGTGGCCGGCTCGCCGCGCCAGAAGTCCCGCACGGTGTCCCGGTACTTGCCGTTCCATTCGGTCCACTGGGGCGGGAAGTTGCCGACCTGGTAGCCGCCGGGGCCGACGTCCCACGGCTCGGCGATCAGCTTGACCCGGCCGACCACCGGGTCCTGCTGGACCACCTCGAAGAAGGTGGAGAGTCGGTCCACCTCGTAGAACTCCCGGGCCAGGGTGGCGGCGAGGTCGAACCGGAAGCCGTCCACGTGCATCTCGGTGACCCAGTACCGCAGCGAGTCCATGATCAGCTGGAGTGAGTGCGGGCTGCGCACGTTGAGGCTGTTGCCGGTGCCGGTGTAGTCGACGAAGTAGCGCCGGTCCTCCTCAGCGAGGCGGTAGTAGCTGGGGGTGTCGATGCCCTTGAAGCTCAGCGACGGGCCGAGGTGGTTGCCCTCGGCGGTGTGGTTGTAGACCACGTCGAGGATGACCTCGATGCCGGCCGCGTGCAGCGCCTTGACCATGCCGCGGAACTCCTGCACCTGCTGGCCGAGCCGGCCGAGCGCGGAGTAGCCGTGGTGCGGGGCGAAGAAGCCGATGGTGTTGTAGCCCCAGTAGTTGCGCAGGCCGAGGTCGGCCAGGCGGTGGTCGTGCACGAACTCGTGCACCGGCATCAGCTCGACCGCGGTCACCCCGAGCCGCTTGAAATAGTCGATCATCACGGGTGAGGCGATGGCCGCGTACGTGCCGCGCAACTCCTCGGGGATGCCGGGGTGGCGCATGGTCAGCCCGCGCACGTGCGTCTCGTAGATCACCGAGTGGTGGTACGGGATGCGCGGCGGCTTGTCGTTGCCCCAGTCGAAGTACGGGTTCACCACTACCGACTTGGGCATGAACGGCGCCGAGTCGGTCTCGTTGCGCCGGTCCGGGTCGCCGCCCATCTCGTAGTCGTAGACCGCCGGGTCCCAGGTGATCTCCCCGTCGATCGCCTTGGCGTACGGGTCGAGCAGGAGCTTGTGTGGGTTGCACCGCAGCCCGTTGGCCGGGTCCCACGGGCCGTGCACCCGGTAGCCGTACCGCTGACCGGGCTCGATCCCCGGGACGTACGCGTGCCAGACGTACGCGTCGACCTCGCGCAGCTCGACCCGGCGCTCGGCGCCGGTGTCCCACTCGTCGAACAGGCAGAGCTCGATCCGCTCCGCCACCTCGGAGAAGATCGCGAAGTTGGTCCCCATCCCGTCGTAGGTGGCACCGAGGGGGTAGCTCTCGCCCGGCCAGACCTGCATGTTGCTCCTTCGGCCATGATCATGAGCGCACCGGACGGGCGGACCGCCGGTGCGCACGCCGCTAGTGCCCAGACGTACGCGTCGCCAATCCATCCGTTCGGACCGTAACCCGAATCCACCCTCCTGGCCTCGGCTGGCCTTCCGGGTGTCTTCCGTCACGAACGCCCTTTTCGAGGTGCGGGTCGGCGCGGGATGCCGTTTCCTTGTTCGTGGACGCGCGTGCCCGCGCGGGTCCGCCCGGCCGTTCGGCCACCCTCACCACGCTTCCCACGCCGCCAGTGTCGCCGGCGCGTTCCACCATGCATGGACGGAGATCGATGTGACCACCCTGCGGGTCGGCGCGCAGCCCGCGACCGCGACGGACCGGACCCACCGGCCCACCCTCACCTCCCACCCCACGATCCCGCAGCAGACCGGCGTCCCGCCCCGGACGTCGCGCATCCTCATGCTGTCGTGGGAGTACCCGCCGGTGCTCGTCGGTGGCCTCGGCCGCCACGTGCACGCCCTCTCCGTCGCCCTGGCCGCCGCCGGCCACGAGGTCACCGTCGTCACCCGCCACGCCGAGGGCGCACCACT